>CP126121.1:2768814-3089291 GCA_030123625.1 Nitrospira sp.
AGATTGACGAGCGACGCGATGCGATAGGCAAGTGCCACGGAATCATCCTCGTTGCTCAGCACCGCGCCGACTTCTTGGATGCCGGGAGCTTGGATCAACCTCGGTAAGTCCGACACCAACTCTTGAATGGCTCGGTGAAGCGCTTGGACTTCCGGTCCATCGTCCGTAGGGCGCCCGAGAGAACGGACGCGCGCGATGGAGTAGGGAGTTGATTGTTCTTCTTTCAGGAGGACGGCGCGATCCAGCCCTTGAACCAGCGCGTGAATCGTTCCCTCGGACGACTGGCCGATTTGCTTGACGATCGCCTTCGTGCCGATGGAATAAAGATCTGCCAATCCGGGTTCTTCGGTTTGCGGATCCCGTTGTGCGACCACGACGATTGTCTTTTCTTCGGTCTTCATTGCGGCGTTGACGGCAGCGATGGATCGCTCTCGCCCGACTGTCAGCGGCATCATCACTCCTGGAAACAACACCGTCCGTTTGACTGGGAGTATCGGCAATGTAGACACAACATTATTATTATCCATGGAATCCATCCTTGTTCAGGGTTCAAGCCATTATAACAACCTGATAGGTTTCCCTGCGTGGAAGTCAAGGGAGAGGATCTAACTCTAAGACGAGCAATAATTACCGAACGGAACCGAGGCTCGCATCGCTCTATGCCGGCGATCTTGAAAGGTTTCTTGTCGACTCACCTTCATTACTTACTCTCAGACATACTGACCCCTTTCGCAGTCGTGGCTCGGGACGGAGGCTTGGCTCGGCGTGCAAAGCAAGCGCGTTTATGCTATCCATGCTTGGTGTTTGATTCGTGAGCCTTGCCTGTCTGTATTCACAACGAGCCATGCATATTCTGATGAACTATTGCAGCCACTGTGGTGCAACGGTCACGCATAAAGTTCCTATCGGGGACAATTTGCCCAGGCACGTGTGCGACAAGTGCGCGCGCGTTCATTATCACAATCCCAAAATCGTCGCGGGCTGTATTCCGGAATGGGAGGATCAAATCCTTTTATGCCGTCGGGCTATCGAACCCCGTCTGGGACTGTGGACGTTCCCGGCGGGATTCATGGAGCTTGGCGAAAGTACGGAACAAGCGGCGGTGCGCGAAACACTGGAAGAGGCCCATGCCGATGTCGCCATTACCGGACTCTACGCCGTGCTGAGCCTCCCCAATATCGGACAGGTCTATCTGGTGTTTCGTGGCCGAATGAAGACGCCGGCATTTCAGGCGGGAGCGGAAAGCTTGGATGTGCGACTGTTTCCACTCTCGGACATTCCCTGGGAGACGATGGCCTTTCATGTGGTCAGCGAGGCCTTGAGGCGCTATGTGGCCGATGCGAAAGCAGGAGAATTTCGACTCCATCTCGACAGCCTACCGGACAAGCCTGCGTTCTAATACGATTGTTCAGTCACAGCAATATATTGTTCAGTCACAGCAATATGATGATCATGATCATCGGCATCCACGCCGTTCAGAGGATAATTCCGGACCAGCTATGTTTTGTCCCGTATCTTAGACAATAAGCGCTCACGCCAGGTATAATTCCCCATTGGAGTGAGCTGATGCGGCAGCACAACCTCCCTCTCCCCCCTCTACTTGACACGATGGTACATCGCCTCGTTGAAACTCTTGCGCCGGAGCGTATCTACCTGTTTGGCTCCCAAGCTCGGGGAGAGGCTGGACCGGAGAGTGACTACGATCTGCTCGTTGTCGTCCCCACCTCGTCATTGCCCCGATACCGCCGGGACCAAGCTGCCTTCGAATCGCTACGAGGCATAGGGGTCGCCAAAGACGTGTTAGTTTTGACACGCGATGAGTTTGAACGACAACGTACGGTCGTGTGTTCCCTCCCGGCTACAGTGGAACGCGAAGGGAAGCTTCTCTATGCAGCCTGAGAAGGCTGCAGCGGTTCGCGGCTGGCTGAGCAAAGCCGCAGACGACCCGCGAGGCGCCCGCATCGACTTGGATGCCAACCCGCCCTTCATCGAAGACGCCCTGTTTCATTGTCAGCAAGCTGCGGAAAAAGCTCTCAAGGGGTTTCTCACGGCCCACGATACTCCTTTCAAGAAAACTCACGATCTCGATGAACTGGGACGCCACTGTCTTGAATTCGATTCGAAGTTAGCGGATGCGCTCCAGCCTGCCGTTCCCTTGACCGTCTTCGCATGGGAATTCCGTTATCCTGGCGACAGCCAGGTTCCGTCCATCAAAGAAGCGCGCGAATCGCTGGCCATCGCCACGGCACTCTATATCGCCGTGCTCCAACGACTTCCTCAGAGCTGCCATTCGTAATCGTTCTGTCATGGTGCATTCCTTCTATCTCCCTAAAAGAGGCGGTAGTAGCTTGCGACCTTAGTTTGGCGTCACTTGAACAACCTGCACAGCTGCCATCGGTGTATGAGGCTGGTCGGCACATAGGTCAATATGCATGTCGTGTATGTAAAAGCCACGAACAAGAGGGTGGCGGTTTCCTCTCACGGCGATTCCGTGTGAGACGGCCTTCCCATGGTCACCGAAACTCTGCAGCATCACGTGCCGACGTGAAGAACGGCGAGTTTCCGTTCCATCTCACCAGCCTGCCGGAAGGCCTGCTTTCCAGACAGAGAGTGACTTTGTCACAACCAGATATCAGATATGCACCAATGACCCTTGTATCAGATAGATACACCAGTATCTAATTAGATCCAGTTACGTATTCGTAGTGTCTCTGCGCCTGTGTCCATGTTCCTTAACAATCAAAGACATAGACATTCTTCTAGACAGGCAAAATGGTTGCTTAGGCATATTGCTTATCCGTGCCGCTTAGTGATAGGAAGGGACCGCAATTCTCACCGGTAATCAAGCTGGGTTTTCGGTATGACCGAGACCTCCAGAACTTACAAGTTCCACGACTCATACCTCACTCTCACCTTTGGGGACATAACGACCTCGGATGCCGAGGTTCTTGTTAGCTCAGACGACTATAAACTTACGATGAGTGGTGGTGTGTCTCGAGCCATTCGGCAGGCCGGAGGGAATGCAATACCGCTGGATGCCGCCAAGATGACACCGGCCACTTTGGGCGATGTGGTGGTGACAACTGCTGGGACATTACCCGCTCGCTACATCTTTCATGCTGTTACGATCGGTCCATCCACTACATCGATGACTCCCTCGCAGGTTCTTCAGAAAGTCACAAAACGTTGCTTGCAATTCTTGGAGGCATTTGGTCTGCAATCAATAGCGTTCCCAGCCATCGGTGCAGGGACAGCAAGTTTCCCCTATGAAGAAGTCGCAGCTCAAATGTCGGAAGTCATCGCCGACGACCTCCTGAAGCGTAATCGTCCTGTGAAGATTTTGCTTTATCTCTACGATCCTCTTGGCCGAAAACAGCCGATGGACTACATCCGGTTCTTTGAAGAATTCGCGGCACGAACCCCAAAGGTGGCAGCTCACGAATCCATTCCGCCATCACTGGTAGACCAAGGCAGTTCGGCCCAGGAGCATGTTTTTGTCAGCTATAGCCACAAAGACAAGGTCTGGCTGAAACGACTTCAGGACATGCTCAAGCCTTTGGTGAGACAAGGGACCGTGTCTCTGTGGAGTGATACGGATATCAAGCCGGGAGCCACATGGAGAGATGACATCGAACGTGAGTTGAAAGCTGCGCGAGCGGCAGTACTCCTTGTCAGCCCAAATTTTCTAGCGTCTGATTTCATCGCGCAGCATGAACTCCCCCCGCTCCTAGACAAGGCCAAAAATCAAGGAACTCGAATCCTGTGGGCTCACGTAAGCTCGTGTCTCTACAAAGAGTCTGGAGTAGGTGCGTACCAGGCCGCCCATGATGTGGCGCTGCCTTTGGACAAGCTCAAACCTTCAAAGCGGAATGAGGTCCTTGTGCAAATTTGCCAAAAAATTAGAGAGGCAACAAATCAGGTTTGATGGGGCCGGGTTTCTATAGTAACAAAGACATCGGTTTAAGGAGGCAAGACGAGATCTAGATTTTGGAAGCATGACGTCGAGTTCATATTTTATCTGCGCATCGAGGTAGCTAGGAATGGAGGATGACCATGGCTGGTATACCTTATGGGGGGATCTGGGAGAATTGGAAATCCGGTATGGTAATCCCATTTTTGGGTGCAGGAGCTTCTATCTCTGCACGCGTCGCTTCTCCACTAGAGCATTGGGATCCTGATAACCCAACCTTTCTGCCGAGCGGAGGCGAATTGGCCCGATATCTCGCCAGTCTGTCTGATTTCCCATCTCAAGACGACTATGACCGACGCGATCTGGCCAAAGTATCTTCTTACTATTCTGAATACCTGGGCCGTAAAGGCCTTCGTAGTTTGCTACGCCAGAAAGTCTTTGCTGGTAATCCAAAAGAAGGAAAGAGCCTTTTTTACACGCCTGGGAAACTTCATAAGTTTCTTGCGGCAGTACCGGTCCCTCAGGTCCTTGTCGTCACCAACTACGACACTTTGCTCGAGCAGGCCTTTGTGGCCGCTGATAAGCCATTTGATTTAGTAGTATATCCTGCCGAACGTAAGGATCTTGCTAACTGTGTCTTGTGGTTTCCTCATGGAGAGGTGCAGCCTAAAGAAGTTGCGGCAAATGAGCTTGATCTTGACTTCAGTACGACCACAGTGATTTTCAAAATGCATGGCACCATACAGAGCGAAACGGAAAAATGGGATAATTTGGTTATTACGGAGGAAGACTATGTGGAGTTTATGTCCCGTATGGAAACGGCAGTGCCATGCCAGCTGAAAACGTTTTTCCGTGATCGCAGTTTTCTCTTTCTGGGTTATAGCCTCCGTGATTGGAACCTCCGCCTAATCTTTAAGAATCTGAGCAAACGACCTGCTGCTGAGCCACAGTTTAGCGGAGAGGACAACCAGCGCCCTCCATCTTGGTCGATACAAATCACTCCACCAGAATTTGAGAAAAAACTGTGGGCAAAGCGAAATGTTGAAATATATGAGTGCAATCTTAATGTATTTGCCGAAGAGATGTGGAAATGCAGCAAATTGAAGCAAGTGAGCAATGAAGTACTGGTGAACTTGACTTGATGCTCCATGGACGAGAATACACCGTTTTGTCCCTATGTAGGTTTAGCACCCTTCACTGAAGACCATCAAAAGTATTTCTTCGGCCGAAGCCGCGATCAACGAATCATATCCTCCAATCTACGTTCAGCTCCGCTAACTATCTTATATGGACCAAGCGGCGTTGGTAAGAGTTCTATTTTGCAGGCCGGAGTTATCCCTCACCTGCGAAATGAAGCACGGACAGCTATCGTTCTATTTCGGGAGTGGCAAGGACCGTTTCTTGAGAAGCTAAAGCGAGCATGTGTGGATTCGGTCTGTTTCGCCGTGCACAGGTCTCTCGACATCGATTTGGCATTGCCCTTCGATGACATTCTATACAAATCATCTAAGGCACTCAATGGCACAATCCTGGTTCTGCTGGATCAGTTTGAAGAATACCTGCTTTATCATTCGAGCCAGGGTTCTGATGTAGGAGCGAGTTTTGATATTGAGCTGGCCCGCTCCGTAAACAGGGAAGAAATAGACGTGAATTTCCTAATCGGATTGCGGGACGACGCGCTGTCGAAACTAGATCGATTTAAGCGACGTATCCCAAACCTCCTTGCCAATACACTGCGGTTAGCTCATTTAAGCAAGGAAGGGGCTAAGGAGGCCATACGGGAACCGCTGAATAGATATGAGAACGACTATGACACACGGGAGGGCCCGGTTAGAATCGATGATGACTTGGTCAACGAAATCTTGAAACAAGTAAGGCCAGAACGTATACGCATCAGCGATTCTACTGGAGCAGGTAGAGCACAGTCTGCCAATGAGGTAAGTGAGATAGCAACTCCTTTCTTGCAGCTTGTTTTGACACGGCTTTGGGAGCTTGAAGCAAAAGCAGATTCAGAGAAGATTCGCTTCGAGACATTCAAAAGGTTAGGGCAAGTCAATGGAATCGTTATATCGCATCTCGCAGAGACTCTAGATGCCTTATCATCTCAAGAAAAACTAGTTGCAGCGCGAATCTTTCATCACCTCGTCACTCCTTCTGGAACCAAGATCGCTCAGACTCCTGAATCCTTGGAAGGATATCTCAGGGAAGAACCTGCAAGCCCGTACAAGCAGCCACTGATACCCATTCTCGAGAAGCTGTCGACCGGCGATAAACGCATTCTTCGATCAGTGCCGTTGCCGGATACGTCCAATGGGATATCCTTTGAAATTTATCATGATGTACTTGCACAAGGTATCTTAAGTTGGCGGGCAAGGTTAATTCAGAAGCATGAAACAAAAAAACAAATCCTGCGATCAATGTCTTGGATCATGGGGGTACTTCTACTAACGGCAATTGCATCTTCGTACATATCGTGGCTCCAAATCCGACCATGGGGTCTCTTGCGGACACTTAGCACGGGAAAGGTCCATACATTACACAACGATGTGGTAACACTAGGGCGCTCTACCCCGGGTAATATGCAGGCTAATGTAAGTTTTCAGCCCAACATGATTTCTCGACTACATGCAATGATTGGCCGCAATTTATTGGCCTTCGATGTGCGAAGCCTAAATGGGACCACGATTAACTCCGAGTTTGTCCCATACGGAAAATCAAAAAAACTGCAGGATGGCGACATCATTGTCCTTGCAGGAATTGCTCCTATGGTATTCGAGAGTATTGTTTACTCTACCTTGCAGTTTTGGCCTCCGCATATCAGAGAGCTTCCGCCTCCCGAAGGTTGGGGTATGATCATTGATGGTAAATCAAGAATGCCGCACTATTTAAGAGGCACTCGACATGTTCTAGCGCTAGGTGGAGATGGAATAATCTCAGTAAAGGAGGGAGTTGAAGCTGGAGGGTTACTGACAATACATCAGACAGGTCCTGAGACAATCATGATTAGTGATGCAGATGATGACTATGATTTATGGGTCCAGCTAAGGGTAGGTGACTACACCTATGTGTCGTGTAAGATCCCTCCGGGAAGAATGATCCGCGACCTTCGCCTTCGAGAATTGGACAAGTTTTTTCCCTGCAAGCAGCTCAGTGGGAGAAAGGATCTTTACGATATCAGACAGATAGAACATGACCTTTTTACCGTGATCTATATGTACAGGGATACTCCATTCCAGATTGTTCCCATTGTGCCATATCTAGAGGAGCCGACTCCTGTCCAGGAGTACTAAGCTCAAACCTAGTTCAGTTCACGTCTTCGGCAGCTCGTCTTTTGGAAGGATGAGGGCCTGTCCTGTCGTCACGGAGAGTTGCTCGACCACCTTCTTCAGTCGTTCTTGTTCAGGGGGCGCCACTGTTAAGAATTCGACACCGATGCCTTGGGATCCGGACCAGCGGACGGCCCCCCGGCTAACGTGGATTGGTGTAGGTTCGCCGGGCAGTTCGATGAATATTTCAACCTGCATGCCGGTAAAGGGCCGGACGACGCTTTCCAACCGGCAGCCTTTCAGCGAGAGATCCTTCACGGAAGCGTTGTATCGAAGTTTGTCTCTCTGAACCAGCGTGCTTGGCATTGCAACCGGAAACCTGGGGAATTTCCGAACAACCATCGTGCATCCTCGTGTTATGGGGACTTGGCTCTCAGCCTGCTGAGCCGATCGCCGTTGTGCTAAGGCACTACGTAGCAGGCTATGTGGGAGGAGGCAACTTGTCAACGAAAAGACCGATCCAGGCAGGGCCGGCAGAGTTCAGAACTAACGGATGGGTTGCTGGTTTTCTTTATCTGTAACATCACCAAGGATAGCCCCAATAACCGTAACGTCGGTGGCCCCAAAAGGGACTGTAAAAGGGTGAAGCATAAATCCCGGAACTTCCAAAATGGAGCCCGAACCCCAACCCTAGGCCGAAGGGATAGCCATAGGAGTAAGGACCATAGAAGTAAGGATAGGAGGAATATGGGACTGGGACAATGCCCGTTGTGGACCGCTCTGCAAGCTGACGTTGTAGGTCGCTTGTTGCCGTAGTTTGCCGATCGAGCTGGCCTTTGAGTTGGCTGACTGTCCCTTCTTGGGCCTGGAGTTTCCCTTCAAGCTCTGCGATTTTTTTCTGTTGCGCTTCCATGAAGGCGTTCACGCAACGGGTCTGGGCGTCTCCTGTGTAGTTCGAACATTCCCATGGCACCTGGAGGGTTTCGGCTATGGACGGAAAGGGGAAGGCTAAACTTCCAATCCAAACTGATACTTGAAACAACCGATATCGGAAGGTCTCCACGTTCATGGCTGCCTTGAACTTTGACTTGTTAGAGAATATCACGAGAACGTTCCTTTGAACAGATTGCCAAGGCTTCACGAGCGATTCTTCAAGGCATGGTCGAACGGCGTGTTTGATTTTTGACAAGGGCGCACCTACAATGCCACCGGCTAAACGACTGTAACGATGAGCCGGGTGCATGTCCGCGCGACGTCTCTCCAACCAGAAAAAAGCCGCCAAGGCGATTCTGCCGGATCTTTCAGCTAAGCGTCGATTTCAGCGGCGATTGTTGAAGTGGTATGGGGAGCATGGCCGGGATTTACCCTGGCGTAAAACCTCCGACCCCTATCATATACTCGTCTCAGAGGTGATGCTTCAGCAAACTCAAGTTGATCGGGTGGTCCCCAAGTATCATGAATTTTTGGAACGTTATCCAAGTTTCGAGGTCTTGGCAGAATCTCCGGTCGCCGACGTCAAGAAGACGTGGTATCCCCTTGGGTATAACGTTCGTCCGGAACGGCTGCATGGAATCGCTTGCGAAACGGTGGAGCGGTACGGAGGAAAGTTACCCAATAACGCCGAGGAGTTACTTTCATTCAAAGGGATCGGGCGGTATACCGCCGGGGCTATTCGCGCGTTCGCGTTTAATGAAGATGCACCCATTCTCGACACGAATGTGATCCGTGTCTTACACAGGGTGTTTGTCGCCAAGGGTGATCCTAAGACACAGAAGACGATGCTATGGGAATTATCGGAATCCTTGATCCCGCGGGGGAAAGGATATGACTTTAATCAGGCTATTATGGATTTTGGAGCGATGGTATGCACGGCTCGTGACCCCTATTGTCTCCTATGTCCGATGAAGTCGTTCTGTAAGACGTATCCGTTCAGTCCGGCGACGCGTGAACGGCCGTAAGCTTATCATGCAAGTCATTGAAGTAGCGGCAGGGCTTATTCATCGTGACGGTCGCTATTTGATCGCCCGTCGAAAGCGCGGTGCCCACTTAGCCGGGTTCTGGGAGTTCCCGGGCGGAAAACGGGAGATAGGCGAATCGTTAACGGAGTGTTTGCAACGCGAGTTATTTGAAGAGCTGAGCATTCGCATCGACCTCCCTATTCCGTATCGAATCATTCGGCACGACTATCAAGATAGAATCATAGAGTTGCATTTTTTTCGATGTGCCATTGAACAAGGTGAGCCGATGCTTATCGGTTGTGAAGAAATCCGATGGGTATGTCCCGAAGATCTCACACAGTATAAGTTTCCGCCGGCGGACTATGCGGTTATCGAAGCTTTGCGACGCGATGCGTTCGGAGTTTCACGATGAAGGTCGTGCTCGACATTGAAACCGTCCAGTCCCCACGCGATGAATGGGCTCGTCTATTGGGGAAGCCGCCGGCAAACGAAGTTTCTTATCCGGCAGAAGGAAACTTCGATCTCTTTGTCGCAGGTGCCGCCGAAGAGCAGCGCCGGCTGGACGATGAGTCGTATGCCAAGTCGGCGTTCGATGGGACGTTCAGCCGCATCGTCTGTATCGGTCTGCTGGAATTTTCCGATCAGATGGAAGCACGCAGCGCCGTCGCCTGGTTCGGGGCGAACGAGCGCGAGCTGCTC
The DNA here is from genome assembly GCA_030123625.1 of Nitrospira sp. Classification (NCBI taxonomy): domain Bacteria; kingdom Pseudomonadati; phylum Nitrospirota; class Nitrospiria; order Nitrospirales; family Nitrospiraceae; genus Nitrospira; species Nitrospira sp. The sequence continues at coordinate 2,778,648 of CP126121.1, forward strand.
CGCCAATTTTGGGCAAGGCTGGCCCAGGACCGCCCTACCTTGTTCATCACGCATAATGGGCTTGGCTTCGATCTTCCCTTCATCAAGAAGCGGTCGATCATCAATCAAGTGAAACCCAGCCTCGACATCAATCTCGCAAAATTCCGCACCGAACCGGTCTATGACACGATGGCCATTTGGAGTAATTGGGATACGAGAGGTTGGGTCAAGCTCGATGTATTGGCCCGCGCATTACAGGTCGACACGAAGTCGGGCAGTGGGGAGCAAGTCGCCGAAATGTGGGAAAGGAGGCAAGGCCGTGAACTTGCACAGTACTGTCTGCAAGATACCTACGTGACGTATGCCTGCTATTGCCGCATGAACTTTCGTCAGCCTCTATCCAGGGAGGTTGTCCTGTTGCAGCCTGAGTTTTACGATGTCGGTTGAATGATCAGTCGATCAACGGGTCGGATACGCTTCCGCCGATTTCTTTTTCGGGACCGTGCGGGCGGTTGTCTTGCTGGCCTTCATGGCTTTCACTTCCGCCGTCCGCTGACGAAGCTCTTGCTTCATCCAGGCGGCTTCCTTCTTCAGCATCGCAATCTCGGAGTCTTTGAGTTTGTTGGCCTCACGCGCTTCACGGAGCTCATCCAGTTTTCTGTTCAACAGTTCCTCCGTGGCCAATTCAGACGTTCCGGATTGGCTTCGACTATGTGCGTGGAACTCTTGGGCATCTGAAAGAGAATCTTCCTGTGGCGGTATTTTCGCAGCCGAAGTGATCGGGGCCGGTATAGCGGCTGGTGCCACTGGAGCAGCCTGAAACGCGGAAACCGGCATGGACTTTGAGGATCCTGCTGGAGAGGGTGAGCTCGGCATCGGTCCTTTGGCGAGGACTTGGTAGTCGATCACCATCGTCATCGCTTCGCTTCCCAGAGCGACAAAAGAAGGAGCTTTTTCAAGGCGAACGAGAGAACTAGGATAGAATCCCATGGCTTTCCTATTGTAGGACGGAGCGATGGTCAGATAGATCGATCCATGATGCATATAGAGGGTGCCCGCTGTGGGTTCAGCGCCTGACCCTGCCGATGGAGACACCTTGAAACCGACAATCTGCTCCGGTTTCGCTTGCGATAGGCCTTTGGCTAGCAGGGGAGCAAGGAACTCGGCGTCTTCATCGCTGAATACTCTCATCGGCTTGCTGCCACCGGCGGGCATGTTGCCGGACATTTTCTGAACGTCGTCGATCACAACGCCTTTGACTATTTTCAGCATCGTCATCTGGTCGATGGCGGCTGGATGGCTGGCTTCGAATGACCAATCGGCGATTTCCTTGAGATAGACCGATCCTTTTGCATTTTTATAAAGCTTTGCCTCTCCGGAAAACATCGAGCATCCGGCCACTACGAGGCTGAGGGACATCAATGCACCGACATATCGAGAGCCCCGGACATTGGAATATGCATGCATATAGGATCTCCTCACACGGTCTTGTGATCGGTTGCCCACCTACCAGATACCTAGCGCCATGAGTATTATGCCGATCGCCAACCATCCGACTACTCCGACCGAAATGATTGTTTCGAGTGTGATGCCGGAGTCGGACGCGTTTGGATTGGGCTTTGGCTCGGAGTCGGCGGCCTTCATAACGGGAAGCGAAATTCCTCGTTGCCGAATAGATGGACGCCGAGATTTGAGCAAGGATCATGCCTTTTGGTTTTTGAAGTGGCGGGTTATGTTGTCGTTCAAGGCAAGGAAGAAGATCCTTAGAAGTCCTTAATGGAGCTCAGGGTCAGAAGGCAGGACTGATGACCGAATCAAGAAGAGAGATATTTTAATGAATTCATTGGTTTAGCATCGAAGGATTCATGAAGGAAGGAAAATATTCGGCCCCGCCTTCAGCAAGTTCGGTCGGAAAGGAGGCCAAGTAAAATCGCATACAGGAAAGAATGGCCGTAGAACCGTCAGAATATGGCCAAGGCAGCCGGTCAGAAAATGTTCATTTCAACCGTTGGGTGTGCAGAATTGTTCCATGTGGTGAGATGGTTGTCTCACGAATGCTACATAGATACTGATGATCACTTCCCATAGAGCGTCGCGGCAGAGGCGTCAAAGATATGTTTTGTGGTCAGCGTGCCTGGTTCAAAGTGGCCGGTGCTTTTATCCCAGACCACCGTGATATTTCCGTCGGTTTTTCCCATTGCCTGAGTTGATGACCGAGTCGCGTCACCTTCGATCAGGATTTCCATGTTTTTTCCGACGTATCGGCGGTTGCGTTCCAAGGTGATGCGACGTTGAATTTCGACGAGTTGGGCGACGCGCATGCCCTTGACTCGATCAGGGACATCGTCGGCATACTTTCTCGCCGCGATCGTATGCTTTCGCTCCGAGTATTTGAAGATATAGGCTGAGTCGAATTGTACCTGTTCCACCATACGCGAAGTGGTCAGAAAGTCCTCATCCGACTCGGAACAAAAACCGCAAATAATATCCGTGGTGAGGACTACACCGGGGATGGTGTTCCTAATACGATCAACAAGCGCCAAATACTCTGCTCCCGTATAGGTTCGTCCCATCAGTTCGAGAATGCGATCGCTCCCTGCCTGAAGAGGAAGGTGAATGTGTTTGCAGACTCTGGGGTGTGTGGCAATGGCTTCGATGAGTGCGGCGGGAAAGTCCTTAGGGTGCGGAGAGGTAAACCGGACTCGATCGATCCCTGCTGTATCCGCCACGGCGGTGATCAGTCTGGCGAAGTCCCATTCTTCATAGCGGTACGAATTGACGTTCTGACCGAGCAACGTGATTTGCCTGAACCCGCGGGCGGACGCGTCGCGAGCTTCAAGCAGAATGGACTTCGGATCACGCGACCGTTCACGCCCCCTGGTATAAGGGACGACACAGAAGGAGCAGAAATTATCGCAGCCTCGCATCACGGTAATCCACGCGTTTACCCCGCTGTCGCGGTCCGGCATGATCCCTTCATAGGTTTCATACTCCGACAGATCGAGGGCAAACCCTTTTTGGGAGAGGCCCTGTTCTTGGGATTCGAGCGCAGTCGTCAGCAACGACGGAAGTTGACGGTACGCATCCGGGCCGGCCAACACATCGATGAGCGGTTCTTTTTCTGCCAGCGCGTTTTTCAGATTCTGGGCCATACAGCCGAGGACTCCGACGACAAGTTGGCGTTGTTTTTTCAGTGTTCTCAACTCAGAGAGATGGGCGTAGATCTTATTGTGCGCATTCTCTCTGATGGCGCAAGTGTTGACCAATACGACGTCGGCCCGTTCACGGTCCTCTGTAAAAACAAACCCTTCTTGCTTCAGCATCGAGCGAACGAGTTCGCTGTCGGACTCGTTCATCTGACAGCCGAATGTTTCAATGTGAACTTGAGGAAAGGGTTTCACTCTCATATCACCGCCATTATTGCAGAAGGCGTGGGATGCGCCGAGGCGACATGGCCAAAAGCACAGCGGTCAGTTGCCGCCGTGATCGTGACCGGCAGGATCCGATTCTGGAAATCTCCGGAGTCTGTGATGCCCACTCGTGTGAAGTTCGGAGTCGTGCCGAAGCGATAGGCGTCGCGAGTCCCGGCTTCAAAAAGGACCGAGACCGTTTTGCCGATTTGTTTGTTGTGAAAGGCGAGTCGCTTGGCTCGGTCGAGAGCCAGGAGAAGATCGGCTCGTTTCTTCACCGCCGCCGACGGGACCCGCTGCTTCAGGCGCATTGCAGCCGTCCCAGGGCGAGGGGAGTACGGAAATACGTGCAGATAGGAAAATGGAAGATCGGTGGTGACAGCCAGCGTATTCTGAAACGCGGCCTCACTCTCCCCGGGAAATCCTACCAAGAGATCAGTTCCAAGGCCGAGGTCGGGAATGGTTACGAGAGCCCTTTCGATCAGTTTGATATAGCTCTTGATCGTATGGCGTCGATTCATGGCCTGCAAAATCTGATCGTCCCCGCTTTGCAAGGGGATGTGAAGATAGGGACAGAGTTTCTTCGATGAGGCGAGCAGATCAAGCAATTCTTCGCCGACCGTTGTGGGTTCGATTGAAGAGATGCGGATGCGTTCGAAGTCGGCCGCTTGATCGAGCCAACGAAGCAACGAACAAAAGTCACGACCCTGATACGCATACTGCCCGATGTTCACTCCGGTCAGCACGACTTCCCGGTATCCTCGAGCGGCTAAGACTTCAACTTCACGCTGGATGTCATCAAAAGTTCTGCTTCGCTCATGGCCTCGCGCAAACGGAATAATGCAGAAGCTGCACATCGCGCTGCAGCCGTCCTGTACTTTGAGCAATGCACGGGTGGAGTCCGATTCTGCGAAGTGCGGCAGATCGAAGTTTCCGCGCACAATCGTTTTCGTATGTTGAACTTCCGCGATGGATCGTTTCCGTAGCGCGTGGGCTGGAGGAAGATAAGCCGGCAGGTCGAGCTTGAATTGGTGACCTACGATAAGATCGATCCCGGCCTGTTGCTTGAGGCTCTCCATTCCCGTCTGGGCATAGCACCCTGTTACGGCGACAAAAGCATGGGGGGAGTGTTTCAGAGTCTTTCGGATCACATAGCGCGACGTCCGCTCCGCGTCATCGGTCACGGCACAGGTATTGAGCACAAGGAGGTCGGTCGGTTGGCCGAACTCGACAAGCTCAAATCCCTTGCGCCTAAGTCCTTCCCCAAGGATTGAGGTTTCGGCTTGATTCAGCCGGCAGCCGAGCGTATGTAGAGATGCACGGGTCGTCGCCATGGCATTGGCATTATAGGGAGGGCATGCGTATTCCGGCAAGGTTGCATTGAGGTCAATGGTCAAGGCCATTGCCCGGTACTTGCAGAAAGATGCGGATCGAATTCTAGCCATCGTGGTGAGCGTGAAGGTTATGCCTATGCCCATTCTCTTGTTTGTTTTTACCTGCTTGTTCTGGAATCATCCTGTGACCGGTTGGAGCGGAGATGCGCTTCCCGCTGAGCCCGATCTCAATACGCGTGTCGATGAGCTGTATGACCATGAGACTCGGCTCTTTATTATGCTGTATTCCCTCAGCGGGAACGGCAAAGTCGACTATGTCACGGCCAGGCTGGTTCAGGAATATTCTCGCAGTACCTATGGCAATCCCATCTACCAGACCGAGGCGCAACCGCTGTTCTATTGGTGGAACCACATCATGTGGAACGACCCGGAGCAGGACGGGGTCAACGGCAACGAAAAGGTCTACCAGGAAAATACCGACTTCGACATCTCGCGATACAAGCCCTGTCTGTTCAACGGACAACCCTGTTAGTTTCTGCGCCGGCTCGTGACGCCACTCCCGCATGTTTTGTGATTCTGCTGAACAGCCCTCGGAGGCGATGGTATTCTGACGTGCAGCGGGAGATCGCTCTACCTATGGTGCAAGACTTGCTGATTGGACTCACGTCCGTATGAAAGAGTCTCTGTGAAACAAGGGGCTTTCGATCTCGCCAGCCTCATGAATCGACGCATCTTCGTGATGTTACCGTTGGGCTTTGTGTCCGGCCTCCCCCTTGCGCTCACGTCCGGGACCTTACAGGCCTGGCTTACGGTGGAAGGAGTCGACCTCAAGACCATCGGCATTTTCACGATGGTCGGCCTTCCCTATACGCTCAAGTTCCTCTGGGCTCCCGTGATGGATCGAGTGGTTCCGCCCTGGTTGGGGCGGCGTCGCGGCTGGATGGTCATGACGCAACTCTGTGTAGCGGTCGGCCTGGCGCTCATGGCCGTGACCAATCCAAAGCTTCACCCTGGATGGCTCGCGGCCTATGCCCTGTTAGTCGCATTTCTTGCTGCGTCTCTGGACATTGTTTTCGACGCCTATCGAACGGATACACTCCACCCTCACGAGCGGGGATTGGGCGCGGCTGTGTGGGTCAATGGCTATCGAATCGCCCTCTTGGCCTCCGGGGCCGGCGCATTGGCGCTCGCCGATTATGTCGGCTGGCAGATGACCTATCTGGCAATGGCAGCCGTCATGGTCGCGGGGGTGGTTATCACTTTGGTCAGCCCTGATCCGACGTTCGTCGCCAATGCTCCCAAAAGTCTGCGTGAAGCAGTTGGTGCACCGCTGGCGGAGTTCTTTACACGGCCTCAAGCATTAGGGTTCTTGGCTGTGATCGTCCTCTACAAACTTGGAGATGCCTTTGCGTCGGCGCTCCAGACGGCTTTTCTAATCGGAGGGTTGGGCTTTTCTGCGACAGAGGTAGGCACTGTGAAGGGACTAGGGGTTTTTGCCACATTGCTCGGGGCCTTTGTCGGCGGACTCTTGATGGCCAGGTCCCGACTTGTGCGGTCGCTGCTGATCTTCGGTGTCTTGCAGGCTGTTTCAAATTTGGGATTCGTCGTACTGTCGTTGATCGGCAAGAGTTCGGGGATGCTGACGGCTGCGGTTGTGATCGAAAATGTGACGGGGGGCATGGGCACGGCGGCATTTGTGGCACTAGTCATGTCGCTCTGCGATCCTCGCTATACGGCGACTCAGTTCGCGCTGCTCTCTTCATTAGAGGCGTTGGGAAGGGTATTTGCTGGCCGCCCATCGGCGGACGTCGTGGCTCTTGTCGGATGGACGCAGTTTTTTATCTTGACCGTGGTGGTAGCGTTGCCGGGTCTTTGGGCGGTTTGGCGAGTCCGGCGTTTTCTCGAGCCAGAACAGAAGACGGTCGTTCGCACGCCTCTCACAGAGTCAACAGTCTCGCCGGTTTCCGAACGGTTATGAGGCAATCGTCATTGAAGGAAGAACACGAAGAGCATCAGGATGGGCAGCGGAGACTATGTGACTGATTTTGGGCTAAGCCAATTGGGTCGACAATTATTTGTCGAATCAGGCCGTTTCTATCGGCTTATCAGAGTGAGAGCAAAATTCTGAGGAAACCATGAGTCTTCTTCGTTTAAGCGTGGTCGTTGTTGCGCTTGCGTGTGCGATCGGCCTGGTTTTATCGAATCCGACCATGGAAGACTATTTGCGTTTCGTCGAACAAGAATTGAGCAAAGCGATAGACCGAATGGACCGGGGTACACCGGCGCGAGAACAACAATTTATTCGGCAGGTGTTTCAGTCGCAAAGTAGGAAGCTTCTCGAATCCATCGTGAGGCCGAATACCGCGCGACAGAACTGGGGAATTGCGAGCCGGTATGAAACAGAGGTGGCGGATACGAAAGTCATCGTTCTCGGTCTCGGTGGTCGGTTCATTCCCGTTCAAGGTGTCGAGGAAGCGACGCTGAAGATCGGACGAATGGCCTTCTAAAAAGAAAAAGGGCCAGGGTAATTTGGAGGGCCCCCCAATTCACCGGTTATTTCTGTGGATAACCTCATTGATAAGCGACTAAAATCGGCTATGAGATTCGCATTGCGACTATTCACAGCCTTTCCTCTCATTTCCCAAAGATCCACAATACTTGGTGTTGACAAAAATTCATGATAGCTATATGTAGCTATCCATTGAAGTTAAACGAGTTCTACGTACCATGATGGCATCTAAATCAAAGCATGGTCACAGTTCTTTTCCTCTCTTAGGAGGTCTACCGTGAAAATTGATCGAAGATTTACCCGTCGCGGGCAGAATCCCTACGAGGGGATCACGTTTGTGAAGCGTTCGTCGGAGATTCGGAATCCCGACGGGTCCAGCGTATTTAAACTCGAAAATATCGACGTCCCGGAGGCATGGTCTCAGCTTGCCGTCGACATATTGGCCCAGAAATATTTTCGGAAGGCCGGAGTTCCGCAGCGGGATCAGAATGGGCAGCCGATCATCGGTTTCGATGGCAAGCCGGTGTTGGGCGGCGAGCGAGACGCTCGTCAAGTCTTCGAGCGCATGGCCGGGTGTTGGACTCATTGGGGCAAGTCCTATGGGTATTTCAAGACGCAGGAAGATGCCGAGTCTTTTCATGATGAAATGTGCTGCATGTTGGCGAACCAGATGGCCGCGCCGAACTCTCCTCAGTGGTTCAATACGGGCCTTCATTATGCCTATGGGTTATCGGGACCTGCACAAGGGCATTATTATGTCGACCCCCAGACTCGCGAAGTTCTGAAAGCCACCAATGCCTTCGAACATCCTCAGCCTCATGCCTGTTTCATTCAATCAATCGAGGATGATTTGGTGAATGAAAACGGGATCATGGATCTGTGGGTTCGGGAGGCGCGGTTGTTCAAATACGGCTCCGGGACCGGGACTAATTTTTCGAAACTGCGTGGGGATGGCGAAGGGCTCTCCGGCGGCGGGAGGTCTTCAGGTCTTATGTCCTTCCTGAAAATCGGGGATCGAGCCGCCGGAGCGATCAAGTCCGGAGGGACGACGCGCCGTGCCGCCAAGATGGTCTGTTTGGACCTCGATCATCCGGATATCGAAGAATTCATCGATTGGAAAGTCATCGAGGAACAAAAAGTTGCGGCGATGGTGACGGGCTCAAAGATTTGTGCCCAGCGCCTCAATGCCGTGCTGAAAGCTTGTCATACGGTCGATGGCCAGGGCGCGCTCAGGCTGGATCTCGATCCGAAGACCAATTCGCTCCTGCGTGAGGCCCTGACATTGGCCCGTCGGGATATGGTGCCCGAGGCGTATATTCAACGAATGTTTTCCTATGCGCAGCAAGGCTTCACGCACTTTGTGTTTCACGAGTATGACACGAATTGGGACGGTAAGGCCTACCAGACCGTCTCCGGCCAAAACTCCAACAACAGCGTCAGGATTCCCAATGAGTTTTTTGCCGCGCTCGAAACAGACGGCGATTGGCATCTCAAACGCCGAACGAACGGGAAAGTCTGTAAGACCGTCAAGGCGCGGGAGCTGTGGGACCGGATCGCTTGGGCGGCCTGGATTTGTGCCGATCCGGGGACTCAGTACGATACCATCATCAATGAGTGGCATACGTGCCCGGAGGACGGCCGCATCAACGCATCGAACCCCTGTTCCGAATACATGTTTTTGGATGATACGGCTTGTAATCTCGCCTCTCTCAATCTCACAAAATTTTACACCGCAGACGGGCAGTTCGAACTGGAGCATTTCCGCCATGCCGTTCGGTTGTGGACAATCGCGTTGGAGATCAGCGTGTTGATGGCCTCCTTCCCGAGCCGCTCCATCGCTGAAAAGAGCTATCAGTTCCGGACGCTCGGGTTAGGTTATGCGAATTTGGGGACCGTGCTCATGCGGCAAGGAATCCCTTATGATTCGCCCAAGGCCCTGGCGATTTGTGGAGCCATCACGGCCATCATGACCGGGGAAGCGTACGGGACGTCGGCTGAAATGGCTGCCGAATTGTCGCCCTTCCCGGGGTATGCAAAAAATCGAGAGCACATGCTGCGGGTCATCCGTAATCACCGTCGGGCTGCGTACCAGGTGCCTCATGGGGAATATGAAGGTCTTACGATCGCTCCGGCAGGAATCAGACCCGAGCATTGTCCTCCCGACATGCTCCTCGCTGCCAGACGAGCCTGGGACCATGCGCTTGAATTAGGGACGGCGTACGGGTATCGCAATGCACAAGTGACCGTCATCGCTCCGACCGGCACAATTGGGTTGGTCATGGACTGTGATACCACGGGAATTGAGCCGGACTTTGCGTTGGTGAAGTTTAAGAAATTGGCCGGTGGAGGGTACTTCAAGATCATCAATCAAAGCTTGCCGGTTGCGCTGGCCAACCTCGGCTATACGGACCAACAAACACAGGATATCGTCCGTTACTGTGTCGGTGCCCAGACGCTCAAGGGCGCGCCGTTCATCAATCACGACACGTTGCGTCAAAAGGGATTCGACGATGCAGCCCTGGGTCGTTTGGAGAGCAATTTGGGGCAAGCGTTCGAAATTCAGTTCGCCTTCAATAAGTTTACGCTGGGAGACGCATTCTGCATAGAAAAGCTTGGCTTGACCGAAGCCCAACTGAATGAAACGAATTTCAACATGCTGAAGACGCTCGGGTTTACGCAAGAAGAAATCGCTGCCGCCAACGATTTTTGTTGCGGGACGATGACGGTGGAAGGCGCGCCGCATTTGAAGGCCGAACATCTCGCGGTATTCGACTGTGCCAATCGGTGCGGTCGAATCGGACAACGCTCCATCGCCGTCGATGCGCATATCCGCATGATGGCCGCGGCACAGCCGTTCATCAGCGGCGCGATCAGCAAGACCATCAACATGCCGGCCGATGCCACGCTCGAAGACGTCAAGGCCGCCTATTTGCTGGCTTGGAAGAGCATGGTCAAAGCGGTCGCACTGTATCGTGACGGGTCCAAGCTGAGTCAGCCATTGAGTGCTTCGACGGACAGTGGAAAGGCCGTGGAGGCAACCACCGGCGTGATGGAGCTGGCGGAGAAAGTCACCGAACGGGTGCTCGTTCGATACCTTGCCAAGCGTCGCCCGCTGCCGGGTCGACGAAGCGGATACACCCAAAAGGCAATTATCGGGGGACATAAGCTCTACCTGCGCACCGGTGAATACGAGGACGGGACGGTCGGGGAAATCTTTTTGGACATGCACAAGGAAGGGGCGGCGTTCAGGAGCCTCATGAATTGTTTTGCGATCGCGATCTCTCTTGGACTTCAGCACGGCGTGCCGCTGGAAGAATTCGTCGAGGCGTTTGTCTTTACCCGGTTTGAGCCGAACGGCCCCGTCAAATTGAACGATCGAATCAAAATGTCCACCTCGATCATCGATTACATCTTCCGTGAATTGGCCGTGACATATCTCGATCGGTATGATCTCGCGCAGGTGAAGGAAGAAGATCTACGTATGGACTCCGTGAAAAAAGACAATAGAGATCCCGAATGCTTCGATGAAGAAGCGGACCTCGATGCACTGGCTCAATCGTCCGTGATTACGGAACATCTTCCCATCCGACGGAACGGCGGAAAAAGAAATGGTCACGGAAACGGACACGGTGTTTCCCGACAAGTGGAAATCATGCGTGAAACGCTCACACTGAGGGAGGTTCAAAGCGCTAAAGAGGCCAAAGTGAAAGGCTACGAAGGCGACCCCTGCCAAGAATGCAAGCAATTCACGATGGTCCGCAACGGCACCTGTCTCAAATGTGTGACGTGCGGCGCGACGAGTGGATGTTCATAATGCTGTTCATAAGAGGAGATTGAGGATGCAAAGCAAGCGGCCGTTATCGTGTCACTGGTGCAGCAAGCGGCGGTTCCTGCGGATTCGATCGGGTGCCCAAGTCTTATTTTCGTTACGGTTACGGGCTCGAAAACGTTGTGTGGGACCGGCGTCCTCTCGCATCATCGTTCATCATTACGGGTCTTGGTCTCCGTTGCGAGCCGCTCGCTCAGCACGGCGAAAAAAGTTTTGACGCCGGACAGACACAAGGAGTACTGATATGCCGACTACGACGCAGCTTGTCATCAGCGGTCAGAGTAAGCCGGGCGCCCTTGCCAGAGTGACGGCGGTTCTCGGTGAAGCCGGGGTCAATATCAAGGCTTTTTCCGCTCCGGAAGTGATGGGAACGGGCAAGTTGCGTCTGTTGGTCGCGGATCTGGAAAGTGCTCGCGCGGCCCTTAAGGCGGCGAAGATTAAGTTCGGCGAAGAAACCGCGCTCCTGTTAAGTCTCGAAAATAAGCCTGGTGCGTTAAGAAAGGTGGCAGATACCTTGATGAAGAGTCGGATCAACATCAAGTGCGGCTATTGCACGCCTTCACGGGAGGGGAAGCGGGCGATCGTCGTTCTGACCGTTTCCAACACCGACAAAGCATTGGCCATTCTACGCAATCAGTCCCTCGATGAGTTTTGATCGATGCGGCCGATGCCGCTCACGAAACCTACCCCGCTGCTCATAATTGTGATCGGATTGGGTGCCCTTCTCTACCAAGGCTGCACTACAGCTCCCCCTATTGACCGCTTCCCCGGGTACCCCATTGGATTTGTAGAACGAGGGATGGCCTCATGGTATGGCCCTGGTTTTCATGGGAACAAGACAGCTAACGGAGAGCGGTACGACATGTACAAACTGACGGCTGCCCATCGGACGCTGCCGCTTGGGTCTGTTGCAGTTGTTCATTCGTTGACTTCGGGTCGCCATATTACGGTCAGAATTACTGATCGAGGGCCGTTCGCGAGAGGGCGAATTTTGGACCTTTCGTTGGCCGGCGCTCAGGCGCTTGGGATGGTCGGCAACGGAACCGATCAGGTCGAACTTCGAGTGGTTGGCTATAATTCTAGACCCGAAGGGATGGGAATATTACGGGTCCAAGTCGGTGCCTTTGCGGACCTTCAGAATGCTAGGGCGCTGTTTGCACAAGTCCAACGAGAGTTCCCCGATGGACGTATCATTCAGGTAGATCTCGCGGAAGGGCGCCGTTACCGAGTCCAAATCGGTCGATTCTTGACCGAACCGGAAGCTCAGGTTGCTGCGGTACGTCTCGATCATACATTTAGCCTCCAATCGTTTGTTGTTCGGGATGATGGCTAAATACTGAAGGGAGAGGGGCTACCCCGGTGGAGCATTTGGAACTACTTGATTTTAAAGCAACATTTTTTAGATTGCTTGCTTGTGTTTGATCCTTGTGATAGATGTATCAACTGTGAACTCTATTCTGAGCGGTCCAGTTATTCTAATCTTACAATCTTCTGAAGGGTGGACCAAGAGGTATCCTCTGGGAGACGCCCGGCTTCTCATTAGGCCAGCCATACTGGTCCAGCGTCCCTAATATACGACTGCGATGGACATCCTCATCCTTTTAGGATTGATAGGGTTATCCGCTATTATTTCTACAGCCGAAATCGGCTTCTTCTCGGTCAACGAAACACGACTGAGAGCATTGGCGCAAAACGGAAGCAAACGAGCTGAAAAAGCCCTTCAACTGAGAAGCGACCCCCAGAAGCTCTTTTCGACTATTCTGGTGGGAGATCGTCTGGTCAGCACGGCAATTCCGATGTTCGCCACCTTTATCACGTTGAATGCCTATGGGGAGAAGAGCATTTTCGAAGAAGCCATCGCAGTTATGGTCGGTATTCTGACCTTTGTTCTCTTAGTATCCGTAGACGTGGTCCCAAAGACCTTGGCTGCTAAATTTTCTGTGCCTGTTACTCTGAACCTCGCTTACCCGGTTTACTGGGTTCAAGTCATGTTGCAGCCGATCCTTTTCCTGATTGTCCCTCTGATCTACAGTTTAACGGGTGGAAAGGGACTGACTCATCCCTTGGTAACGGAGGAAGAGCTGAAGATCATGCTGGACCAGGGAGGAAAAGCCGGCGAGATCGAATCTGAAGAAGTGAAAATGATAAAGAATGTGTTCCAGTTGAAGGATATTACGGCGGAAGATGCGATGACACCGCGCATCTATGTGTTTTCTCTCGACGGGAACCTTCGGCTCAAGGAGGCACAGGAGCTGCTCTATAATTCTAAGTATTCCAGAATTCCGCTTTATGATGGGATGCTCGATAACATAACGGGGATTCTCTACAAGACGAAGGCGCTGACCGAGTTGGCCAAAGGAAGGACTGATTTGCGTCTTCAGGATATCGCCCATCCTCCGCTTTTCGTCCCGGCCGGCAAAACGGCGGATGATTTGATGAAGCAGTTCCAGCAGGAAAAGCGGCATATGGGAGTCGTCGTCAATGAATTCGGTGGCGTCATGGGGTTGGTGACACTCGAAGACCTTCTCGAGGAAGTCGTAGGCGAGATCGTCGATGAAACGGATATTACTGAAGAACTCATCAAACGCATCGGAAAGAACCAAATCCTGGTCCACGGGCGGACGGAAGTTCGAAAGGTGAACGATTTCCTAAAGGTCGAGCTCGGGGATGAAGCCTTGACTATCGGAGGGTTGATCCAGGAAAACCTCGGACGCATTCCTCAGGCAGGAGAAGAACTCCGCATAGAGAATTGTCGTCTGGTGGTCCATGAGGCGGATCCTCGCTCGATACGAAGCGTGCAAATTTTCAAGGACGAAAAAGTCCCTGTTCCGGTCGAAGCCTCGGTGTGACTAGCCTTCCTTCTGTTGCTCTACCAGGTCTAGAAAAGCCTTTTCGTCGAGGACCGTCACCCCTAATTTCTGAGCCTGATCGAGTTTGGAGCCGGGATCTGTGCCGGTTACGACATAGTCTGTCTTCTTGCTGACACTGGATGACACCGTGCCGCCTAACCGTTCGACCAACGCCTTGGCCTCATCCCTCGTCAGTCTCACCAAGCCACCGGTAAACACGAAGCTCTTTCCTAAGAAGGGCAAAGCTGCCCCGCTCTGAGGTGAGGTGCCTACGATTGAAAAGCCTAGTTTAAGCAGTTGATCGACGACCTGTCGGTTCGAGCTTTCTTGGAAGTAGGAGACCAAACTCTCAGCGATTTCGGGACCAATCTCCCTGACTTTCTGAAAACGTTCGCGGTCAGCCGACATGATGGCATCGAGAGAACCGAACTCTTTCGCGAGCACTTTAGCAATGTGCTGCCCGACTTGGCGGATTCCCAGACCCATCAAAAATCGGTTGAGAGGCACCGTTTTGCTTCGAGCGATGGCGTCAAGGAGAAGGGTTGAGGATCGTTCCGCGAATCCCTCGAGCTCAAGAAGTTGTTCAGGCCTTAGCCGGTAAAGGTCGGATAGATTCTTCACAAGTCCGTGGTCGATTAATTGTGAAACCGTTTTCTTACCCAGCCCGTCGATATTGAGAGCGGCTTTCGACGCAAAGTGTTCAATCGCGCCTTTCAGTTGGGCCGGACAGGCCGCTTGGCCTGTGCAGTAGAAGTAGGCACCTTCTCTCGCCACGGCAGAACCGCATATCGGACAGTGATGCGGCATTTGGAAAGGTTCCGACCTGACCGCATTCGAGATGGGAATGCGTTCAGCGATCGCCGGAATGACATCCCCTGCGCGCTCGACCCGAACCGTATCGCCTATGCGGATGTCCTTTCTTGCCACCTCGTCGGCATTGTGGAGGGTTGCTCGGCTGATGGTGACTCCGCCCACTTCCACCGGCTTCAGTAGGGCGAGAGGGGTCAAGGTTCCGGTTCGGCCGACGGAGATGGCAATGTCCTGTACCTCCGTAATTTCCTTCCGAGGAGGAAATTTGAATGCGATGGCCCAACGAGGACTTCTGGATTTCGTTCCCAGTCGAGCTTGCCAATCCACGCGATCGACTTTCACCACTACCCCATCAATCTCATAAGGGAGATTATCGCGCCGGCTCTCCGTTTCCCGGTGAAATGTCAAGACCTGGTCGATGGTTTCGCATCGTCGGCGAAGATGAGGGACCGGAAGTCCGCATAGAGCCAACATCTCCAGTTCAGCCCAGTGTGACGGAGGAGGGGTTCCGGTCATCGCCATCACTTCGTAGCACGTGACGACAAGCGGGCGAGAGGCGGTAATTTGCGAATCAAGTTGCCGAAGAGAACCGGCGGCGGCGTTGCGCGGGTTTGCGAAAACGTCGCCCCCTCGTTCCGTCATTCGGCGGTTGAGCGCGTGAAAGTCGGAGAGGCGCATGTATACTTCTCCCCGCACGGCCAGATGATCGGGGTAAGCACCGGTCTGCAACTGTAGCGGTAACGATCGAATCGTGCGGAGATTAATGGTGATATCCTCGCCGACATTTCCATCACCACGGGTTGAACCACGAACAAACGTCCCACGGTCGTAGACCATTTCAATCGACAGACCGTCGAATTTTGGCTCGACTGTGTACTCGACTTGATCCGTGCCCAGCTCCCGTTTCATTCGCTGGTCGAAGGCCAGGACCTCCTCGGGACTCACCAACGAATCAAGGCTCAACATGGGCCGTTCGTGCTGTACCTTGCCCAGTTCGCTCAGAGGGGGGGCACCGACGCGCTGGGTTGGAGAATCCGATGTGACCAGCTCAGGATACGCCCGTTCGAGTTCTACCAATTCTCGGAACAATCGATCATATTCCCCGTCGGAAATCTCGGGGCGGTCCTTGACATAATAGAGGTAGTCGTGATGCCTGATTTGACTCTTGAGTTGAGCGAGTCGCTCTTGCTCGGAGCGAGTGACCTTCGAGGAGGACGGAGAGTCACCATAGAGGGAATCCTGTCGCATCGTTGCTCTCAACGAGGTGAAGCTTGGACGATTACCTCTAGGGTGTCATGGAAGATGGCGTTCGACATGGAAAGGGAAAGAGATCCGAACCGTGCTGACGGTAGCATAGGGCCGCGAAACGGTCAAACCGGACAGACCGGCTCCGCTTTGACTTTCGCATCAGTGGCCACTATTCTAAGCGTCTCTTCGCAGTTCTGAAGTCGCCAGAAAGCCCCGGCAAAGGAGGATGTATGCAGAAGGGAGAGCAGCAGGTCTGTGAGAGCGCGCGGAGAATCATTTTCTTAGGAATACTGCTCTGTAGCGGTTTGTTGGTGAGCGGGTGTGTCGTGTTAGAGGAAAAATACAATGCGGAAAAAGCGAGAAGCCTGAATTTTCAGCGCCTGCTGGCTCAAGAAGAAAAACGAACGGCTGAGCTGGACAGCGAAATCAGGCATACCAAAGCGGAACTGGCTGAATTTGAGGCGAGGAATCGTGAATTGTCTGCACAAGTGCAAGTGGCACGAGAGCAGATGGGGCGCCTCCAAGAAGAGGCGGAAGCGATCAGGGAAGCGACCGTGCTGGAACGAAAGGCATTGGAGGATATGCAGCGGAAGGGTCATTCTCCTTCCGTCAGACCGAAAAAAGCCGAATTGCCGAAACCTGCTTCCGGCAGTCGCAGCGGAGGCAATCATTCGGACAAGGGTATGGTGGCTGTGACGGAGCCGCCTTCTAAGGTACCGGAGGGAACGGTGCACGTTGTGAAGCCTGGAGAGACTCTCTTCAGCATCGGTAGGCGGTATGGAATTGAGGTCGATAAATTGAAGAAACTGAATAAGCTGCCGGATGATATCGTCGAGATCGGGCAGAAGCTTCTGGTGGGAGCGGAGTAAGCCGAACGACATGCAGGCCGCAACCTATTCGCTCACTCTGGATGAGTTTCGCTCCTACGCAAAACAGGGCAATCTCATTCCGTTGTTCCGTGAAATCCTGGCGGACCACGATACGCCGGTCTCGGCTTTTGCCAAGATTGATCACGGTCCCTCGGCCTACCTGCTGGAGAGTATTCAGGGCGGAGAAAAGTGGGCCAGATATTCTTTTCTTGGAAGTGGATCTCCGCTCGTCATCTACGAGGATCGTGGCGATCTTTGTGTGAAGAAAGGGTCGGATCGTCGGCGGATCCCTAGCCGAGGTGCGCCGCTGGACCGTCTGCGGGAGATCTTGGAGACGTATCGCCCCGTCACCGTCCCGGATCTGCCCCGTTTCGTAGGTGGAGCCGTGGGTTACCTTGGCTACGACATGGTGCGGACGTTCGAGGATCTTCCCTTTCGAAGGAAGGAGCACCTCGATATTCCGGACTTTGCCTTTCTCTTGACCGAGACACTGCTCATTTTTGACAACGTGTCGCAGAAGATCAAGGTCGTCGCCAATGCCCATGTGAAGTCTCCGTCGGAACGAGATATTCGTTCGGCCTATCGTGACGCAACAGGCAGGATTGAAGCGATGATTACTAGAATCCGTCGACCACTTCGGCGTGTGAAGCCAAGACGTAGACGATCGCCGATTCGTTTCACAGCCAACATGAGCAAGGCGGACTTTGAGAAGATCGTTTCTCGTGCCCAGGAATACATCAAGGCTGGAGATATCTTTCAATGTGTCCTGTCGCAGCGGTGGGAAACGAATCTCCAGACCCCTCCGTTTCAACTCTATCGGGCCTTGCGCCTCGTGAATCCTTCGCCGTACATGTATTACCTCCGGATTGCAGGGGTTGAACTCGTGGGCTCGTCTCCTGAAATTCTTGTGCGATGTGAGGATGGACTTGTTTCAGTACGTCCGATTGCCGGGACCAGACGGCGCGGCGCGACGACGGATGAAGATGCGGAATTGGAGCGCCGTCTTCTTGCCGATGCCAAGGAACGGGCCGAGCATATTATGCTGGTGGATCTTGGGCGCAATGATGTCGGTCGTGTGGCTGAAGGGGGATCCGTCCACGTCGAGTCGTTGATGGATGTCGAGCGGTACTCGCACGTTATGCATATGGTCTCCAATGTCACCGGCAAGCTGTGTCCGAACAAGACGGTGTATGATGTGCTGAAGGCGTGCTTTCCGGCCGGGACCGTGTCCGGTGCCCCAAAAATCAGAGCCATGGAAATCATCGAGGAACTTGAGCCGACTAGACGCGGGCCCTACGCCGGTGCCGTCGGCTACATCGGGTTTTCGGGTAATATGGACATGTGCATCAATATCCGTACGGTCGTTGTGACACGCCGCCGTGCTTTCATCCAGGCCGGCGCCGGCATCGTCGCCGACTCGAATCCGGAACATGAGTACGAAGAAACGTGCAACAAATCCCGCGCCATGATGAAGGCGATCGAACTGGCGGAACAGGGATTAGAATAGGGAATGGTTCATGATTCATGGTTAATGGGGTGAAGAGGCACAAGAGCGTTCTCGTTTCCGTCATGAACCATTAACCATCGTCCATTTCTTGCCATGCTGCTGGTCATCGATAACTACGACTCCTTTACCTACAACCTTGTCCAATATCTCGGAGAATTGGGCGAGGATGTACAAGTCTATCGAAACGATAAGATTACGCTCGACCAGATCGAGGAGTTGCATCCGAGCCGTCTTGTGATTTCACCGGGACCATGCACGCCAAGAGAGGCCGGTATTTCGGTCGATGCGATTCGTCGGTTCGGAGGGAAGCTGCCCATTCTCGGCGTCTGTCTGGGACATCAATCGATGGCCGTCGCGTACGGAGGAGAAGTCGTCCGAGCTCCCCGCCTGATGCATGGGAAGACGTCGCAGATCCAGCACGACGGCAAGACCCTCTTTCATTCGCTACCCAATCCGTTTGAGGCGACGCGCTATCATTCTCTCATCGTGAAGCGGGTCAATCTTCCGGATTGTTGCGAGATTTCCGCCGAAACGGCCGAGGGTGAAATCATGGGGCTCCGCCACAAAACGCTTGGTGTCGAAGGCGTCCAATTCCATCCGGAATCGATCCTGACGGCCGTCGGAAAAGATCTGCTCCGAAACTTCTTGAAACTCTAGCAGAATGCTGAAAAAGTCCGCCGGCTTCGTTCTCGCACGACACTGCCGCTTCGCCATCTCGGCGGCGTTCACAAGCGTGGCGTCGCTTATTCGCGACGCTGTGCGCCTCCCTGCGGCCTTATCCGGGTCATGCGCGTCTGGCGCGCAGGGGTGGGCGGGTGAAAACAAACATCCTTTTTGAGCATTCTGCAACAAGCCTACTTTGCTAAGAGCATGATCAAAGAAGCGCTTGCCAAATTGGCCGACCGAATCGACCTTTCCGCGCAGGAAGCCGAGACGGTCATGCTGGAGATTATGGACGGAGCTGTAACTTCGGCTCAGATGGCCGCCTATCTCATGGGACTTAGGCAAAAAGGTGAAACAGTCGCTGAAGTCGTCGGTTCGGTCAGCGCCATGCGATCACGAGCGATGCGAATCAGGGTCGGGTCATCGATCGTTGTCGATACCTGCGGCACGGGCGGGGATGGTGCCGATACGTTTAATATATCCACGACCGCGGCATTCGTGGTCGCCGGGGCCGGCATTACCGTGGCCAAACACGGGAATTGTTCCGTGTCCTCTCGATCCGGCAGCGCGGATGTGCTGAGCACGCTCGGTGTGAAGATCGACCTGGAGCCGAGACGGGTAGCCGATTGCATCGACGAAGTCGGTATCGGATTCTTGTTCGCCCCGCTCTATCACGGCGCAATGAAACAATGTGCCGGGGTCCGACACGAGATGGGAATCCGGACCCTTCTCAACGTGCTTGGCCCGCTGGCGAATCCTGCCGGCGCCACGCACCAAGTGCTTGGAGTCTATGATGTGAAGTGGACGGACATCCTCGGGCGTGTGCTCTTGGAACTCGGATCGCAACATTGTTTCGTGATTCACGGATTGGATGGCCTGGATGAGATCACCTTGTCGAGCCGGACGAGAATAGCGGAGGGGAAGGGCGGCGTGGTGTCGAGTTATTTCGTCGCGCCGGAGGAGTTCGAGATCCGGCGTACGGCGCGAAAAGAATTCGTCGGAGGCTCGCCCGAGGAAAACGCACGGACGACGAAAGAGATTCTCCAAGGCCGGAAGGGCCCGAGACGGGATATCGTGTGTCTGAACGCCGCGCCTGCGATGGTCGTAGGCCAAAAGGCTAAAACACTCAAGGACGGATTTCGTCTTGCACAACAAACGATCGACTCCGGGGCCGCCGCAGAGAAACTTGATCGACTCATTGCGTTTACCAGGAAGCATGATTGACTCATGATTCTCGATCGCATCCTTGAACATAAGCGAGCCGAACTCCGGCACAAACAGAGCCGTTCCTATCTGGCCAGTCTCAAGGCGGCGATCCGGGATGCCCCGCCGACTCTTGGGTTTGCCGTCACCTTGGATGCGACAAGGCCTCCCGCCAGTCCGGCCTTGATTGCGGAAATCAAGAAAGCGTCGCCGAGCCTGGGACTTTTGCGACAAGAATTTGTGGAGCAGTTCGATTATCTCGGGCTTGCACGCATATACCATGAGCATGGGGCATCGGCCGTTTCCGTCCTGACCGACAAGGAGTTTTTCCAAGGAGACCTTCGGTATCTTGAAGAGATCAAGCGTGCACTTCCGATTCCGGCCCTTAATAAAGAATTTATGGTCGGTGACGTCCAGTTCTATGAAGCACGCGCCCACGGTGCCGATGCCGTGTTACTGATTGTGGCGGCGTTGGAGCGTCGGCAATTGATGGATTTTTATGCATTGGCCTCCGAGCTGGGGATGGACAGTCTGTTCGAAACCCATCACGAGCGGGAGTTGGATACGGTCCTGGAGTGGATTCCCGCTGCGAGGATGATTGGGATCAACAATCGGGATCTGAACACGTTCACGACCGATCTCAATGTGACCTTCCGGTTGGCGAAAAGAATCCCCTCCGATAAGTTGATCATCAGTGAAAGCGGAATTCATGATCGCGATGCCGTGATAAGGCTGACCCAGGCAGGGGTGCACGCCATGTTGATTGGAGAGTCGCTCATTCGCGCCGAGCACACAACGGACAAAGTCCGAGAGTTGCTTGGTCAGGCTGCACCCGGTGAAGGAGCCACTTCGGCATGAAGATCAAGATCTGCGGCATTACGAATGTAGAAGACGCGGACGTCGCGGTAAAGACGGGCGCGGATGCCTTAGGTTTTGTCATGTACCGGAAGAGCCCACGGTGGGTCGAGCCGGCAGTCGCGAGATCCATCATAGCCGGTCTTCCTCCTTTTGTGTTGCCGGTTGGTGTGTTCGTCAATGAAGAAGCCCAAAAAGTTCGGACACTCATGGATGAATGTGGATTTGTCTTGGCCCAACTCCATGGAGATGAATCAGCTGCGTATTGTCAGAACCTCGGCCGTCCGGCGCTGAAGGCCATTCGGCTGAAGGACCGCAGTACCTTACTTGCCCTGGCTGAATTTCAAGGGCGAGCGAACGTGCGAGGATTTCTCCTCGACACCTTTTCAGGCCAATCGTATGGCGGAACGGGGCAAATGACCGATTGGACGTTGGCTCAGGAAGTGGCTCGGTCTGCTCCAGTTATTTTGGCGGGCGGTTTGAATCCGGCAAACGTGGCGGGAGCGATCCGGATGGTGCGTCCCTACGGAGTCGATGTCAGCAGCGGAGTGGAACAGAGTCCGGGTAAGAAAGACCCGGACAAGATGAAAGCCTTTATTGAAGCGGTTAGGAGTCTGTCCGACATTGCCTTTCGTGACGAGGCGAAGGAGGTACGGTAAGATGCGAGGCCGCAGGCCTGGGAAAACCGGAAGTGTATTCGCTGGAATACATTGAGGATTTTTTCTGGCCGAGAACGACGCAGATGGCCGCAGATCGTTCGCCGCAGTAGAAAGGTTAATGTCGGACAGTCTCCTAGACTTGTGTCCGTCTGATCGCCATCGTTATACTCGCGAGGATTCGTTGAAGAGGAGTTGATCAGATGCAGATGCTTCCAGACCGCCATGGCCGGTTCGGCTCGTATGGTGGCCGCTATGTGCCTGAAACCCTGATGCCGGCGCTCTTGGAGTTGGAAGAAGAGTATGCCAAGGCGAAAAAAGACCGGCGCTTTCAAACGGATCTCGCTTATTACCTCAAGCAATATGTCGGGCGGCCGACGAGTCTGTATCGTGCCGATCGGCTGACCAAGAGATTGGGCGGTGCCAAGATTTATTTGAAACGGGAAGACCTCTGCCATACCGGCGCACACAAGATCAACAATGCTATCGGCCAAGTCCTGCTGGCTATGCGGATGAAGAAAAGGCGAATCATCGCCGAAACCGGAGCCGGTCAGCACGGGGTGGCAACCGCCACGGCGGCTGCCATGTTCGGACTCCAATGTGAGATCTATATGGGCACGGAAGACATGCAGCGGCAGGCGCTGAACGTCTTTCGCATGCGTCTCTTGGGCGCGACGGTCACCGGCGTCGATGCCGGCAGCCGTACGCTCAAGGATGCCATCAGCGAGGCCATGCGGGATTGGACGACCAACGTGCGGGCCACACACTATGTGTTGGGCTCGGTCCTAGGAGCTCATCCCTATCCTATGATGATCCGCGATTTTCAAGCGATCATCGGGCGTGAAGCGCGGAAGCAAATTCTCTCCGTAGAAAAGCGTCTACCGGATTATCTCGTGGCCTGTGTCGGAGGAGGAAGCAACTCGATCGGTCTTTTCCATGCGTTTCTCCGTGACTCCAAGGTCAAGATGGTCGGCGTGGAAGCCGGGG
The DNA here is from genome assembly GCA_030123625.1 of Nitrospira sp. Classification (NCBI taxonomy): domain Bacteria; kingdom Pseudomonadati; phylum Nitrospirota; class Nitrospiria; order Nitrospirales; family Nitrospiraceae; genus Nitrospira; species Nitrospira sp. Next base: position 2,801,356 of record CP126121.1, read on the forward strand.
GGCTCGGTGTCGAAAGTGGAAAACATGCGGCAAGGTTCTCGGGCGGGAAGCCGGGGGTCTTGCAAGGCACCATGACCTACCTGCTTCAGGACGAAAACGGACAGATCAATCTGACTCATTCCGTATCGGCCGGTCTGGATTACGCGGCCGTCGGACCGGAACATAGTCTCTACCACGATCAGGGCCGCATCGAATATACCTCTGCGACGGACGGTGAGGCGCTCGCAGCCTTTGACCTGCTGGCGCGTGAGGAAGGTATCGTTCCCGCGCTTGAAAGCGCCCATGCTATCGCGCACGTCACAAAGCTGGCGCCTACGCTGAGGAAGTCGCAGCTCATCATCGCCAATCTTTCCGGTCGCGGTGACAAAGACGTGCAGCAAGTGGCAAGGATGCGAGGCGTGTCATTATGAGCGGACGGCTGGAAGCCGCATTTGAAGGCCTGCGGAAGAACCGGCAGAAAGCCCTCATTGCCTATCTGATGGCGGGGGATCCAGGGTTGGCTGAAACAGAGCAACTGGTCTTGGCGTTGGAACAGGCGGGAGCCGATATCATCGAGCTCGGTGTGCCCTTCTCCGATCCGATTGCCGACGGACCGGTGATTCAGCAGGCTGCGGAACGCGCGTTGCGGCACGGCACATCTCTCCGGCAAATCCTCATGTCTGTCACATCGCTCAGACAGCGGACGAATATCCCGATTATCCTGATGCTGTACTACAATTCCATCCACGCGATGGGCTGTAAGGAATTTTGCAACGCTGCGAAGGACGCCGGGGTTGATGGCATAATCGTCCCCGATATGCCGCCGGATGAAGCGGGGCCGCTTAAGGTTCCGGCGGATGCAGCCGGTCTGTCGCTTATCTTCCTGCTTGCGCCGACCAGCACGGCTGATCGCCGAAAACTGGTGGCGAAAGAGTCCCACGGATTCGTCTACTATGTCTCGCTGACGGGCATTACGGGAGCGAAGCTGAGCAACGTCGAGGATATCCAACACAATATCGGCAAACTGAAGAAAGTCTCCGCCGCTCCCGTCGCCGTTGGGTTTGGCGTGGCGACACCCGAGGATGCCGCACAGGTATCGAAGGTGGCGGATGGAGTGATTGTCGGCAGCGCCATCGTCAAACGTATCGCGTCCCACCAGCAGGATCCCGCCATGATCGGACACGTCGCCGAGTTCGTCCGATCCCTCAAGGCTGCAATGGTGCCGGCCTAGCTGGATGCTCGCGTGATCTACAAAATTGAGGGCCAACGTGCCCGAGTAATAGTCATGGACGTGACCGCGCACGATTATCGGAGGCAATGATGAGACGCAAGGACATTCATCCGGCAAAAACACGAGTGAGCGTGTCGGTGGGAGAATCCGTTCGCATTATCCGTGAACTTCAGGGGCTCACGCAGAGCGAGTTAGCTCGACGGACGAAGATTCCTCAGTCCACCATCTCAGCCATTGAAACAGATGCCATCAATTTGGGCGTCGAGCGAGCCAAGACCCTGGCGCGTGTCCTTCAATGTCACCCCGCCGTTCTGGTATTTCCCGGCTGGGACGTGACCAAACAGTCTGCTGCCTAGGAGCCTGTCCAACAATTGCACTCGTTGCGAAATGAATGAGGTACCGGCGGGCGCGAGGTCGCAGGCGTAGAGTAACCTGAGGCGTATTCGACTCTACTATGAAAGCAAAGAATCTCGAGAAGATGTTTGATGAGGGGAAAGATATTACGTCTCATCTTGCTCTCTCCAAGGCGCGCCGTCCTGGGCATGAGCAGCGACGCGTGAATGTCGATTTTCCCAGTTAGATCCTCGAATCACTGGACGCTCAAGCAAGCCGTCTTGGTGTCACGAGACAATCAGTGATCAAGTTGTGGATCGCCGAGCGACTGAAGGAAGAACAGAAAAAGGCAAGTTGACCAGCTGCCCGGACTCTGAAGCTGCTTGGCGTTGGCAGCGGGACACGCTCCTGTAATTCACCAGAAGTAATAGACCTGCAAGTCATGGACAAGGACATCTCAATAACCGAGCCTTCCTGCGTGAGATTGGAATATGACGCCCCGGTGGTTCCCAAAGAGCCGTTTACGGTTTTCATAGAAGGGATTTCTGGAACAGGACAACATATCGCGGTTCCCCCGATACGATTTGAAAGACGCTCTCATTTTGATCTGTACTCGATTCCTTGAGCGATACGGTGAAAGAAAGAGAATGTAAGAGGTATCAAATCTTGTTTCTTGCGGGCTGTTATGAGGGGCGGTTCTTGACTTTACATCGGCGGAGCTCGGTCTTTTTCTCAATCGTTCCTCATTGGATGGTTTTCCTTTAATTGAGCCTGATCCTTGTTTTGGTAAATGCCGATGGGCACCAAGTGGTCGTCACCAGGGTCGGTTGACTTTACACCAGCGGGATTCTGATTCTTCTCTCAATTGTTCCTCATTCGGTGGTTTTTCCTTTCGCAATTCCAAGAAACGAAAACCAATCTCGGAAGTCACGGCAGCGGACTTTTCCTGTCCACGATCCCAAATAATAAAATGGAGCGTCACCGATAGACCGTTGCACCTGTCCTCATGCTGACCTGGGGAAATAGATGGCTGACAACTCCGCGGTTGTCAGAGTCTGTACACTGGTGACGCCGAAGTCATTATCATTGGTCCAGAGCGGGCGTTTGATTGCAAGTGCCAAGGCCTCAACATCATCTTGGTCCCGATGTGCTATTTGAATCCGTGCCGTCTTCAAAGAGCGGCGATAGATTTTTGAGAGCAGATGGTGAGCGGTAACAGATCCAATGCATAAGCAAGAAAGTCCAGACTTACGCCAAGTTTTTCGGCCACCTTGGGGAGGTAGCGCTTCACTTCTTCGATGACTGAGTCGGCAACGGCAAATTCTGTGATGTCCCGATTCAAAGAACAACTGTTCGCTTTGCCGCCTAGCAGTGCAGAAAGAATTGGGTTAGCGTCGATGACGAGCTTTTCTGGCTTTCTCGAAATCGGAAAGGATGGCATCCTCGGTAAACCCACGGTCTTTCCATGGCAGATCGGATCTCATCAGTCAGCGTGGTGAAAAGGTCTTCCTTGATTTCCCGCGGGAGACTCTCACCGACAGCGGGCAGGAAGAATCCAACAATTTCCCCACGTCTCGTGAACCCCCAGGCTAGGGCCTGTTAACACTAACGCAAGCCTTCGACGATCAATGCGAAATGAATGAACGCGACGAACATGACATCGAGTTTTTCAAACCGCGAGAAGATGCGCCGAAATCCCTTGAGCCGGCGGAACAGCCGTTCAATCTCATTGCGTCGTTTATACATGGCTCGGTCATATTCCCATGGCGCGAGCCGATTGTGCTTGGGCGGCACCACTGGCACATAGCCTAACTCCAAGGCCAGGTGCCGCGTCGCATTGCCTTCATACGCCCGATCCATCAATAGGGGGATCGGGCGCGGCATTCTCCCGACGCGTTGTAACAGCTTTCGTCCCTCCGGTGCATCGTGGGCCTGGCCCGGGGACAGGGCAAAGGTTATGGCCGTTCGAGCATCCGCGGCAACCAGATGAATCTTGGTCGTCCATCCGCCACGGGACCGGCCAATGGCTTGCGGGCCGTTTTTTTTAATGCCCCCGTCCCATCCGGATGGACCTTGACGATGGTACTGTCTAAAGCCACGGCTTCGATCTTCACGCGGATGATCTGAGTATGTTGCAACTGTGCAAAGACGCGATCCAGCACCCCGCTCTTCGACCACCGATTCATGCGAGTATAAATGGTGTGCCAGTTGCCGAACCGCTTGGGCAGCGCGCGCCATTTGCACCCCTGCTCGGCGACGTACAAGATGGCGTTCAGAACGTGTCGATTGTCGAGCGTCACGTTGCCGCGTGGCGTCGGCAAACACGGCGCGATGTGGCGATACTGGGCGTCGGTGATTTCCATGTGCGCAGTATCGCATAAACAGGGTCATTAGTGTTAACAGGCCCTAGTGACAATGCACAGAGCGAGGCCTGACCCTATACTCCAGACCTTGATAGTGTACAGTTGCTGACCCTAGACTTCTGTCCACACACTTGGCCTGACCGAAGGGAGAGCCCATGAAATGTCCGCAATGTTTGACTGAAAATGACGTATCTGCCACAAAATGCTCGATATGTGGGCATGCATTTGTCACACAGCAAGTTAAGTCTGCGAGGTACACGAGCTTCTATGCCGAGTATTTCGCCTTTCGTGAATTGGTGACCCCGCAACTCATTAAGGTGGTCTATATCGTAGGAGCGTGCTTCATTACTGCAGCAGGGGTCTTGTCAATTTTATCCCCGGAGACCTTGAATGAGTATGAGGTTGGCCCGATTCTCCCTCGCGTTGGAGGAATCTTAGTCCTACTGGTGGGGAATTTGGTGTGGCGCATGATGTGCGAAGGAGCCATTCTGCTTTTTAGCCTCCACGAGCTGCTTGTCAGCATCGACACTCGGGCGAAGGCCCTAGTGCGGCAGAGTAAAAGCAACCGGCAATGAAGCCGCTCCTCCTCAAGCTCCATGCACTGGAATATGTGGTGGCATGTCGAACGAAGAGAGTAAGCTGAGAGGATTCCGAGTTCTACGCTACCGCTTCGCTTGGGGAGGCATATATTTGATCATCTCGTCGGCGAGTTCTTTTGCGATGTCCTTGAGGCTCGGCTTGATGAACATGTAACTGTTGGAACGTTCATGGCGGGCTTTCCAGACGGTCGTGCCGGTTGTGGCATCGATCAATCGTAGGCTCATCCCGACCCGCCCGACGTTGTCTCCCTCCTTCCGCACGTATTCCCATGAATTGACACGGACCACGAGGAAGGAATCGACGTTGAGCGCTTTCCCGAGTTTAATAGCCGACTCTTTATCGGATTGGCCGGTCATCTCCAGTCGGGAGAAGTAAAACACGAGAGAATCGAACGCCTCTTTCGAGGCCTGGAAGATATCGGTCACGTTCTCGGGCGAGACGACCCGTTCAATATTGCCTTGACGGTTGAGTGCTCCGGCCAGGACATCCTGAATGTCTTCGCGGGCGCTGTCGTATTGGCTCGCCATCGGTGGCAACACGGCGATGCTCTGTGGTCGAAATACTCTGGCGCCGGGGCCTTCCCACACTTCCTGCAGGCCGCCACATCCTGCAAGGAGCAAGGCCAGAGCAATCACGGATGCTGGGCGTGTACATGATCGGGACAACATGGGCTAGTATACCATTAGAACGTGAATGAAATAGAGGCCGAGACCAAGGCACCCTTCGCGCGGAAGTCATAGCCGCCTCCGGCATCAGCACGGAAAGAAAACCACCGTATGCCTAACCCAGCGGTAGGAACAAACGGAGTAGACGCATCCTGCATGTTCTTGAAGGTGCCGGCCCTAAACGAAAGAAATTCAGACAAGATCGTTTGTTCGACTCCCAGACTCAAGAGTTGGCTTTTCACACCGGGTACGAAAGTCTTATTCGAGGTCGCATCCACATCTGCCGTCAACGTCAGGGTAGAGTACGGGTTGACTGCGACGCCCGCTCGAACCTGTGGTTCTAGTGTCAACTCACCTCCTCCGGCAGCGTCGAAGGTCGGTTTGTTGATATCTTTCGCGACGACCGCGAATCTAATCAATGAAGATGGACGATAGATAGCTCCGATGTCAATTCCATAGGTCGTTGAGATATTAGGTTTTCCGAAATGATCGATCGTGCTGACACCGCTTCCGCCTTGAAGGTCCGTTGAACCATTATACGCGGCGCCCTGGATGACTTTTGCAGTAACGCCGATCGAAAAGGTTTTGTCGGAAAAGGCATAGGCATACGAAAACGCCAGCTGTCTGGCTTCGAGGCCACGAAGCGCCATCTGGCCCGCCACGGTGATGGGAGTCCCTGGCCCGCCTGGTTGAGAAGCTTGTACAGGGGTTGAAACGAACCCACCGCCGGTTGCAACGTCAGACACGTTGAACCCGAACGCATGCTCGCCAAGATGCCCCTTCAGATAGAGACCGGCGGATCCATTGACTGAGACAGTGGCGCCTGGTTGATTAATGCGGTCAGCGATACTTTGGCCTTTCGCCAAATTGCCTGGGGAGGTATCGCCGGTATTGAAGTTCTCCAGATCGTGCAGCGCATCACCCAGGCCGAGACGATCAGTGGCTTGGCCGCCCCCTTGCGCACGGATGTCGACAGTTTGGGTCATAGCCAGGCCGGCGGGGTTCCAATAGGTGGCGAGCGCATTGGTTGTGACGGCGACGCCGGCTCCGCCCATACCCATGGCGCGAGGACCTGCTATCACAAATTCTGCCGCTGATCCATAGGACGGCAATGCCGAGGCCCCCAGCAGAATGGCAATTCGGAGCCATGGCGAACAGCGCATGTCGAATCCTCGATCAAACCAGCAGTCTTGCGAGTCTAGAGAAGGAATGGTTGTTCGTCAAGGAATCACGGCCTGTTCAACCGTCGCGAGGGAATGTACGTAAACGATACGCTGGATCAGGGCACGATTTGTCCGTCCTGCATATGAATGATACGGTCAGATTGGGCGGAGAGTTTGTCGTTATGCGTAACCATGACGAACGTCGTTCCGCGTGTCTTATTCAGGGTGCGCATCAATCCGAACAATCCGTCCCCGCTATGCGTGTCCAAGTTGCCGGTCGGCTCGTCGGCCAAGACCAAGTCCGGATTCTGCATCAACGCACGTGCCATTGCGACCCGTTGCTGCTCGCCGCCGGACAGCTCTCCGGGTTTGTGATGAAGGCGATGCCCCAACCCGACTTCCGTCAGAAGGGTTGCGGCATCGGCTCTGACAGCGGCCGGCTCGCGACGGTGCACGAGCGCCGGCATGCAGGCATTCTCCAACGCGGTGAACTCGGCGAGCAGGTGATGGAACTGAAATACGAATCCGATCCGCCGATTCCGAAATTCCGCCTGCTGTGTGTCCGTCATCCGAAAGAGATCCTGCCCATCAAACGTCACGGTCCCCCCGGTCGGTTTATCAAGGGTTCCGATAATATGGAGCAAGGTGCTTTTGCCGGCTCCGGAAGCTCCTACAATGGCCACCAGCTCTCCGCGGTGAATCTCAAGGTTGATCCCCTTGAGGACGGGCAATTCATAGGATCCCATGGAGAAGGATTTATGGAGATTGGTAACTTTGATCATGGTCCAGCGATGAGTTGTGAGGAAAGGCTGAGACTCGGAATATTGAAATGAAAGTTATGACTCACTCCTTCCCTCAATCCGGTCCTGTGAGTCTATTCATAGCGTAGTGCAGCGACCGGTTCCAGCTTTGCGGCCTGATTGGCCGGATAGACCGTCGCCAAAAAACTGATCAGGATGGCCGACCCGGCCACGAGCAGCACGTCCTCGGCCAGTACATGAACCGGAATGGTGGAGATATAGTACACGCTCGGATCGAACGTCCAAAACGTTTGAATCAGCCAAAGAAACGCGTAACCCAAGGGGATGCCGATGCCTGTCCCCGCAAATCCGATGATCAAGCCGTTCAGCATGAAGATGCGCCGGATACTGCGCTTCGTGGCGCCCATCGCCTTGAGGATGGCGATTTCCTTTTGCTTCTCCGTGACGATCATCGTCAAGGTACTGACGATGTTGAATGAGGCCACGATCGTGATCAAGACAAGAAGGAGAAACATCATCGTCTTTTCAAGCTTCAGGGCCGAGAAGAGATTGCGATTCATCTGCATCCAATCTCGGGCTCCATGGCTGAATCCCAGCTCCTGTTCGATCGTGTGAGCGATCTCTCCGGCACGGAACACATCCGTGACTTTGACTTCAATTCCGGTGACGCTCGCTCCAAGATTGAAAAACTTCTGCGCTTCGCCGAGTTCGATATAGGCAAATGACGAATCGTATTCGAACATTCCTGAGTGGAACAGGGCTACCACGGCGAACGTTCGGATCTTGGGCACCATCCCCATCGCGCTGATCGGGCCGACGGGAGAGACGACGTTGACCGTATCGCCGACGAACACTCCCAGTCTGAGCGCCAGCTCTTTGCCGAGAATGATGCCCGGTTTTTCAACGGCGCGGAGGTCGCCCTGAGGGTCATCGGCCGGAGCCTGCATCACCTTCACCGGGGTAAGCAGATCGAGTAGCTGTCCCACCGTGATGTTCTTGGCCAGTTCGGTGACATTGGCTTCTCGTTTTGGATCGATCCCGCGCAAGATGATTCCTTGAACCCCGCTCTGCGTAGTGAGCAATACTTGGCGGAACACGAACGGGGTGGCTGCGACGACGTCGGGCACCGTCTGGATCTTGTCGGTCAGGCGGTCATAGTCCGTCATGTGCTCTTTCATTCGCTCTTGGACGACGATATGTGCGGTCGTGCCGAGGATCTTGCTCTGAATGTCTTCTCGGAAACCGGTCATGATGCCGACCGTACCGATCAGCGCGGCCACCCCCAGCGTAATCCCGGCAACCGACACGAAGGTGTTCAGCGAGATCGTCCGGTTGCGGCGCTTGGCGCGCAAGTAGCGGAGTCCGACGAAGATTTCGTAGGGAAGAGCCACTACGGTTTCTCGGGTCTGAGTTGGGGGAAGAGGACGACGTCACGGATGGAGGCCTGATCTGTAAACAACATGATCAATCGGTCGATCCCGATCCCTTCTCCGGCGGTCGGCGGCATTCCGAATTCAAGGGCGCGGAGGAAGTCTTCGTCGACGAGGTGGGCTTCTTCATCACCCGCCTCCCGCTGAGCCGCCTGACCTTCAAACCGTTCACGTTGGTCCAACGGATCGTTCAATTCGGAAAAGGCGTTCGCGATTTCCCGCCCGGCGATGTACAGCTCGAATCGATCGGTCAGGCTCGGGTCCGTATCCTTCCGCCTTGCGAGTGGAGAGATCTCGATCGGATAATCGGTAATGAAAGTAGGCTGTTGCAAATGAGGTTCAACGGTCTCCTCGAAAATCTCATTGACGATCGTGAACAGCGAGGCCTTCGGATCCACCGGGACATTCAGTCGTGTGGCGGCAGCCAATGCCGTCTCTCGATCGTGGAGCACCGAGGGGTCGAGGTTATTCACCTCGAGGACGGCTTGGCGGTAAGACCATCGTCGCCACGGAGGCGTGAGATCGATTTCCTTCCCTTGGTACGGAATGACGGTTTTACCCAGAGTCTGATGAGCCAAGGTCGAGATCAGTTCCTCGGTCAGCGCGATCAAGTCCTGATAATCCGCGTACGAGACGTAGAACTCCAGCATCGTGAATTCAGGGTTGTGGATCGTCGAAATGCCTTCGTTCCTGAAGTTGCGGTTGATTTCGAACACGCGCGGAAATCCGCCCACGATCAGGCGTTTCAAATACAACTCCGGCGCGATACGCAAGTAAAGATCCACGCCGAGCGCGTTATGGTGCGTGACGAAGGGCTTGGCGGTCGCGCCTCCGGGGATCGGATGCATCATCGGGGTCTCGACTTCGAGGAACCCTCGCTCAATGAGAAACGTCCGGATGCCGGTAATGATACGGCTCCTGGCCGAAAAGATCTGATGGACCGGGGGATTGGCGATCAGATCGACATAGCGCTGTCGATATCGGGTTTCGACGTCGGTCAGCCCATGCCACTTTTCCGGGAGCGGCCGGAGGGCTTTGCTGAGAAACGTCAGGTGATGGACCTCGACCGTGAACTCGTTCGTCTTCGTCCGAAACAACGTTCCCGTGACGCCGATCCAGTCTCCGAGGTCGAGTTGTTCCACGATGGTGTAGGCCTGTTCGGAGAGGAGATCTTTTTTGAGGTACACTTGGAGGCGGTCGGATCCGTCCTGCAGCACGGCAAACCCGGCCTTCCCGAAACGACGCAACGCGACGACCCGTCCCGCGACTGTGCATGAGACCTTTTCTTGCTCCAAGATCTCCTTGGTCTTCTCGCCATGCAGCTTGAGCAATTGTCCGGCCCGATCCTTGACTTCAAATCGGCTGCCGTACGGGGCGACGCCGGCTTCTCGAAGGAGCTCGAGTTTCTTGATCCGTTGCTGCCGCTGTTCGTTTAATTCATCCATATAGGTCTATCTCGTCTGTCTGGTTCGTCTGGTCTGTTCTGTCCATCGCACCGAATAGACCAGATAGGCCGAGCACCAGATGGACCGATTTTATAGGTCGTCCTCCGGTCCCCCGACCGGCGAGAGCTGATCGCTTCCTTTCCCCAGTTTCTTCTTCAAAAAGGCCTCGATGAATCCATTGATGTCCCCGTCCATGACGGACGAGACGTTGCTGATCTGATGACCTGTTCGATGATCTTTGACCAGCTGATAGGGTTGGAACACGTAGGATCGAATTTGACTTCCCCAGGCGATGTCCTTCTTTTCCCCGACGATGGCGTTGAACTCGGCTTCCTTCTTCTTCTGTTCCAATTCGAAGAGGCGAGCCTTCAAGATTTTCATCGCCCCGTTTCGATTTTGAAGCTGAGACCGCTCATTCTGGCATTGCACGACGATACCGGTCGGCAAGTGCGTGATGCGAATGGCGGTTTCCACCTTGTTGACGTTCTGACCTCCGGCGCCGCCCGATCGAAAGGTATCGATCCGGAGATCCTTTTCCTCGACCACCACATCGATGTCTTCGCTCAGCTCCGGATACACGAAGACGGACGCGAAGGACGTGTGTCGCCGCTTGTTGGAGTCAAACGGGGAAATGCGCACCAATCGATGCACCCCGGCTTCCGCCTTCAGGTATCCATAGGCATAGGGCCCCGTGATGGAGAGCGTCACGCTTTTGATGCCCGCTTCGTCGCCGGGTAACAGGTCCAGTGTTTCCACCTTGAATTTCTTGTGTTCCGCCCACCGCACGTACATCCGAAGGAGCATTTGCGCCCAATCCTGCGATTCGGTGCCGCCGGCACCGGGATGAATCGCCACGATGGCATTATTGGAGTCCAGTTCGCCAGATAGGAGCAGCTCGACACGCAGTGTGCCGAGGCGCGGCTCCAACTGATTCAGTTCACTGGCCAGTTCGGTCTCTAGCGCCGAGTCGCCGCTCTCGTGAGCAAGCTCCAGCAGCGCATCCAAATCGCCCATTTTGGCCTCGATGTCGCGCCACTGTTGGAGCTCTCGCTCGATCGTCGCCTTTTTCCTGCTCACCGTTGCAGCGGCGCGGGCATCGTTCCAGAAGTGAGGCTGGCTCATCTGCGCTTCGAGTTCTTGTAAGTCGGCCGCCATATGAGCGAAGTCAAAGATGCCCCCGTAATTCAGAGACTTGTTCCGCCAGGGCGCGAACACGAACTTCCACGTCCTCTAACATACCGCGATCCTCCTTCTTCGGTCATGCCGGTGTGATTGCCGTCAGGGCTGGTTCCTTCGTGCGGAAATACCCGACCAGAATCAAAAGCGCGCAGATTATAACACATGCGTGGGCAAACACATCGCCGTAATAGCTGTAAAACGTGCGGGTTTGTCTGGTCGGGATCGCCGCGTACGAGACGTGTTCGACAAACAGGGGCGTCGCTTCGATGATCTGTCCGAACGGATCGATGAACCCGGAAATTCCCGTGTTGGCCGCTCGGGCGAAGGCCAAATGATTTTCCACCGAGCGAAAGACGACCATCGCAAAGTGCTGGGCGGGCGCCGAGGACGGCCCAAACCATCCGTCATTCGTAATGGTCACCAGAAACTCTGCGCCGTTCGCCGCGAACTGACGAACCAAATCCGGGAAGATCACTTCATAGCAGATAGCCACCCCAAACTTGACCGACCTAGCTCCGATCGACCGTACGGAATCCCAGGATTTAGGGTTAAACGAAAGTGTGGTCGGTCCGGGTCCTGCTTCAAAATCCCCGATTCCTTCGACGAGTTTGTCGAGGAAAAACAACAACGACGATTTGAGGGGGATATATTCTCCGAACGGCACGAGGTGGTGCTTATCGTACCGACCGAGGACCGTCCCGTCTTTCCCCACCAGGTAGGCGCTGTTCAAGAGGTAGGGTCGGCGGTCCGGATAGAATCGTAACGCAGGGCTGCCGAGGAGAATCGGCGCTTGAGCACGTTCCGCCCAAGCGATCAGCTGCAATTGATACTCTTTCTCCCGCTCGAAAATAAACGGGGTGGCTGCCTCGGGCCACACGATCAAATCCATACCGGTTCCCAATTGGGCCGTCAAGCGGTCGAACCTCCGCATCGTCTCATCGCGGAATGACGCATCCCACTTCACGGCCTGATCGATATTCGGTTGAACAATACCGACAGTAATGGAGGGTTTATGATGGCCCAGATCTCTGGCACTCAGCACTGCCGAACTGTAGAACCATGAGAGAACCATGCACGTGGCCGCAGTGGTGAGCAATTCCCACGGGAGCTTGACCGGGTGGAATCCTCGGAAAAACGGCATGATCCACAAGAACAGCTCCGCGAAGGCCACATTCACCAGGACGATGAGGAAGGAAATGCCGTACACACCCGTGTGGTCGGCCACCTGAATCAGGTCCAATTCGCGATATTGCGAATAGCCGAGGAGACACCACGGAAGGCCGGAGAGCAGCTGGGTACGGAACCACTCGAGCGCGACCCAAAAGCAAGGCGCGAAGAAAATTCCATAGCGTGGGATGAGCTCGCGTAACCAGACGACGGCGAGGCTATAAAGCCCGACATAGAGACCGAGATAGGCGGTCAGCAGCAATAGAATTGCGTAACTCACGGGTTCGGGAACCTTGCCATACGTCGTCATGGCGGTGACGACCCAGGCCATGATGCCGGTGAATCCGATGAGACCGCTCAGCCAGCCGATCCAAAAGGCCTTCTGTCGGGAGCATTGATCCAGTGCAAGATGGAGGGGAATCAGGACGATCCAGGCCAGCAACCCCACGTCAAACTTCGGGAAGCAGAGAGGCAAGAGCAGTCCGCTCGCGCAGGCGAAGAGGATCTGGCGCGAACGAGCTCGGTCCATCGTGCCGTACCTTATCGAAAGGTTCTACGACTTGCAAGAGAACGCTTGAACAATCAGCAACTTGAGAGACCGGCCCACGTGCTTTTCTCCGGTGAAAGAGGTAATCTATCTTCTATGGAGCGGCATCGGCACCGGGGAATTCCGGCTCAAGTTAAAAGCCGGCTTCGGGGTAAATTCGCATGAAGTGGAAGCGATCTGTCGCTCAAGGGCTCTGACGACACGCCGATTTTGATTGAGCAAGCTTGGGTATAATGGACCGTCGACCAAACGTTCGGGGTCCGGTTTGTCGATAGACAGCGCCGGAATTCGATGAATTGGAGCAGCCGATCGAGGAATACATCGGACTTGATGAAGGGAGAGAGGCATGAAATCCGTCGATACTCGGGCCGACCTACAGACCGACGACCCGCGCAATTGGATGGGAGGCGAGGCAACCGTCGGTTGCCAAGCACGTCGATATATTCGCCGCCAAGCGGGGCACCCGACGTCGCTCCTCGGTGTGATCCTCGGTCTGACCTTCCTCGGCGGCCTCGCCCTCGGCAGCTCCTTCGGCCTACTCTGTCGATCAAGGAGTGAGTAACGCTGCTATTGCAGCCTGATTTAAGCTGTCTCTGAGCTGAATTCCGCACTCCACACAGGTGTAATCCAATACAGCACATTGTGTGTGATCGAACGGTTCCGAAGAAAGGGACAATCAACAGAGCGCGGGTGAAACAAATGGCAGTTTACTTTTGAGGTAGACGAGAGGTTCACGCACTAAGCGGGAGCTTCCTCCAGCAAGGCGTCATCAATGGCCAGGTTCGTCGCCATGTGTTTCCTTCGTGTGTAAAAGTTACACATAAGAGTACGCCACGGCCGACTGTCAAACCAGCTGGCGACTTACCAAAATATTCAGACTACCCGAGATTTCGCATCTCTCCGCTCCGCGTCTTCTCGCCTGACGTTCCGCTGTGATGTCGTGAACACGAACATTGCTGTCATTCTCCTCAGCGGCCGGCTCGCGCTGCGACGGCGTAGGGGAGAAAGTAGCGATCCAAGGCAGTGAGGTCGCTGCCATAGGTCATTCCGCCTGACATGGCATCGCACAGAAGCTCGCGCGTCCGGGCGAGTTCTTTCCGTCGCCCTGTCCAACGTGGATCAGCAATCGTCAAATCGAGGAGTTCCAAGGCACGCACAAACGCCTGCTCGCAACGGGCGGAGTCTTTTCCATGCCACCGTGCGGCCCGCCCCACATCGCTGCCCACATTCGCCAGCTGCTCCATAAGCGGGAGGGTTTGCCACCGACCCGAAGCAAGATCGCGATGTTGGTAGCTCATGTCGCTGGTTCCTCTGTCAATCGACGGACAATCGCGATGATCGTTTCTCTGATGTCGGCACGCTCAACCGATCTGGATCGGTTTCCTTGCGAAGGGCGGACATTAATCATCGAATCATATTCGATCCACGCTGGGTGCGGCTGATCAGGATAGAGGTTGATTCCCCACAGGTGCTTTTGTTGAGAGCCTTGATCCAACAGTGCTGCCTCCTCGTCGGAATGCAGTTCGCCGCCGATGGCCATGATGCCTTGTTTCACATCGACGACTGCTTTCACCATGTCGCCGAATTGTTGCTGAGCCATCTGCTGCAGTGCCTGTCTCGTGATGGGCTGACGGATGATTTGAATGTCCATGATGACCCAGAGACGATTGCGGATTTTGTAATCCTTGTCAATGGGAATTTCAGCAGCACCATCAACTGAACCTGTCGCCGAAGCTCAAAGAAGTATAGAATGAAGTATGGTTCATCCTATGAGATTGTCGGGCCAGTGCGTCCGGCTCGTCGCAAGACCTGCGATGCCCATCCTAATGGGGCTCTTCTTGATCGCATTACCGGGATCAGGTGAATCGGCGCAGCTTGAATCGGAATCAGGGAGTTGGCGCACAACGGCTTCGATGCCGACTAAGCGGACGGAGGTGGCGGCTGCGACGCTGGAGGGGAAAATCTACGTCGTCGGAGGGTTTGAGAAGCCGAGTCTGGGCAATATGCTGAATTTTGCGATCACGTCTTCTGTGGAAGTGTACGATCCCGAGACAGACACATGGACGTCCAAAGCGCCGTTGCCGGTCGGCTTGCATCATGTTGGGATCGGTGTAGTGGGTGGGCGATTGTATGTCGTCGGAGGATACAGGAAGTCAGGTTTCAGTGTCTGGAATCCGGTCGCGACGGTCTACGCCTATGATCCATCTACGGACAGCTGGACTGAGCGCGCTCCGATGCCGACGGCACGCGGCGCATTGTCAGTCACTGAATATGACGGAAAGCTCTATGCCATCGGCGGCTATGATCGCAAGACGAACAATGCACAGGTCGAGGTCTATGATCCTGTACGGAATGTCTGGTCAACCGCTGCGTCTCTCCCGACTCCCCGCGATCATCTCGCCACCGCGACGGTCGGTGGGAAGATTTATGCGATCGGCGGCCGCATCGATGGCGACTATCATCAGAACCTCGCAGTTGTGGAGCTGTACGATTCATCGGCCGATCGCTGGATACGTGTCTCGGATCTTCCGACTGCGCGGAGCGGTATCACGGCCGCTGTGGTAGAAGGGAAGATTTACGTAGTCGGCGGCGAAGGGGCAGCCGGTACATTCAGTGAGAACGAGGCCTATGATCAGGTTCGAGATACGTGGCAAGCTATGGCTCCAATGCCGACTGCTCGCCATGGTCTTGGGTCGGCAGTCGTACAGGGGCGCATGTACGTCATCGGCGGCGGATCGACTCCCGGCGGGTCTTTCAGCGATCTGAACGAAGTCTTCCTCCCACAGTCAGAAATTAAAAAATTGAGGGCCGATTGAAACGTAACTCTTGAGCGCAAAAGAATTGAACAGGTTAAAGACGTTCAGGTTTTCTCCTTCCTCTTCCTTTGTCATAAGCCTTGTATGAGGTAGAGACGTCTAGGACATCTTCGTTCCGAGACGCCCTCTGAAGAGGAGTAAGCTGTACTTACACAGCAACCGTATGGGGCGGATGCCGTAGTAGAGAAAGGCAAAGCGTTGTGGCAGAGGCACAAGCTGTCGGTCGAGACTGCAAGGGACAAAGGTATTATAGATGTAACGTAAGTAGTAAGGGTGGAGTTTATCTCGTAAGCGTTCTCGTGCAAGCCAGCGAAACTGATCGATCGACCGCTGATTGTCAGCGTCCCGCTCTTCGCGATCAAAGAGTCGCTGACGTGCAAAGTCTACAAGGTGATGTATTGCTGGTTGAGTGTGAGCCTCCTGGACAATGGGTGGTGGAAGCGGTGTGCCTAGAAGGGTATGTGCCAAGCATAAACTAAACAGCACCATCCGTTCGCCGCCCAGTTCGTTCGCCCGTCTTACCACCCCTATCAAATCAAGATCCGGATAGGCGCGCAAGAGTCGGGACATATCGCAGACCCGGGCGAGCTGCAAGTAGGCGGTTCCTGCGTCTTTCGTCATCTGAACAGCCACCATGATGAGACTATCTTCCGGAGAAAGGGTACACACGGTTGTGCCCAAGAGGACCGTCTGCCGGCGACGTGCCCATAAATCCTGGAACTGGAGAGGAGAAGGAAGCTCACGGGGGCTTATCCGCTGATGCAAATCCACGATGACGTTACAATGTTCGTCGACATAGGTCGATTCCCATTCAAATGTGTTCATGGGACGATAGCCGCTGGTGCGCAGGAGGCGCTGCGTCCGAGGATAGTCGCGCTCGTGGACGAGGAGATCCAAATCGGCAAAGTCTCGGAGGGCAAGATTTCCATAGATGGAAGCGGTCAAGAGAGGCCCTTTGTAGGGAAGCACAGGAATGGCGTGGGCCTCGAGCAACTTGAGCAGTTTGAGCAGTTCGTCAGTCAGGAACAAATTCCTGGCGGCGTTGGTGCGGAAGTGGTGGTGAAGCTGCTCCAGGATGGTCTGCGGCACGCCGGTGGGGGAGATGAGCCGCAGGTTGCGGGACAAGAGCGGCAGGACTCCGTGCTGGCCGGCGGTCTGGAGGAGATAGTCCCAGTCCAGGTCGATACGGAGCAGCCTTCTGATCCGCTCGGCTCTTTTTGTATCAATGGAAGTGTCTGCGCAACTGAGCAGCAGTTCGACTTCAGGGCGAAAGGAAGTGTCGAAGGCATGCGCCGTTGGGGCGCCCATGATTGTCACCCACGACGGGCGTTTGGGTGTACGAGGCCTTCCTGTTGTAACTCGTCGACAAAGCCCAGTAGCACCGGCATGGCGTCCTCATCGGTAAGGACATAGTCGTCCTGCAGCGCCTGGACGATCTCTTGTGCAGAGCGGCCTTGTTGCATGAGTTCCCAGATACGGGTCCCGGTCTCATTCAACGTATAGTAGCGTTTCGTGTCGAGATGCAGCAGGACTGCTTCGGTCTCGTCGAGCCGCGTGAACACGAGGCTGGGATGGGGATGCAACACAGTTTCAGGCGCGAGCATGGGAGGCCTCTTTAGCCGGTGTGAAAGATGGGCGCGATGATGACGCCAGGATGCGGACAAGCTGCGGCACCTTCTGATAGTGCAACAGACAGTGGGTGCAAAGAAACTGTTCCGCTTCCGTAGGGACACAGGTCGCGAGCCGCTCCAGTTTTTCCTGGTTGATTTGGGCGATCTTGGCGATCAAGCGCCGATGCGCCTCGACAAAACTCATCTTGTGCAAATCCGCCAACACATCCGTGTCGGGTGTGCCTCCGCGATAATTGGAGAGAGTGCAGCAGGCTGTCAGGTAGCCGCGGTAATCGATGTTAAATTCCTGCATATGCAGCTGCGGACATTGGGCAAATCTCGCGGCAGTATAATGATCGCCTGCCAGAAAGATGGGCATCGTAAATATCTGCTGCAGGGCGGCGATCTCCGTCTCCACATCTCTCCGTTCACGGGCGTTCAGCACCAGATCGGCGGCGAGGGCGTCGGGGGTAGGTTGACAGTGGCCATAGCCGAGTGCCGCGCAGCCCAGACGGCTGGCCAGGATCGCCACAGCCTCCAGTTCGTCGCGATTCGCACGGGTGACCACCATGTTGATGTGGACGGGAACGCCGTGCACATGACACAAACTGATGGCCTGCATCAAGCGGCGGAACGAGCCGGGCTGACGCCGCAGGGTGTCGTGTGTGGTCTCACTCGCGCCGTCGAGGCTCAAGGAGACACTCTCCAGCTTGTTTTTCCAATCCTGGATCTTGGAGAACGTCTGGGGAAAGTTCCAGCCATTCGTCACAAACGTAAAAGGATATCCGTAGGTAGCCACCAGCTCGACCATGTCGGCGAATTGCGGGTGCAGCGTCGGCTCCCCGCCGGTGAAGGCCACGAGGCTTATTGGCTGGTACGCCTGTACTTCTGTCAGCACTTTATTCACAATCGTCACGGGTAGGTCGTGATGCGGCCCATCTTCCGCACGGATGCAGTGCACGCAGCTAAAGTTACACCGGTTGGTCAGCTCGAAAATAAGTTTGACGCCCGACGGTCTCGCTGTTCCAGGCACTAGTGGTATGGTCCGTCGTTCCACCAGTCTCTCCTCTTACGCGCATGGCGCTGGTTGTTGTACCTCTTCCAGAATCTGGGCGATGCGGCGCGGGTCATGTGCCAAATCCTGTCCAGCCAAAAGTCGAACGTGCCGAGTCTGACGCACCAGTCGCGCGAGGATGTCCAGATGCTCGGGCGCCATCTGAGGGTCTATCGTCGGCAAGGCACTCTGCTGAATCAGGCGATAGAGCGCCTCAGCCTTTTCTATGGGGATCAACCGGCTTTTCGGCGCATCGACAATCGTGGGAAACAAGAGGAGGTCCGGGAAGCAGGTGTTGCGGAGCTGCGAGTGATACAGCGCCTCCATGTCGAGACGCTGCTTCGTATCCTCACGAAGCAGGCAAGGCTGCCAGTAGCCTTGCGTGTCTGGGAACAGTGTCGCGGCCTCCGGCCCTAGGTAGAGGTCTCGTCGCAGCGGCCGGACTTCCACATCCTCATTATTATAGGATCGGAGCAAGATCGCATCATCAGCAAGATAGTGCCAACCAGCCTGCACGAGGCCGAGCGCCAGGGTCGACTTGCCGCTGCTGCTGTCGGCGATCATCAGGCAACCACCATCTCCAGTGGTGAGGCATGCGGCATGTGCCGCATACCAGCCCTGTGCGCGTAACAACCACAGCAGACTGTAGAGAAATAGATCGCGGTGAAGGGTGGGAGGAGTTGACGGCACGGTCGAGAATGTCCCGAGGCCCAGACCAGCTGCAGGGTCAAGCCGGACGAGCCCTCTGTCGCCACTCAGATAGAATTGTGTCCCTGCCTGCCAAGCTTCTAGTCCGTGATGCTGTGCCACGAGACGGGCGTGGGACGGGAGAGGGCCCGGATCGCCATGCGCATGCCAAGTCAGGGTTATTGCACACTGCGTAGATTCGCTAGGAACAGCAACCAGGCCAAAGTAGGCACAGAGCGTCTGCAACTGATCCCTGACATCAGTTGCATCCCAGCCGATCCTCACCCCGGTGCCCTGGACCTCGTATGCCGCGTACGTGACCGGTGCGGTGTATTGCATCAATGCAGTCCTTGACGCGGCAGAGGCGTCATCACCGATTCCTGGGAGAAAATGTTCCGAAAAAGTCGGCTGTCACTTTCGGCAGCGTGGCGTGACGTGTCAGGATCGGCCGCACGAAAGGCTTCTTCTGGGTCTGCTCATTCTCAGATTGGTTTACGTGGCTGCTTTGGTGTGGCCGGGTCTCTTCGTTCGAAATCCTGGTATCCATCCGAACCTCCTTTTTTGGTGAGCATTGTCCATAGGGAACGTATACACGGGAGTAAACGCACGGTTGCCCCTCTCGCCAAACGGTCGGCCTGCGAGCTCAACCCAGCAATGACCTTCAAGGGATTCGTCTCGCTTGGCCACTCCAAAATGGATGGTGACTGGAGCGCCCTGTTGGCGCAAGAGGTGAAACAGCACCAGCGACTGTTTCATGCAGTTAGGCCGGATCATGCAGATGTGTTGCTGCAAGAGCCCTCGGATAAGAAACAACAGGCGGTCAGGATCGAGCGGCGGGAGTATGGTCTGGGGCATCCTGACTCCGTAGAGGGTGACGAGAGCGGGCAGCGTCAGCACCCGCTGCAACACGGGCAGTGCCACCAAGAGGCCTGCGCTCCATAGGAGAAGCCAGATCTCGTGAGGGCGAAGTAGAGAGATCTTCCTATAGATAGCGTGCAATCGTACCGGCATGTCTTCTTCCTCTCTTCGCGAAGAAGTCGATTCCGCAGGGGGCCTGATACTAACGCTCTCTCTGCAGAGTCCTGTCAAAACGCCTTACTTAGGAATGTGGTATGCACCGTCGATGTTGTTCAACATCACTCACACGGCTGTCTACATCTACTCCTTTTGCGGAGTGACCTTAGTGTTGCGACGGGTCGAATGTAAATTGAAATCGCCCAGGGATGGGATCATCTAGTTGCGATGGTCCGGTCTGGCCCTTGGGTAACACATAGACTTTGGCAATCCGATGTGGGGGAGCATTCGACCCCTGCGCCGCGACAATCGCCACATTCGGCCGTAACTGCCTGAGTGCTTTGTCCAACGGCACCTTGCTCAAGTGAATCGTGACCCGCTCGTCCACACCGGGATATAGGACGATGGGAATTCCCGTGCGCTGGCCTATCTCGGTCAGGATAGCGGCGGCCGATGCCTCGCGGGCGTCCAGAGAGACCTCCCGCTCGGTCACCGTCAGACGAAACGTACCGGAGGCCAAGGGTCCTGTCGTCTGAGGTGGTATGGGCTGCGCCACGGCAAGGCCTGGCGCTATAATTCCCCCAAGGATGAAAATTAGAATAAGGGCTTCCATTCCCGAGCAGGATTGAAGCTGCATGTGCACCCTCTCTTTTGGTTCGCTTGGTGATGTTCCCGGTATACGGCACGCACATTCGCCGTACGCACCTAAGCATAAGCCCGGCAACAGATCACGACGCCGATTCATCACGGAGGGGTCGAATTGAATTCATAGGCTCCCATGTCGCATCGGGCACTGCCGCTCCCACCATCAACCGCTCGGATGAAGCCTCGTTGGTCTGTGGTCAGCAACTTTCCGTCAGTATCCTTGCAGCCAGTTGGGTCACCCGCGTCAATAGCATTACTGCCGGACGACAGGGCATGAGTTTTCGTGAGACCGCCATTGTTTTGCAACGGCCCGAGATTTAGGTTTTTATTGTTAGACTTGTCACCGGCCGCATTGATATGGCAACTTCCATCATCATCTAGGTTATACCCGCCAGAAGTGATAGGGCGACCAAGGGACGATCCACAGTTGGCGCCAAATACTTGCTCAGCAACGACGCTGTTCGTCATCGTTGTTGTCGTTGCAAACTCGGAGATTAGAATTGCACCGCCCCCGCGATTGTCGAAAGCATTGTTTGCGCTAACTGTGCTGTTGGTCATTTTCAAAGTGCCGTTATAGATAAAAATTCCCGCGCCCAGAGGGGCAGTATTTCCGCTGACTGTACTATTAATTACTTGCAAGTTGCCAGTGTTGTAGATGCCACCGCCACCAGCACATCCACCTGTAAAACAAACAAGTCTCGTTTCTTCGTTGACGTTACCACTGATAGTGCTGTCGTATATTTGCAAGGTGCCCGCATTATAGATGCCGCCACCTTGACCGAGAGTGGTGACCCGGTTGTCACTAACGGTCGTGTTGCGCATTGTCAAGGTGCCGATGTTGAAGATGCCGCCACCTTTAGTAGCCCTACCGTTACGAATAGTGAGATTGTTCAATGAAAGTTTTCCGGAGGTCCGAACTTGGGAGATACCGAAGTCCTGAGTCGCAGCGGCACTACTTCTTTCGATAATCGACCCGCTACCGCTAAGAATGATTTCACTTGTAATGGAGGGAAGAGGTCCCGAGAGTGTGTAGGTACCGGGCACCATACTGATGGTGTCGGCTCCTTTATGGGTGAATTCATCATTCGCCTCGTTAATGGCATTGATAAGTTCCTCGACGTTGCTGACATTATGTGTAGTGCCGCTGCCGCCGATTCTACCTAAGACATCAACGGTCAAGAAAAATGGTTTGATCTGTTGTAAGCAGATGATAACGTGCAGAGGCACGGAATCTCCTGCCGTCAGAGCTCCATCAGCCAAACCATCCCTAAGAGGAAAAATCATCGTAGCCCCAGCGCGATTGGCTTGCGGGAGATCTGCACTCAATACAGTGTTGCCATGGCTTATGGCAGTGACCTGAGCCTTGAGACTCTCAATTGCTGGGATCCCTGCTTTACCGGTTAATAGTGTGTCAAATTCAAACTTGCCTGCATAGTTTGGACTTGGGCAATCAGGTTCGGGTGGCGCGGTGCTAAAGGGCCTGAGCGCGACGAAGTTAACAAAGTCATTGACGATCTGAAGGTTAAAGGAACACTCTGCATACAACCCTTGCCCTTGTAAGGATACGAGAATGGATGCTCTGGGATTGGAGGGATTCACTTTGCTGATAGACGTGCCATTTTGTTGGAAGAGACGATGTATCCCCACAAAGAGCGGGCTTGGAGAGTTGATTGCCACGACTTGGTTGATATTGTTCAGGTTGGTGGCCAGTTGGAGGCCACAGCCGTTGAGCACCTGGTTCCACTGTTGCGCCTCTGCTTGAGGAAGATCGGGGTCTGTTCCCGAGGCGATATAGATATTGCCTCCGGACTTCACATAATCAATGAGCACCTGGGTCGCGGGCGGCATTACCGGTCTTGGGTTATTAAAACTGTCCGCCGTACTTCCAGCGAGGAAGATTGCGTCATACTGAATAAGATTGCCTACAGTAAATGACCGTGGGGTGTTGATAATTTCTACTGTATGACCGGCCGCTCGCAGGGTGTTTATAAGCCGGTTTCCTGCTAGACCTGTGGTGAGATCAAACCGGGTTGAGTAGATCAGAAAATGCCCTAGACCACCGCCCGTAAAGGAGTTGGCGAGATTAAGGGCAAATCTTTGCGCATCCTCTGGCATCTGCGCAAAGCCCTCGTCACTCAAGGGCCACTCGTCATTGCTAACAACGATTCTGCCTTCTGGGCCATAGAGGGTATTGCGGCCTGCAATGTCATCGGCCGTCAGCGTCCGCCGTATCTCACCAGGAGTATGCCCTCGAAACATCACCGGCTTCGGTGTGACGTTTTGTTCATGCGTGAGGCCAAGGCAATGGCCCATTTCATGCGCAGCCACACTCCACCAGTCAAATTGACCTGCAGTAGGAGTGCCGGTGCCAGTGTACCAGCTTACAGTATTACTGAATCGCATATCGCACTCAAAGAACTTTCCGTCCAAAGGGACGAAGTATGTCTCCGCTAACACGTCTGGTCTAAGCTCACCAAAATCTACTTGGTTAATACTGTTCAGGTTCGGATATGCACCATCCGACAGGCAGGCATCCGCCCCAAACGTGAATTTAAAACGCACATAATTCCACTCAAGAGCACCGTCAATTGTTCGCTCTCGTCCGCCATTGGGCATGCCACTCATGCAGATACGCCAGTCTTTTCCCATTGGATGTATGGCATAGTTCCAGTTTCCCTGCAAAAGCTGAAAAGCTCCAACACTGCCATCAACCAGCAGCCCTAGACACCCTACAACCAGGGTAACGTTCCGCAATAATTTGCTCATCGTTTTACCTGCTCGAACGCTGACCTACCTTCTAATAAGATAGCCGCGAAGGACATTAAGAAAATCGTCGATCGTGAATGTCTGCCCGTCTCTTATGACCGTTTCGTTCTTTATGCTGTATTTTCCTTGATGCAAGCCGACGATACTTGCTGGGGTAGCTGCAGTGTTGAGAAACACAATCACCCGTTCCCCATTCTGAAACACGGGATCATTGGAGGTCCGCATGGTGGTGCCGCCGACAGTGCCACCGGCGATCTGAAAACTTACTTCCTGCCTCGCTGGGCCCTTCACAACTGTTTCCACCCCTACTGTAACGTTGGTATGAATGGCAGTACGTTGAGAGTTCCAGGTGCTCACTTGATTCGTGACGGTTCCTACCACGATGGTATCCGCCCGTGTCGTCAACTGTTCCAGACTTATTTTGATCATCGATGCCGCCGAGTCTGTAGGCGGACCGCTGCCCCCAAG
The DNA here is from genome assembly GCA_030123625.1 of Nitrospira sp. NCBI lineage: Bacteria > Pseudomonadati > Nitrospirota > Nitrospiria > Nitrospirales > Nitrospiraceae > Nitrospira > Nitrospira sp. The sequence goes on from CP126121.1 coordinate 2,825,279, forward strand.
TGTCACAAAGAGTGCCATCCGCACTATGAGATACCAGGTTCTCATGGCTATGCCCTTTCTCCAGTACTGAAAAACGAACGGTAAAGAGAATCGGGGTTTGCTACAAGAGATTCTTGGGATTGTCTGTCGTACATCATCAATCAGTATTGCCCCGCACAACTCTTGAAGAAGGCATTACTCTCGCTCCGTTCTGAGGGCCATGCTCACACTAAAGAATCTGTGCAATTCCACAACAATGGCTTCATGGCTTCTCCTTCTTATTCCATGAGGTGCGCGACTGCGGAGAGATGCCCACTGGTTCCCAGTGCACTGCTCCTCGCTACTTGCCCGTTGTTCCTAGCACATCAACGAAAAAGGTAAACGCCGTCCTCCTCATCAGACAAATCGTGAAAGGAATATCCCGGATGTTTTCAGGATACGTGAGAGTGCCGTCAAAATACTCACTGTCCCAGCTCCTTGGAATCGTCAATAGCCCGCCGACTCCACTGGGTCCACCATCAGCGTTTTGCAGCAGGTTGCCGTTCGACAATTGAGCAACCTTCACCACGAGAGAGGACAGCGGCGGGCTTCCCTTCTTGGCCCCAATGGTTGCCGTGAATGAGAACGTTCCCACAGAGCCGCTGGGGCAGCCTGTAGTATCGGCACTGGTTCGGTATGATTGGCGTTCGGGCACAAAGCCAAGCAAGAGATCGTTTACGTTCACTCGGGCAGTTTCGCCTAGGTCCTGCAAGGCCTGATACGTTGTGTCGTCGATGGGAAAATTGAGAGCCCGGAATTCAGGGCGCAGATCCTTCTGAAACCCATAGCTCAGCGCTGCGACCATGAGGGTGGACCGAAAGGTGTCTGCTTCCGCCGAGTTCGTCTCCGGCGCATACTGAACCGCGAGGCTTTGATTGAAGGTACGCAGCAAGCTCATTACGCGCGTTAATGGTTGTATAAATGAGCCGGTCTCCTGAGCATGGAACACGAACTGCCGTGCCACGGTCATGAACGTGCCGAACGTCTCGTCGTCCTGGGTATTGGGATCGTTCCACGTCGTGAACGGCTTGTCATCAGCCACATATTCATCGTAAGCACGTTGCAGCACTGACGCGCTGGCGTGGGCTGTATTCGCGATTTCACGCGCCAGCTCAACGGGCACACCATACCGAGAAGCGTGGTTGACCAGCTCGTAGGCAGTGGCATGCGCGAACATCTGTGCGACGGATTCACTAAAGATGGCGTTGGCATTTCCATCGATCCGCCCGCCATAGCGGAAGCCGGCCGGCGCATTGAGCGTGAGATTGTGCCCCATCTCATGGAAGAGGCTCGACCAATCAGGTGTGCCCTCCAAGAAGGTACCCGCCGCCCCAAACGAAATCGGACTTGTGTACCACAGCGAGTAGGCGACGCCCTGAGCCGAGGGGTCATGAAGGAGAACCTGGCGCCACTCTCCGTTCACACGCTCGACGTCGTTCTCTAGAATCCCGAGTTGGACCACGGCGGCCTGCGACAATATATTCTCGACGGAGGATCTGGGACGTGTCGGACCAAAAAATGAATCAGCAAACGGCTGGAGCCCTCGAGGCGGATTGTACCCTGGTTGGCGAGATCTCAGCGTGACGGGGGTCTTGGGGATAGACACCGTCGCTGCGGGGGGATATGGAACGGGCGAGATCGTCGGAGCGACGAATATGACCGACACGTCTACCGAGTCGGTCGATGAGCCGCCATAGTGCGCGGTCACCCGAAGAACATAGTTTTGCTTCGCGTTCGAGTAGACATGGCTCTGCGGAAAGAAGCCACGACTGGTAGATCCGTCGCCCCAGGCAAAGGTAAATGGGATCATCGGCTGCCGTGTATCGGAACCGTTAATGACGGCAGTTCGGGTAGAGGCGGAAACGCTCTGCACCTGGGCAGAGAGCGTTCCTTCACCGGCGAGCTCACGTGAGTAGTTGAGCGATGCGCCCGTCGGCGGGTTTGTCGACACATTCATAGTTGCCGTCGCCTCACCTCCGCAAGCGAAGGCTCCCAGGGTAAAGAGTAGGACGAGAAAAAGAAACGGATTAGCTCGATTCCCCCTCGTGTTGCTGCAACGCGTCATGCTAGTTTTAGAATCAGTCCAACGCTCGATATCAGTAACCACAGCTCACACAGGCAGAGCGCCGAGACATTCTTAGAGATAGCTCGCAACCGTGCCGGCATATTTTTCTAGTTTCTCTCCCTTCGCGAAGAAGCCGATCCCGCGGGGCCTGGCCCTAGTGCTCTCTACCCCGCTTGCTGTAGTCGAGGGGATTCTAGAGGAGCGGCTCATCACATGAACGAGGGGAATTACTAGAGCCGTCATAGATCCATTCAGCTCTATCATGGCTTGTTCTGAAGCGAGGCCCGTTGCAAGACTCCATAGGGCCAAAGCCGACGACAACAAACAGAGACACCTGTCTCAAGGCGCTATTCAAGTCGGCATACTGTCTCCCATACGTAGCTCGTCAGCATGTTGTAGGGTGTGGTGACATCAAGAGCTCTTCACCTTCCGCTCGTATGACCGCGCCGCATTCCGGTTGTTCGTGTCAGCCGGGCAATTCCACGCTGAGCCTCGCCAGTCAGTCATGAGAGGCGAGGTGCTGGAGAGTGGCGCCTGCGGGGTGATGTCAAGCCGCTTGTGTAAATTGCCGAAGGGTTCGCTGTCTCCATTCCAAGTTAAACCGGTTAAAGATCGAAAAGATAATCCGCTCCACGCTCTGCACGTTCACGAAACACACCATCGGGCGCGTCCGCCGGCGCACTTCCACGAAACAGCGTTCGATCACATTCGTCGTCCGGAGCCTGCGCCAGAGCGCTCGTGGACACTGAAAGAACGCGAGTAACTCGGGCCGATCTCGTAGCAGCCGCGTCACGAGCGCGGGATACGCATCCCGCCACCGGCGAGCGAAGGCGCGGGCGGCGTCTTCCGCCTCGGCCCGACTGGCCGCCTGATAGATCGCCTGGGCCGCCGCCTTCATCGCGGCGTGATCGCGCCGACGGGCGCCGCTCAGCAGATTGCGCAGTTTATGCACCCAACAGCGTTGATGGGCCACGCGCGGATAGACGGTCGGTAAGGCCGCCGCCAATCCCGCACAGCCATCGGTGACGATCAGCTGCAGCTGGCGACCTTCAAGCCCCCGCCGATACAGCTCCTGGAGCAGGCCCTCCCAGGCCGCCTGGCTCTCCCCAGGACTCCGGGTGAAGGCGAGCAATTGTCGGGTGCCGTCGGCCCGAATGCCATAGGCGACGAGCAGCTGCACGCGCTTCCGCCCCCCGACCGCCGCACCCGCAAGCTGACGCCATCGAGAAACCAATAGCGCCAGTCGTCGGTGAGCGGCGCCTGATGAAACAGGGCTACGGCCTGGTCCAAGTCCCGCGTGAGCCGTGACACCGTCTGGGCACTGACCGTCTCCTCCGTCAACACGCCCACCACGCGGCCCACCGCCCGCGTACTCAGCCCGCGGAGAAACGCTTCGCGCATCAACAGGAGAAGCTCCGGGGCCCGCCGTTCCAATCGCGCCAGCCCAGCGGGAAGAAACGCCGGCTGCCGGGTCCGGGTGGCCCGGACCCGCAACGTACCGACCCGGGTCACGAAGTCGCGCTCGTAAAAGCCGTTGCGGGCATCGGTCCGCTCCGAACTGCGTTCATAGTCCCGTACCCCCAAATACCGATCCCGGGCTTCAATCGACAGCCGGCCGAGAAAATCTTCCCAACTCTGCCGCGTGTGCTGCACGAGGTCGCCCCAAAACTGGTCTCGGAGCTCGGTCTGAAAATGTTGCCACTGCTCGGTCCACGGTGCTAGTCTAGTGTCCCATAAATGGATAGACATTATGGGCTGATGGGGATATACTGCCGGGCTATGAGATCCAAGGCTGTGGTGTTGAGCGAGACGGACCGGGCCACGCTGGGGCGAATGAGTCGGATGGGAAAGGCCGCGCAACGGGATGTCCTGCGGGCGCGGATCATCCTCCTGACAGCCGCGGGCGGGTCGGATCTGGCGGTGGCTGAGCAGTTGCGGATCAACAGACACACGGTGCGGTTGTGGCGGCAACGGTTCGCCGAGAAGGGACTGGAGGGGTTAACCGATACACCGGGCCGTGGCCGTAAGCCAATTCTCACCCACGGCGTGACCGAGTCGATTCTGACAGGGGCCGTGCAACCGCCACCAAATCGCACGCGATGGAGTTGTCGGTCGATGGCCAAGGCCCACAAGGTCTCCAAGAGCACGGTCCAACGCCTCTGGTCAAAGAACGACATCAAGCCGCACGTGACGAGAACATTCAAGATCTCCACCGATCCGCGATTCGAAGAAAAGTTCTGGGATGTGATCGGCTGTACTTGGATCCTCCTGACAAGGCGCTGGTGCTCTGCTGCGACGAGAAAAGTCAGTGCCAGGCGATCGAGCGCACCCAGCCTGGCTTACCACTGGGAGTGGGGCACATCAAGACAGCCACCCATGACTATATCCGGCACGGCACGGTGACTCTGTTTGCCGCGCTCAATTATCTGGAAGGCAAGATCGTGTCGATGCTCGCAGAGAAACACCGCCATCAGGAATGGCTGAAGTTTCTCAAACGGATCGATCGCGAAACGCCCGCGGGGTTAGAGCTGCATCTGATTGCCGACAACTACGCTACGCACAAGCATGCGGACGTCCAAAAGTGGTTGGCCAAGCACAAGAGGTTTCATATGCACTTCACGCCGACATCGGCGTCGTGGATGAACCTGGTCGAACGCTTTTTCCGAGACCTCACCGTCGACGTCGTGCGAGAGGGGAGCTTTAAGCACGTCAAGGAACTCGGCGACCAGATTCTGGCGTACCTAGCCGAACGAAATGCACAACCAACGCGCTACGTCTGGAAAGCCAAGGGGGAAGAGATCCTCCGCAAGATTCACCGAGCCAGGCAGGTGCTGACTATATAGCTATTTGAGAGACACCACACTAGCGTCGTCATGGGGGTAAGCCCTCCTTCAGTGGAGAATGGGTTGTCTGAGCAACAACCAGCTTACACCCTTCGTCTTTTACACAGAGAAGATTACATCACCCGCCTGCGGTTTGCGGTTGACAGTGAGGAGGCGTCACCGTAGGGTATTTCTGGTTAGACTGTCTACCATGCGAAGAATCTCCTCACCAAGACTCTCGCCAACGATGACCGATGCCGATCGACGTCTTGACCGGTATATGGCTGTGCTGCGACGGCAATTACCGGGGCTCCGGAGGAAATATCATGTCCTTGCGCTCGGTGTATTCGGCTCGCACGTCCATGGCACTTCGCGACCGGGGAGTGACCTAGATCTGCTCGTTGAGTTTACCCAGGTACCAACCCTCTTTGAGTTTGTCGAACTGGAGCATCGATTGACGCGGCTGCTGGGCGTCAAGGTGGATCTCGTGATGAGGGATACGCTCAAGCCCTTGATCGGCCGACAGATCCTCAAAGAGGTCGTGGGCCTGTGACCGTGAAGCGAGAGTACCTCGACTATGTGGCGGATATTCAGGAAGCGGTGAGCAGCATCCTCGTGTTTACGGACAGCATGACATGGGAGCAATTCGCGGCGGACCGAAAGACACAGTATGCGGTCGTGCGGGCGTTCGAAATTCTCGGTGAAGCAGCTAAGAAGGTCCCCATGTCGGTCCGGAAACGGCATGCCGGAGTCCCGTGGAAACAAATGGCCGGTATGCGTGACAAGCTTATTCATGAGTATTTTGGCGTGAACTATCAAGTGCTCTGGAAGACGGTTCAGACGGATATCCCCTCATTGCAACCACGTATTGCCAAGGCCTTGGAGCAAGAGTCGAAGAAAGCCCGTCGATGAGCATGGTGCTCTCTTTCAATCGTTCCCATTCTTACTCTCGCAGCACAATAGATCGAAGCGTCGCTTGGAATAATGCGGTTACCCCATGGCCCGCGCCGGATGCGAGCCTCGTGCGTTGGCGATGTCACGTGGTCGTGCGCTCAGCACGACAAACTCTCATCAGATGATCCGCGTCCACTGGGCCGACGCCCATACTGTTCTGTTCCAGAATCTGCTAGAGGAGTGTTACTTCAGAAGAGAGTCCAGGTTGAGAACCAAACCAGGTAAGAGGCGGGACGAACATTGAGCTGGACGCGTCGCTCGGCATACTTCCACATAAGGCCCACCCTTCAAGACGAGCATCTCCAGCGTGTTGCTGTCGGGATCGACCATCCAGTACTCCTGCACGCCGAAGCGCTCATAGCGCTTGCGCTTTAATTCGCGATCGCGTGCGGCCGTGCTGGGGGACAACACCTCGAGAATCATATCGGGTGGACCTTGAACATTGTTCTCCGTGATGGCGGCGCGACTGTTATTGAGCACCAGAAGGAGATCGGGCTCGACGATATCCGTATCACTGAGCACCACGTCATAGGGCGCAGTGAACACCGTTCCAATGGGGTGAGTTTCGAGATATGTCATTATGTGGTGGAGGAACCGACCGACGATCAACTGGTGTCGAGTCACGGGAGAAGGAGTCACGAACAGATCACCGTCGAGAATTTCATACTGCTTCCCGTCGTCCGGCAGGAGCCTATAATCATGATAAGTCAGTTTTGTCGTGGCCAGATTCATCCTGGTTCCCCTGCATCGATTTCACAATACTGAAAAGGCCTATCTGAGTCAACGAGAGAACTGGATATGGAAAGATCTTCGGCTTGGCGAACTGCGCGGCTGCGGCGGCGATCCATTGAATGTCGTTGGTCAAAATACTCCCGCGCCCGGTGTGTGGTGCCTCCTTCTACTCAGGTGATGTCAGTGTTGCGACGGATCGAACGTAAATTGAAACGGCCCAGCGACGGGGCGGTCTTCAAGCTGTGTCAGTTTCGTCTGACCCTTGGGTAACACGTAGACTTTGGCAATGTGATGCGGCGGAGCGTTCGGACCCTGAGCAGTGACGATGGCCACATTCGGCGCGAGTTGCTTGATGGCCTTGAAGTTTTTACCTCGCTGTCAGGAGCCAGCTCCAAGACTGATTGAGCCTTCTCTCGTTTTTTCACCATGTTCTGCTATGATACGCCCTATTATGAGCAGCCCGATCGTACATCCTGCACCGTTACTGTTGCCGGCCTACACCGGCTGTACTTCTCTCGAAGAGGCGCTGGTCCATCCGCGACATCGGACTCTGTTATGGCTTGAGGTATTGTTCAATGATCGGTTGGATGAGACCGCTTTGTTGCAACATCCAAATGGAAGGGAGGCCTATGACCTGGCATGTCGATGGTACACCCAATTTCGCAGTTTGATTCAGTTCATCGCTCCGCGATCTCCGCTACCGGCCCATGACGGCCCCATCGACTTTCGGCAGTATCGTACGTTCGTCGAGGCCCTCTATTTTGTCAGCCCTGACGCTTGACCATATCCTCACCCTGTTCGAAGAGTACGTCCGCCAGACCGGGCAACGTTTGAATGTGCTGTTGATCGGAAGACTGGCGCTGTACGCCTATGGCTCGTCCGAAGCTCGAACTGATGATGTGGATGCCGAGCTTGCACAGATGGTGTGCCGTCCAATCTCAGCGAAAATATTTCCGGCTGGTCGATCGTGTCACTGTCTCCCGGTTATCGGGATCGTGCCAAGGTCCTGCATGAGCGGGAGAATCTTCGAGTTGCGGTCCTGGAACCTACCGATTTTATTGTCAGTAAACTTCGCCGAGGGACTGAACAAGATTTTTCGGATGCGGAATTTGTCGCGCAGCGCTATGGCGTGACTCCTCAGGCCGTTCAGGCTGCCGCCGATGCAGCGGTTGCTGCTTCACCGAAAGACACGGCGCTGTTTGTCTTTCGCAAAGCCGTTGCACTCTTTATCCGGCGGATGACGCAGTAGGCCTGAGTCATGGACAAGGTTCGAAACATCGTAATGGTTGAGTCCTCGAGCGATGTAAAAGCTGACTGATTCCTCTTTTCCTGGCGCTTTGCCGGTACAGCGGTATCACTCATTCCAATCGACCGGGCTTCACGCATTCCACGAATACACATCTGGCCGATTCCTCCAGAGAGCCCAAGGTGAGGCATCTCAACGGGAGTTTAGGAGGGTGACACCCCCGTGAGGAGAAAGTAACCGGTATTATAGAAAACATGCAGAACGATGGAGGGATACACGGATCCAAAGCGATCTCGTACGAGGTCGAAACAGAGGGAAGGAATGAACACGAGCAAGGACCACGAGATGGAATGGCTGGCCAGATGGGCCAATGTGAATAAGAGAGATGTCAATAGATTTGCGAGGGATAGACCAATCCATGTCTGCTGCTTCGCCATGGATTGCAGAACATACCCCTGAATGATGCCACGGAACAGCAATTCTTCGAACAGGGGTTGCCAGAGGGCGACGGAGAGAAAAGCCGAGAACAACATGGCATGCCGAGGCAGTGGTTGAAATGTAAAGAACGCGATCATGGAAAGCCATGTCATCGGGCCAAGAGCCAATAAGAGGAGGAATACAGAATCCCGATAAAAGGGACGATTATATTGAAGGCCCAATAATGGCCGTATTTGTGCTGGGCGTTGGAGTAGAGGGCGTACACCCGAGGAAACGTCCTGAGTCCCGACTCGCATTCCGAAACTCAGTCTCATCGGCGTCTGGCCCTCCACAACAAGACAACCAGAGACATGAGGAGCATGGCCGGTAGCAACATGTCTCCAGTTGCGCCGGGGGCGAGAGTGCAGCCACCACCTCCGGCGTCATTGCCGGGAACCGGCGAAGGTGGCGCGATATTGAAGGTTGCGGTGACAGTCGCATTGTGGGTGAGCGAGCAGGAATCAGCTCCACGGCACTCTCCACTCCACCCTACGAAGGCCGACCCAGGATCAGGTGCTGCGGCGAGGGTAACAGTGCTACCTTGGGGAAACTGTCCATTGCATGTCGCTCCGCAGTCAATTCCGGCAGAGTCGGATGTCACCGTGCCGGTGCCGGCCCCTGCTTTGCCGACGGTGACAGTGAAATTTGTCACCACGCTGGCCAACGCGGCTCGGGCATTGATCCGACCACCGGTCGACACTTTTCCTCCCAAGGACGCCTTCCGATCCACTGTGTTGAGGATTGCGTTCCTAAGTTGGGATACGGTGAGATTGGGATTGACCGAGAGCAGCAAGCCGGCGAGTCCCGCCACATGAGGAGCGGCCATCGAAGTGCCCAGAAGAAACTGGTAGTCCGTCGTTCCCGACGGCTGACCCGCCACACAGGCGACGCGGACGTCGTCCACATACACGCCGTCGAAAACCAGACTCTCATCCGATATGAATCGAAAGCGAAACCGTGAACCAGCCACACCATCCGCGACGTCCCCCCAGGTGAAGGGCACAAATTGAGCGTCGCTACTTTCCGTAACCTCACGAGTGGGCTGCCAACTGGTTCCGCTGTTTCTCGATGTTTCAACCAAAAGTTTGTCTATATTCTGATCGGTTTGCAGGCGAACGCGGCTGTCAAGTCGGCACCCCCTTTGTCCCCCCGTCGTGAACACCGGTCCCATCGCGAATGAATCGGTGTTGTTCTGATAGCTTCCGGTCGGACTGTCGGTCAGGCTGTTCGGTGGGCTGAATGATGTGGAATTGGTGAATCCCCAGGTACTATTGGTTCCTCCGAAGACATATCCGAGTCCGGTTGGGTTGGAGTCAAAATTATTGAGGAGCACATGTGTGACGTTCGACGTGGGCTTCGTGCTGTTGATGCTGACCCCCGGCGCGGCCACCTGGACGGTCGCGGAACCGAAATTAGAGAAGCTCGCCAATTGATCATTCTCGTCCGTGGCTGCTACCGCGATCACGTTTGCGAGAGCGGCCTTCTGCTGCCCGCTACACAGAGAGGAGGCACTGAAATTTGCGGGGAAGCTGGGTATGTCGTCGTTATCCGATTCTGCGTTTCCTGCCGCTGCAACAAACAGGACGCCCGCCCCATTTGCGGCACTCACCGCATCATAGAGAGTCAGGCTACAGTCAGGTCCGGCAAAGCTCGCGTTGATTACGCGTGCACCTTTGGTGACGGCATAGTGGATCGCGCTGACAATCGCGGTGGTGGATAATGATCGATCCACCCCGCCGGCTTTCAGAGCCATCAATCTTGCGGTCCACATGACTCCTGTGATTCCGGTTCCATTGTTCCCGGCTCCAGCGATGGTTCCCGCGACATGAGTCCCATGCCCCGGATTACCACCGGAATTGAGATCGATCGGGTCCATCGGCTCACTGTCGTCCATGTGAAAGTCCCATCCATGCACATCGTCTACCAGTCCATTTCCATCGTCATCAACGCCGTTCCCGGCTATCTCTCCCGGATTCGTCCAGATATTGGGTGCGAGATCCGGATGGTCATAGGCAATACCTGTGTCAATGACGGCGACAGTCACGTTGGGACTTCCCGTGCTGATATCCCAGGCTTCCGGCGCATCGATGTCGGCATCGGCTGTTCCCGCCGTACCATTCACCGCTTGACCGATGTTATGGAGTCCCCATAACGAGCCGAACTGCGCATCGCTGGGAATGGTTGTGAGCCAGAAGAGATAGTTTGGTTCGGCATATTCAACGGCAGGATTACTTCGGTACTTCAACAGCGCTTCGTCGATCGACAAGGCGCCTTCCAATTTGTACTGATGAATCACTCCGGCGTTCACCGATAGTGCTCTCAGTTCTTTGGCACCCGCAACGGCATTCAGAGACTGGATTCCTGACGAGGCCGCCTCATCCCTGAACTTGACGAGCACCTCTCCTGGTACATACTTGGCCGGGTGGCGAACGTCCCGTGATAACGCCGTCATCCCGCCGGATGCCTGTTTCTGCCCCGCATGAACCAAGCGGTCTCCCGTCAGAAGTCCCGACAAGGCGACCACGACGGCTGCTATTCCTGAGATCGTCCAGCCGCAACAGAGCACAATTCTCATCACACTACTTCTGCGATTCGTACCGATAATTGGGCTCTGCATACTCGACCTCCGGATGTGAAATGAGCTGGGTGATCGCAGATTCAACCGGCCGATCGTCCAAGATTCGGACGTGATAGAGGCGTCCCTCTTGAATTTCAGCGATCATGGCGACCCTGTTCTCCTTCAGGATGGACGCGATCCTGTCTTTCGAAATCCCGTCCTTGAACTTGACCAACATTTCATGTGGGATGAATCGTGGTGCCGGAGATTTCATAGGGTATTCACATGTAAGGGTCGTTGTCGCATTCCGATTCCTTGCGTCACAGGATGTAGAGAACCAGAGAGCCGGCACACAGATCATGACTATGGCAAATTGTGTCATCCCATGAGATAGAGCGGGCAAATGAATCACACGTCCTCTTCCTGAAACACCCTGAACACTCTTCTCATGTGATTGAGGCAACTACATGTAGTGGAGATGGTGTGACAATACCTTTAATGGTGCGTTACATCTCTACCGGGTTTTTGTACGTTACTTGACGATAGGTTGAGTTGGCTATGTATGGTGGCGAACGCTGCTCTTCCGACCATCAGTCCTTCCTCGTAGACGGCCGTTCCACTTTTTGATGCACCCATCTGGTGGGTATGGCCGAGGTGGAGATGAAGGCTTGGCCGAAGCCGAGCACAAAGTGAGCGTCTTCCAGCCGCAATTCCCAGAGAGCAAAATCACCAAAGCCAAATATCATCTCCGCTTGGGGAAACCGCGACAGATATCGTTCCTTGAGCTCGCCATACGACGGTGTGTCGGGTGAAAGCAGTGCCGCGTGGCCCTGAAGATTGATCCTTCTTAACGCGAGAGGATTTTTCCCCGGTCCATCCGGTTCGGCGATGAACAGCGACACGTGAGGATCAGCCAGCAGATGCTGCGTATGGAGCGCCAGTCGGCTGAGATGGAGATAAACTCGCGTCCAGTCAAGTCCAGATACATAGGGCACATGTGATCCAAACGGCCGTCCATTTCGCATCGTGAGCAGCACGGCTGTGCGAACATCTTGCACCAGTGCCGACCATGCCTGTTGTACGTCCTGACTCGTCAATGCTTGAGCCATTGCTCACCTTTCAAAAATTGAAGAGAGAGCACCCTGCACGTTACGATTTCAAACGTCAAGAGGATGCCCTCGTGTTTTGTCTACCATCATTGCTTGAATGACGGCGACACATTAGTTTTCTTGACTGATTCATCATTGAAGCCTATCGTACACAGGTGGGAGGAGTTAACGCCCCGAGGGAATATGGTTCATCAGGGGATCGAGCGTGAGGATGGTGTGCAAGCCCAGCTTGTACTGGGAAGCCTAAAGTCCTCCCAAGATCTCCGCCGTACCTAATCGTCCTCGGTTAGGTGCGTGCTCCTCCCACCTTTACTCATCCTTCCATCACACCACTTCGAGAACCTTTTCTGGTTCCCATTGTTTCCGTGAAAGTTTTATGGTACCAACAGTGCACGTTTGTTTCATGAGAGGGTGCATGAGAGGGTGAATGGCAAAAAAGAAAGAATCCACGTCAGAGACTGAATCGACATCTTCCGCTCCGCGAGCAAATCCTGAACCAGCCGCTACCAAGAAAGCCGCCGCCAAACCGGCGGAACGCGTCACTGCGGTCGAGATGGGAGCGCGTCAACGGGAAATCTCCGTCTCGGAATTTTTTACGAAGAACCGGCACCTGCTCGGCTTCGACAATCCCCGCAAGGCGCTGTTGACCTGCGTCAAAGAAGCGGTGGACAACGCGCTCGACGCGTGCGAAGAGGCCGGGATCCTTCCGGATGTGACGGTCAGACTTGAAGTGGTGCCGAACGGCGAGCCCGTTGCGCCCAGCCAGGCAACCAGGTTTCGCATCACGGTGGCCGATAACGGACCCGGCATCGTCCGTCAGCAGATTCCCCGAATCTTCGCGAAGCTGCTCTACGGGTCCAAGTTCCATCGATTGCGGATGAGTCGGGGACAACAAGGGATCGGCATCTCCGCCGCCGGCATGTACGGGCAACTGACCACCGGCAAGCCGGTCAAGATTATTTCCCGTATCGGCCCCAAAGCCGCCGCGCATTTTTTCGAAGTGCAGATCGATACCAAGAAGAATGAGCCGCTGGTCCACGAGAACAAACAGATCGAGTGGGAGCAGCCGCGAGGGACCCAAGTCACGCTGGAAGTCGAAGGCAAGTATCAGAAGGGCCGTGCCTCGGTCGATGAATGGCTGGAGCAGACGTCGATCGCGAATCCTCACGTGAAACTGATCTACCAGACGCCGGAAGGCGAGACGAAAGAGTATCCCAGGACGTATCATGAGCTGCCGCCGCAACCGCGCGAGATCAAGCCCCATCCTTACGGCATCGAGTTCGGCATGCTGCTCAAGATGTTGCAGGATACGAAGAGCCACACGCTCTCCGGCTTTCTCGCCGGCGATTTTTGCCGAGTGTCCCCTCAGATGGCTGAAGAAATCTGCAAAGCGGCGAAGGTCTCGCCTGAGGCCAAACCCCGCGAGCTGAAGGGGCCGGTGGCCGAGACGCTCTATAAGACGTTGCAAGAGACAAAGATCATGGCGCCGCCGACCAACTGCATCTCACCGATCGGCGAGAAGGCGATCCTCGCCGGACTCTATAAGCAAATCAAGGGCGAGTTCTACACGGCGGTCAGTCGACCACCGGCGGTCTATCGCGGCAATCCGTTCATCATCGAGGCCGGGCTCGCCTACGGGAATAGACCTCAGGATCAGAATAAGCCGCAGCAGCCGGCCATGCCGAAGGCCGAAGGCGAACATGAAGAAGAAGACTCGGAGCTTGCGCGCGTGATCCGCTACGCGAATCGAGTGCCGCTGCTGTACCAGCAGTCGGCCTGTTCGACGTTCAAGGCTGTCCTGAGCACAACCTGGAAGAACTACGGTTTGACCCAATCGCGAGGGGCATTGCCGGGTGGGCCGATGGTGATCTTCGTCCATATGGCGTCGGTTTGGGTACCGTTTACGAGTGAATCCAAAGAAGCGATCGCCGATTATGACGAAATTCAAAAGGAAATCACCCTCGCGCTTCGCGAGTGCGGCAGGCGGTTGGGCCTCTTCGTGCGTCGGCGTGAACGGGCGGCCAGCGAATATCGGCGCCGAAACATCTTCGAACTGTATATTGAAGAAGTCGTCGATGCGTGCAACCGGCTCAAGGGTGGCAAGCTGCCGAAAGAAAAGTTGAAAGAGCAGCTTCAGAAGATTGCGAGCTCGCGGACGGGTGGTGTGAAAACTGACGAGGCGCTGGGCAAGACCGGCACAGGACCCGAAGGGCTGCCGCATTCTATCATCGTCACAGCGGAAGGAGTCGAGGGTGAGACGGCATTGGCCACCCAAGTTGAAGCCGATCAGGCGACGGCCGGACCGATGGCGGAGCCGGATTTGCTTGTTGATACACCGTCAGTTGATGAGCCGGTTTCGAAAGAGAAAACCGCCAAGGAGAGCCGTGCGAAAAAGTCGCCGAAGAAGACAACCACGAAAGCGGATCAGATCGCGCTCTTTTTCGGTGAGTCGGAAACAAAGAAGAAATCCGGTGGAAGCTCCGCCAAGTCGGCCAAGGCAGTGGCTCCCCGCAAACCCAAATAGGACATCATGACGACCAAGACAAAGAAAACCACACTGGTCGAGAAGAAGCTGATCGGCCTGGCGGACATTGTGGTCGAAGCGGCCGAGCGATCAAAAGACCCGACGTTTCAGATCCCGATCCGCGCCCTCTCGAACGTGTCCTTCAATGAACGGAAGGGCCTGATCGAGATGGGTCATAAGAAGCAGGAGCGGTCATTCTTCAACGTCGGCATGGCGAAGAAATTCATGCAGACGGTGCTGGTGGCCGATGCTCTTTCCGAATTGCAGCGGGCCGATCTGACCACATCGCTTCGTGAAATCTACTATCGCACGAAACATACGATCAAAGACTCGCACGAGAACACCTTCGATACGCAGGATGAGTCCGATCCGGTGATCGAAGATTTGGAAGTCTCACTTGCCGCGCTTCGGGAGGAGCTGCATGTACGTGCCGAGAACAGCGGCAGCATCGTTGGGCCGGTGGTCTTCGGCGATGACGGCGATCGCGTCGACTGTTCGAAGTTGGGGAAAGGCGGCTACTCCGTGCCGTCGATCGTCGAGCCGGAGTATCTGGAAATTCGACGCTGCACGGCGGATTTTGTATTGCTGGTGGAAAAGGGCACCCAGTGGAACCGGCTGTCGGAGGACAAATTTTGGCGGCGGTATAACTGCATTCTCTTGACGGGAAACGGTCAGCCGCCGCGAGGTGTCCGCCGGTTAGCCAGACGGCTGCACGAGGAACACCGGCTGCCGGTCTACGTCTTAGTCGACAACGATCCGTGGGGATACTATATCTATTCCGTCGTCAAACAGGGCTCCATCAATCTGGCCTTTGAAAGCCAGCGAATGGCGATTCCGAAAGCCAAGTTCATGGGCTTATCCAGCGCCGATCCGGAACGGTATGAATTGCCGCGCAATGTCGGCATCAAGCTCAACGAGAAAGACATCGCCCGCGCGAAAGAGTTGATGAACTACCAGTGGTTTCAGAAGCCCGCCTGGCAGGCAGAGATCAAGCGGATGCTGACGAGCGGATTGAAGTACGAACTCGACGCCTTGGCCAATAAAGACTTCCAGTATCTCACCAAGAAATATCTGCCGAAGAAACTTCAGGAACGGGATTGGCTGGACTAGTCTCCCTTTCCCCGAACCGGCACGACGCACCGGCCATGAAGAGTTTGCCTTCCTGGACTGCGCCCCTTCGCGACTGGCAGCAGCGAGCTCTGTCGGCGCTCTGTACCCATCAGGCCAAAGACTTTCTGGCGATGGCAACTCCTGCCGCGGGAAAGACGCGCTTTGCGCTGCGCGTCGCGCACGAATTTATGGCGAAGCAGGCTGCGGTCCGGGTGCTGGTCGTCTGCCCGACCAATCATCTTCGCACGCAATGGTCGGATGCCGCGGGGAAGATCGGGTTGCAGCTCGATCCGACTTTGACCAATGAGCAGGCGGCAGAAGCATCGGACTATCACGGCGCCGTAGTGACCTATCAGCAAGTCTGTCTGGCCCCGGCGAGCTTCCAGCGGGTCTGCAAGAGCAAGAAGACGTTGCTCATCTTCGACGAGCTTCACCATGCCGGCGACGGCAAGAACTGGGGGAAGGCGTTGCGTACTGCATTCGAGCCGGCGGTGTTTCGGTTGATCCTTTCAGGCACGCCGTTTCGCTCGGACAACAATCCAATCCCGTTTATTCGGTATGAAAATGGAGAAAGCCGGGCGGATTTTGCCTATGGGTATACCGATGCGATACGCGACAGCGTCTGCCGGCCCATTGTCTTCCCGAGCTACGAAGGCGAGCTGAGTTGGTTGTCCGACGGCCGCGAACATCAGGCGACATTTGAGGACGGGTTGACCTTCAATCGGCAGCGCGAACGGCTGAAGACCGCGTTGCTTCAAGACACCTGGCTTGGGCCGGTGATCACCGATGCCCATGTCCAATTGACCCGCCTTCGGAAGCAGGAACAACCGGATGCCGGTGGGCTGATCGTCTGTATGGATCAGGAACATGCACGGTGGGTTGCGGATCTTGTCGGGCGTATCGTCGGCGCCAAAGCAGCCGTCGCCGTATCAGACGATCCCGCTGCCTCGCGCACGATCGAAGAATTTGCCGATCACAAAAAGCTGCAGTGGCTGGTGGCGGTCAACATGGTGAGCGAGGGCGTAGACATTCCACGGCTTCGTGTCGGCGTCTATGGAACGAACGTGATCACGGAAATGTACTTCCGACAAGTTGTCGGCCGGTTTGTTCGAATGCAGGAGGGTTTGCCGAAACCGCAACGGGCCTGGCTCTATCTGCCGAAAGATCCGATCCTGGTGCACTATGCCAAACAGATCAAGGCAGAGCGCGATCATGTGTTGGAAGAGATCATGCCGGCCGGGCAGCGAGATCTGTTCGGCCGCGTCACGGTCTCCGCCAATGAATACGTGCCGTTGATGGCTGTGGCCAGGATGGATAGCCTGATCGGCGAAGACGAGACGCGGGGGGAGAGCGACGCGGCCGGCGTTACCGAGTCGGTTGTCTCACTCCATGAGCAGAAGCAAGACTTGCGGGATCTCCACCGATTGCTCGTCGGTGCTGTCGCCAGAAATAGCGGCATCGATCATCGAAAACTCAACGCGGAGTTGATCGCGCGCACCGGGAGCCGTGTCGATCAAGCGACGGTCGAACAGCTTCGGAAGCGCATCCAACTCTTGGAGCGGTGGAAAGAGCGTGGGTATGATGGAAAACGGTAGCGTTATGGAAGTGGTTCGCTGTTTTCTGGAGAGAGATCAGTTTGACGTGCGCGGCATCAATACCTCGTTGCCGTAGCTGCGGCGCAAGCGCGGCATGGACGTTTTCATCCAGGTAGAATATCAGCGGGATGGCGGCGTCTTCCCGTGTTGGTATGCCTGCGTCTCGTGCTGGATTTCAAGTTCGATTTCCGCGAGATGATCATAGGCATAACTGAGCGCATCATGGATTTGAGCGTGGGTGAGGTGGGGATAAGCTTGCCGAATGGTCTCCACGGTATCTCCATCCTGCGTCCGCTGATAAATATGACGGACTGGAATGCGGGTGCCGACAATGACGGGATCACACGCAGAGGCTCACACCGTGGTCCTCACATAGTGAAACGGGTGACTCTGCACTAGCCTTTATGGCCGCATTCCAGGTAAGCTCTACACGTTCAGGGAGAAGATTGTGTCATGCATCCCTTCCTCCCCAGCATGCTGAGTTTGTATCTTGGGCTCGGATTGGTATCGGTAGCGTTCGCCAACGATGGCCTGCCCATCAACAAGATTCTAAAGCATCCCGCCGATTATCAGGATCAAGTCGTGACGGTCGAAGGACGGGCAAGGGCTGTCAGCACCTTACCGGTTCATCGTGGTACGCGAAGCTGTGGAGGGGGCGCCGTCTACGACAGCCAAATGTTTGCGCTTCAGGATAAGTCGGGCGCTATTGGAATCAGCACGACCGGTGCCTGTCTGCCGAACATGACGAAACCGGTTGTGCAGAACGAACATCTCCGCGTCCGTGGGGTGGTGATGACCGACCGGAACAATCCAAAGGGAACACCTTTGATCCATGCGCAATCGATCGACCATGTGTCGCGATAGCATTCCTTCTTCTCATTCACTCGCCCATGTTCAAGAAGAGCAAGAAGAGCAAGAAGAGGGGGGCGCTTTTGATATCGGTACGCTCATAGTTTTTCCCGCTGCTTCGATTGCATGGCACGCCGTCATTGATTCGCAATAGGCCTGACCGTCGGGTTGAGAAAAGCCACGAATCTTCCCCGAGACAGCCGATAGAGCATCTTGATGATGCCCATATCACGGTCAATTCACTTCTCCACCGTATCTCCTCAGATACGCACAGTATTATTTTGGATACGTTTGTAATGAACACGCACGAGGTCGGACACGAAGCAATCATTTATCAGCGGTTTTGAAACCTTAGCGGTATAAGTACTTTACCGGCGGCTAACGGTAGCTTTCTTGCAGGGCGAGGGCATGAGCCGACTACACGTTGTCGGTTCGGTGTCGATTTACATTTGCCTGCCGGCAAGCGTGACCGCGAAATCATGGAGCTATATGTCGGCGATATCCGATGAAGGTCGATCAATTTGATCACTCTCGCAAACGAAAGGAGCACGCTCATGATCATAGATTCATTGAACCAGTCCACGGAGTTAAGCCGAAGAGTATTCATCAAAGGCATAGGCTATTTGAGCTTGGGCTTTATATTCTCGACCATGCTGGGCGGTTGCGAATCCATTATCAAACAAATTGAAAATAGACCCGTTCGTCGCAGATTGCGTACGGGGTCCGCTGAGGTGGACAGTGCCATTGCGATCTACAAGGATGCCGTCCAGCGAATGAAGGCACTTCCGGCGAACGATCCGCGTAGTTGGACGGCGCAGGCTGCGTTGCACGGGACCGTCGCCGGCGGTTTCAATCTCTGCCAACATGGGAACAACCATTTCTTTTCCTGGCACCGCGCCTATTTGTTTTATTTTGAACGGATCTGCCAAGAGCTGACCGGGGAAAAGACCTTTGGGCTGCCCTATTGGAACTGGAATCAAAATCCCGTGATGCATCCGGCCTTTACCGACAGTGCCGGCCCGTTGTTTCACCCCCGGAATAATACCAGTGTTGCAGGTAATCCGGCTTTTTCCGACTCGACGCTGAACCCTATATTCTCGGACAACAATTTCTTTACATTCAGTGGACAGGTGGAGGGCACACCGCACAATACCCTACATGTTGCGGTGGGGCGCGATATGGCGTCTGGAGGTTCGGCGCAGGACCCGGTGTTTTGGATGCATCATTGCATGGTGGACTACTGTTGGGCGAAATGGAATATTGAGCTTGAAAACGACAACACGAACGACGCGTCGTGGATCGGCACTTCATGGAATCACTTTGTGGATGGAAAGGGGGCTTCCGTCAATGTGACGGCGGGAGCAACTATACTCATGCCTTTATTAGGCTATCGCTATGAACCGAGCACCATAGGACGGTTTAGCGTCACGAGGGATCTTCGCGCAGCCAGTGTTGCGGAATTAAACAAGCTCGAAAAGCGTTTGAAAGAAGGTGCCGATATCCGATTTGACGTCAAAAAGCGCATCCCCATTGCAAGAGGCACCAGACTCTCCATTGCAAGGCCGTTTTCGGCGGAGGCTCTGGTACCGGCCGATGACGTTTCAGCGCTGATGGAAGCAACAACTGGCCGCGAAGAGCGGGTATTCGTGAATATTGAATCAGCCGAGTTGCCGGAAATGAATGACTTCTTTATTCGCGTGTTTATCAACCTGCCTGGCGCCGATTCCCAAACGCCGACGACTGATAGTCACTTTGCCGGTAGCTTTGCCTTCTTTGGGCGTCATATGGACGTCGACGGTACGCGCCGTGGAAGAACGGACTTTCTGGTGAATGTGACGGAGACCCTGCAAAGGCTTAGACAGCAAGGGCGATTGCGTGCCGGCGAGCCGATTCAGGTACAGTTGGTTGCGGTTCCGGCCACGGAAGCCTTTATGAGTCCCGAGACAGACTTTACGCTCAAGAGCATTGACATGGTCGTGACACCCGTTATTATTCGCCGGAAATAAAGTGTCCGTCACGGCTTCTTCAGCAGGCATTCGTGCGGCCTGGGGAAGATCATGAAAGTCGATCCTCAGGCGAAAGCATCTGATGTGACAGAATATATCTATAAAGTGACTTGCCTGTTTTTGGTTGCGGCGGCCTATGCAGCCGCTATTTGCAACCATGCACGGGCCGATACCGATACGAGCACAATGGATTCACAGGGGTACGAATTGACTCTTGCTTCTCGATCCGTCGCGCAGCAGATTGACCCAGGAATTGCTTCGCCGCAAGCAGTGAAATTTCTCCAGTTCGAGGTAGCGGATGTCAACAATCCCGGGAAAGTTCCATTGGCTTTCACCGTGCACTATCGACCCGTGCGGGGAGAACAATCCTTGCTGGGCATCTTTTCGCTTTTCCCCCCTGACAACCCCGGAAGATTCATCATCGCGACGCAAGGCAAGCTTGAAACGGGCGGGACGATCGTTGTGTCATTGACGCCTTTAGAAGAATCGGAGGATCAGAAGGAAATACATGTCCGCTTGAAGCGCATCTCATTCCTACGGGAATGACTTTCTCGGCACTAATGGACGCATTCCTCCTTTCACCCCACTTGGCTTCGGCAATCGAGGCAAGTAACTTGGCCTCCCCTCTGAAGCCAGCTTAAAGGTTTTCGGAAAAGGATCTTTGAACGTTCAGAGAAATCGAAGTGTGTTCGCCAGTTCTTCAGCAGTAGTAGTCTCATGGAGAGCGATCAGGCGTGTGAGCAGCGTGCCGATGGGTCGCACCGGCGTCACGACAATCCCCGCATGGGGTCTGTCCTCAGCCAGATAGGATCGGTGCAGCGTCACAAAGTGACTGATGTTGTGTGTGACAAGAACACGTCCTTGGGCCGCGGCTTCTTGAAGGACAACCATGTCCGTGGAGCCTTGTCGCTGGAGGTCATAGACGCTGCAAGCATCAATACCTCGTTGCCGCAGCTGCGGCGCAAGCGCGGCATGCACGTTTTCATCCAGGTAAAAGATCAGCGGGATGGCGGTGTCTTTCCGTGCTGGTATGCCTGTGTCTCTCGCTGGATTTCCAGTTCGATTTCCGAGAGGTGATCATAGGCATAGCTGAGCGCATCATGGATTTGAGCGTGGGTTAGGTTCGGATAGGCTTGCCGGATGGTCTCGATGGTCTCTCCATCCTGTGTCCGCTGATAAATAAGACGGACTGGAATACGGGTGCCCGCAATGACGGGATCCCCCCCGCAAACCGCGAGATCTTTGTGGACGTAACGATGTTCAGTCTTCACCGCCTGGGGCATTACATGTTCCTTTAAGAATTGTGTTTTATTATGCTCGTGCCAGGTTTCTAGCGCAAGCGCTTGATGGGTTTATGTCAACCACTTGGCGCGGTGAATGGAACACGACCTCGCATGCGCAACTTTTGGCTACTTGAAGATCAATCAACTCGTAGCTACCTCTTTCTCGCGAAGATATTTTATCGAACACAAATGGCCAAACGGGAGAATAGACGCAAGAAGGCATAGAATGAAAACCTATTGTCCCATTGATGCTTGATCCGTAACTTGGCTAACTGGCCGACATAGAGCAGAAACAAGATTCTATGAATCGCCCCCACGACGGTTACGACTCTTGGCATCCCCATCAAGTAGTTCATCGGCATCGCCACGAACAGCAACAAGAGAAACGAACTGCCCTCGGCCAAGGCAATCATCCTAAATGCACGGGCTCATGATCATTAATGAGTGTTGGGTGACAGCGACTATTTAGTTGCTGACTTGAGTAACTTGTTCCAGGTATCCGCCTGGATTGGATCGAAATGCAATGTATTATTCTCTCCTCTTCCGATTATGGAGGCATGACCGGTCTCCTCAAACACTGATAGGACTATTCCTCCTTTTCGCTCCGCACCGTGCAGACGAATTTGAGGAACTCCTGCATGAAATCCGATGAAAAGAGCCCCGTCTTTTTTGTATCGCTCGCCAATAGTTTCGGGACCTTCTAGAGATAAAAAAGGCAACTGGCTATGAGTATTAGCTGCCCATCGACCAACGATTTGGTTTTTGCTACTCAACAGGTGAAATTCGTGAGCGCTCACGATCGTCTCATTGTCGCCCTGCGCTGGAGCATTATGAAGAAGCAAAGAGAAAACCCCTGCACCGATAAAGCCAGCTACTGCCGATACGATTAATTCCACTGCTCGACCCTGCCTCATAGGTTATCCCTCCATGATAGATGTATCTTGAGTGAGATTTCAGGCGAAAAACCGAGTGGATCAATGCCAGGGGTGGCTTGAACACACGGCTGGACAGTTGCGAGCAGAACAGTGGAGCACAAGCTTTTATAAATTTACGACCATAATTTCTACCGCTCTTACTCGCTGGCTCTTCCCTTCTCACTCGTCGAATGATGAATCTCACCACCGTGCTGTAGAGCCCATTCGTGCATAGCCGTCAGTACCGGCTCCAGCGAGCGCCCGAGCGGCGTCAGCCTATACTCCACGCGGGGCGGGATCTCACCGAAGTCTTCTCGCTCCACCAAGCCGTGAGCCTCCATCTCCTTGAGTTGCTTGGCAAGCGTCCGATGCGTGATGCCGGACAGGTCACGTTGGAGTTGATTGAACCGCCGCTTTTCTTGGAGCAGCCAGAAAATGACCATCACCTTCCAACGGCCCGCGATCACGTCGAGCGTGATTTCAGTCGGGCAACCGACTTGTTTGGTCATGACGGTATCCTCGAAGACCGTACTTGAGAACTGTGTGTACCGTGCTTAGTATTTTACACAGGCGCGTCGGAGAATTCTCTTGCGGCGCGCTTTCATTCCGATGTGTAAAAACTGGAGGTGTGAACATGAAGAAAATCGCAGAGGTCATGCGTGCCAATGGCCGCCACTGGGTCGGCGACGGCTTTCCCGTCCGCTCACTCTTCTTCTATGGCGACGATGCGCAGGCTATCAGCCCATTCCTGCTCTTTGATTATGCCGGACCTCACGCCTTTGAGCCGGCAGACAGGCCGCGCGGTGTGGGGCAGCACCCCCATCGCGGCTTTGAGACCGTCACCATCGTGTACGACGGTGAGGTCTCACATCGTGACTCGACCGGTGCAGGCGGTACGATCGGCCCCGGCGATGTGCAGTGGATGACGGCCGCAGGCGGCATTATTCACGAGGAGTTTCATTCCCAGGCCTTCACCAAGACCGGTGGCCCATTCCGGATGGTCCAGTTGTGGGTGAACTTGCCGGCAAAGGATAAAATGATGCCTCCCGGCTACCAGTCGATTACCAAGGCCGATGTTCCGGTCGTCGATCTCGCTCACGGCGTCGGCCGCGTGCGGGTCATCGCGGGCACCTTCGCAGGTACGAGCGGGCCGGCACGCACGTTCAGCCCGGTGAATGTCTGGGATGTGCGGCTCCACCGTGACGCCGACATCACTTTTGACTTGCCTGAAGGCCATACCGCGATGATCGCGGCGCTGTCCGGCAAAGTGACGGTCAATGGCAGCGAACAGGCGGAGGAGGCGGAGGTCATCCGCTTCGAGCGCGATGGCTCGCAGGTCAAAATTCATGCTGATAGCGATAGTATCTTGCTGGTACTGACGGGTGAACCGATCAAAGAGCCGGTTGTCGGCCAAGGTCCTTTCGTCATGAACAACGAGGCGGAAATCCGACAAGCCATCGACGACTTTAATCGCGGCCGTTTCGGACAGGTCGCCCATTGAATGGAGCCGCGCCGCCCAAGATGGCGGCGCGGCGGTTCGGTCAAGTCATCCACTGATAAGACATCTTCTATGGCCACGCAGAGCGAAAAAGACAAAATGCTGGCAGGGGAGCTTTACCGCTCGGCGGATAAAGAGCTGGTGGCGGACCGCCGCCATGTACAAACAATCCTAGCCCGATACAATGCACTCTCCAACGACGATCCCAATCTCCTCATTTCTCTATTGCGCGAGTTCATGGGGGCGGTCGGCGACGGAACGACCATCATGCCGCTCTTTACATGCGACTACGGCTACAATATTCGACTCGGGCGCAATGTTTTCATCAATTATCACTGCGTCTTCCTGGACTGCGCGTCGATCGAGATCGGTGACGACGTGCAAATCGGTCCCGCGGTGCAGCTGTATACGGCGCAACATCCGCTCGATCCGGTTGTTCGCCGATCCGGCTTGGAGTCTGCGAAGCGGATCCAGATCGATCACGACGTTTGGATCGGCGGTGGAGCCGTGATGCTGCCAGGCGTCACTATTGGGGCTCGTAGCGTGGTGGGAGCGGGGGCGGTGGTTGTGCGTGACGTGCCGCCGGACACCGTCGTGGTGGGCAATCCGGCTCGTGCGGTGCGAACGCTGTCCTAAAGATCGGGACAGACGGGAAAGCCGGCAGAGACCTGCAAGCTTGATTCATGACCCGCTGGCCTGCGGAATTCTTCTCCGTTTATCGGGTTATCGGTTTCGAGAAGGACTGACTTCGATTTCTGCAAGGACGCCGCGATGGTCGGACGGCCACAACGCGGCGCCGCTCGGGAGACGACCGGGGCGGTCAAATGCCAGGCGGCTTGAACGCACGATCGGACTGTTGCCGGTTTTCCTATCCAGCAAAAAAATAAAATCAACCCGGCGATCGGCGGTGGACCGTTCGGCATGAATGTCCTGCCAAACAGTTCCTCCGGATACTCCTGGGTTGGCGACCCGGAAGACATCGATGAATCCCGGTTCCTTCTGCCATCCGGTGAGAACCGAAGATTGCTCACCAGTATTCAAGTCACCCAACAAGATGGCTTGTCCCGTCCCTCGATGCGCTCGGAATAGTTCCCCGACGCGCTGAAGTTGGCACTCGTCGCTTTTCGAAGTATGCGCCGAAAAGACCTGGACCGGTCTATCGGGTATGTCGATCTCGGCACGAAGCAGAATGCGAGGGTCGAGCCGATATCGGCAGCGAGGCAGGTCGTAGACTTCCGAGGCGATGATCGGATACCGGCTTAAGATGGCCGGCCCCTCTTTGAACCCCAATGCCCAGATAATCAGTCGATCCAGGAGTCCGATACCGAAGATACGCTCAGTCGCGGAGCTGAACACCATGTGATATCCGAGCGCATCGGCGATCCGCTGCGGCACGTTGCCGTGTGTCCGACTGACGGAAGCTTCTTGAAGAGCGATGACATCAGGCTGTAAACGCCCCAATTCTTGAATGGTCATGTCGAGCCGTTCTTCGAGATGGGTGCCGTTCTCGAAGAACCCCGACCATGGGCCGTCGTGCAGCAGATTGTAAGTTAGAAGACGGAGCTGGGAGGACTGGCTTTGAGCTGCGGTTGCGGCCGGCTCATTCGTCAGACAGGTCAGCAGGAAACAAACAAACAACAAGGGCATGAGAATCCATTGGATGGTAGGAAAGGCAGAACGCGTCGAGGCTCTCACAGGTGAGTATTTCATGGAGAACCTCAATTCAAGCAGGGGAATCTCCGAGTAGGCAGAGAGCGTGCTCTGCGATATCGTGGAGTCATGAAGCGATGGCTTTTCATTGTACTCCTCCTGATTGCATGTGTGCCGCCTGTGCTGGCGGCGGATATCACTCCTGCGCCCGGATCGCCTCCGTCGATCACGCCACAAGATCCGTCAACCGAGAGATCACAACCGGACGATCCTCCAAGCACGCGAGACCCGGGAATGGTGAAACAGCCCGAGACGGTTCCTCACCCGGATTCCGTCGTGACGCCGCCTGTGATCGATCCCAAAATGGCCATTGATCCTGAAGCCAAGACTGAAGAAGAGCGACATCCGACACTTCCACCTGAACAGCCGGCACCGCCTAAAAAATAACGGTCGGAGGATAGCTATGTCTATCGTTTCTGACGCTAAGAAAGATATCAAGGACATGGTCGTGGCTGGGTGCCGCGTGCAGCTCTTCTTTCGTGCCATCGAGCCAAGGCAATGGACCGTTCAGGGTACCGTGAGATGCGGTGTTGACGACCATGCAGCTGAACAATCTTTTCATACTGCCGGTTATCCTACGCGCGAAGAAGCCGAACAAGAAGCTCTCAGACGAGCTGCTGATCTGTTGGGGAACAATGTGGATAGAAATACCAGCCGGGTCAATAATTTGAGCTAAGAGAGGAGCATGGCTGCATGCCGATGATCGGACAAGCGATTCCGGAGGGGACGTATCAAACCTATCATCACCATGAGATTCAATCGGTGACGTTACGGAGTTACGAGGGACGTTGGGTGGTGCTGGTCTTTTATCCGGGGGACTTCACCTTTATCTGCCCCACGGAATTGGAAGATCTCGGAATGCTGTATCCCGAGTTCCAAAAATTGAACGCTGAAGTACTGGGCATCAGCACTGATTCCGTGTATGTGCACAAGGCATGGCGTGATACCTCCCCTGCGGTGAAAGACTTACCGTTTCCCCTGCTGGCTGATCCCGGAGGACGCCTGACTCAGCGGCTTGGCGTGTATCTGCCGCAGGAGGGTGTCGCGTTGCGTGGCAGCTTCGTGTTCGACCCGGACGGAAAACTATGCGCGTATGAAGTACACAACAATGCCATTGGACGCAATATGGAAGAGTTGCTCCGCAAGGTACAAGCGGCTGCCTTCGTTCGAGAGAATGGGGGAATCGAAGTCTGTCCATCCGGATGGAAGCCTGGTGAAAAGGCTCTGAGACCCGGCCTCGACCTGGTCGGAAAAATATGATGAGGGAGGGTCTATGGACTCTGCCAATAGAAGATCGCGTGCCATCGTTGCTGGGATGGTCCTCGTAGCAGCTCTCGGTTGTGTGCCGAAGGAGACTAAAAATTCTCTGGCACAGAATACTGGAGATCCAGGAAGCACCGTCGTTCGAACAGGGCCGCCCTACTATAACTATCCCAATACCGCTGGCAACATCGTTGCCCCGCCGGGAAATCCAGCTGGAAATCCCGCCGGCTCTCCTCCTATCATCAATGGCACGGAAAATTCGTCCGACGGATGGCCGGCAGGGAGATAAATTCTCTCTCGATCATCGCAATGCATCGGCGTGTCGCTAGAGGAGACGCTTCTTGCACCGGCTTTTCAGCCGGTGCTAAGATCCAAGAGGACTGAGGTCTAGGGCTGAGTTTGCGAAACATAATGCAAATCCGGCTGAGCCTTAACCTTAGCCTATTTATTCTATAGTTCGACGATGCCGAATATCACCTTGCTTGTGTCACCCAGTTGTGGAGCCTGTCCGTCAGCCAAGAGCCTGTGGAAGCAGTTGAGGGTTAAATACAGCTTCTCTTATCGGGAAGTTGATATTACGACGAAAGACGGCCAGGAACTGGCCGACCGACATTCTGTCCGTGCCGTGCCTGCAACCATCATCGATGGACGGTTGACTTTCGTCGGAGTGCCGAGTCGAGAGAGCGCGGAAAAAGCCATTCAATTGAAGATCAAGCAACGAGAAGGGTAAGAAGACCATGGAAGAAGACGATATTGAGCTGCCGGTTCTTCCTAAACTCGATAAGGGACCTCCTCCCGATTGCCCAATCTGCGGTGATCCCATGTCTTTCATCGACGGGGATTGGGCTTGTGTGGACTGCAATGGAGAGCTCTTGGGCCCCGAGACCGGGTAGAGTAGAATACCCGCCATGTTGCGGGTCGTCACCGGTCGGTTTCATCCTCATCTGGAATCTGCGCTGGTCGAGCATCTCACGCATGTCAAGGCAATTGATCCGCTTGCGCCTATCGCGATCTTCGTCCCCTCCAAGCTGTTAGCTGATCGCCTTCGCACCTTGTTTGCCGTCGAACACCGACTGTCGCTCCTGAACCTACACGTATTGACCTTTCATCAACTGGCCCTGCGGCTGGCTGGAGACGTCACCGCTGCTTATCCGTTGCCGCGCATCGTTGACGAGCTGTTCTTCGAACAATTGGTTCGCCATCTTGTTCGCAACAACCTCACCAATCAGACTCCCTTACAACGAATCGGGCACTCCTCCGGGACGTGGGGCGCACTCTGGGCGACGATTCGCGACCTGAAGGATGCCGATGTCGATCCAGCGCGAGCACTACAAGGACTCCGTGAAGGTTATTTCGAGGAAAACGACAAGGAGTGGCTCGGTGCGCTCATTTCACTCTATGCGGCAGTCAAGGAAGCGGGCAAGGCGCTCGGGATCGGGACGCCGGACGATCTGGCTGAGTCGCTCATCCCGTTCGTCGAGACGGCCTCGTTCCTCAAGCCGTTGAGCGAGGTATTGTATTACGGGTTCTATGATCTGACGCAGGTGCAGCTGTCTCTCTTTGAAAGCGTCAGCCGAGTGAAGGAGACGACGCTCTTTTTCCCGCTTGAGGATGATCCGGCCTGTGGATTCGCCAGGCGTTTTTTCGATCGATACATTCGGCCTCTGGTGAAGTCAGACGGGGCGATGATCCGATTGGAACAGGAATCATTCGGCGTGGCCTCACCTTCCGTCCGAGTCTCCATACGGAGTGTGATCGGAGCGGAAGAAGAATTGGCGACAACTTGCCGCACGATTCTCGATCTGGTCGAAACACACGGCTATCGATTCGACGAGATCGGCGTCATCGCCCGCGCGCTTGAGCCCTATGGCTTGTATCTTCAGTCGATCTTCGATCGCCATCGCATTCCCTTTTGTACGACCGCGTCACAGCCGTTAATTCAGGAACCGATCTGTAAACTCGTCTTGCAGCTCGCTTCCTTGCCGTTGAACGATCTGTATCGCGCGTCGGTCCTCAATGTGGTGACGTCTCCGCTCTACGTCACCGATTTGTATGACGAGCGGTCGGAGTCATACCGGCCTGAGCAGTGGAGGGTGATTGCTCAAGCCTTGCACATCACGCATGGAGCCGACGAATGGAAACGATTGGAGCAGGCGGGCCGGGCTGCATTGATTCTCAACGGCGATGAGGGTCCCATTGGCTCTTGGGTCATTGCGCCGGAGGTCATTAATTTACTGTGGCAGGTGGTCTCACAACTCATGCAAGACTGTTCGACCCTTCCATCGCGAGGCACGATCGGCCGGATGGCCGCAGCTTGTCGAGCACTCGTTGAGCGGCGTCTGCACCGACCCGATGCAGCGGCATCGATTGCCGAGGACGTTCAGCTCGCCCGCCAAGCGGCGACATGGGACGCCATCGACCGAATTTGGACGACTCTCGCGGAATTGGAGCCGCTGAATGAGGAGATGACATGGGCCGAATTCGTCGAATTGCTGACGCATACCTTCGAGCGGACGACGAAGCCTTTCCATAATGGCTCATCTCAAGGGGTCATGGTGTGCGACGTCATGGCGGCTCGCGGGGTGCCGTTCAGAGCTCTGTTCATTCTCGGTCTGAACGAGAAAGTGTTTCCGCGTTATATCAGAGAGGACGCGTTTCTGCGGGATCGCCATCGGCGTGTGTTCGACGCCACGCTGGGATTTAAAATCGACGAGAAGTTGATGGCCTATGAAGAAGAGGCATTGCTCTTTCACCTATGCTGTCGGGCTGCCTCTCAGCGCGTGTATCTGTTCCATCAACGGGCCGATGAATCGGGGCGCATGCTGGCCGTCTCTCCTTATCTCGGAGAAGCCTGTCGTCGGTTCGGCCTCGATGAACAATCGATAGATGTGGTGCCCCGCAGCCTGACGGATCGGACTTTGCATCGACCGACGATCAAACTGTTCCTATCGCCGGCTGAACTGACTCAGTGGTCGGCGATCAATGGACAAGACCCGACGGATCTCATGCTGGCGCTCGGGCGTGATGTGGATACGTTCCGCCATGCGGCATCGGCGCTCGGTCGGATTGAAGAGGACGGCTCAATGCTGACTCTCTTCGATGGGATAACAGGGGCGGTCGAGTCTCATTGGACGAGGGTCATCGAACGGGGCCTCGCTCCCACGCCGCTTGAACGGTATGCCCATTGTCCGTTTCAATATTTTGCCGCTGATGTGCTGCGACTCGAACCGAGCCGTGTTCCAATGGAGCAGGAAACGGACGCCGCATTGGTCGGTACGCTCTGCCATGCGGCGTTACGTCGTTGTTATGAACGGCTCGTGCAGGCCGGGTGGCCGGCCGTACCGGCGGCGGACAACGTCGATCAGACGATCCGCACGTCGGTGGAACAGGCGGCGGCGGATTTGGAGTCACAGCACCGGACAGGCCACTATCTTTTATGGGAGTTGGCGAAAGAACTGATCGTGACATTGGTGACTGCGGCGGTGAAGGCCGATGAAACGGAACAGGCCGAGCATCCGTACCAGCCTATCGCCTTTGAAGTGGACGGGGAAGGAATGGTTCCCGACATCCTCGACGAAGGATCGTTGAAGATCCGTGGTCGCATCGATCGGCTCGATCGGAACCGGATCTCCGGCGCGCTCCGCGTGCTGGACTACAAGTTCAAAGCGGGCTCAGCCATGAAACCGGAAGACCGCCATTTGGCTCAGTCAGCGGTGCGTGGATATCGGTTGCAGCCACCACTCTACAGTTGCCTCACTGTTCCCGGACAAACCACACCGAGTCAGGTGCAGTTCCTGTTTCTCGCTCCCCGGTGGCCGACGGCAATCAGTCGCTCGACGTTTGAGGTCATGTCATGGGCATCCGATACCGGAACACTCATCCAGAGCACGATCAGAACGTTGGTGGACGGCATCCGTGCCGGACGATTTTTTATTCTTCCCGACGGCTATTGCGACGGATGTGACTTTCGCGTGGTCTGTCGGCGAGAACATGGGCCGACTTGGTGGAGAACTTATCGTGCGGTCGAACCCAAAACATTGAAGATGCTGCGCCTGCGGAAGAATGCATGAATAACGGTCTATCCACAACGGATCGCATGGCTCGAGAATCGGCGGAGACGACATTCGATCGCAATGTCGTCGTTGTGGCCGGAGCGGGGACCGGCAAGACGACCTTGCTCGTGAATCGTCTCGTGTCTCTCATCATGAAAGAGCCGGCTCCGGTACCCATCACGCAGGTCGTGGCTTTGACATTCACCAACAAGGCGGCGACCGAGATGAAAGTGCGGTTGCGCGAACGACTTGCCGTACTCGCCCGTCCGGAGGCCGATTCGATACGGTCCAGCGACGGGGGGACCGTCGCATGCGGCGATCTTCAAGCACGGTATAGGCTGAGTGTCGACGAGATTGCCGCGCGTGCTCAGGCAGCACTCAACGACATTGAAAAAGCGCAGATCGGCACTCTTCACAGTTTTGCCGCGCACCTACTACGGCTCCATCCGCTGGAAAGCGGAGTCGATCCTGATTTCAAAGAAGACGACGGCTTGCGATTTGAAGAGCAGTTCACCGCCGCGTGGGATTGCTGGCTCGATCAGGAATTGAGCCGAGCCGGACAACACCATCATCTGTGGCGATCGGTGTTGTCGTCGACCACTCTCGAGACGGTCAGGGCATTGTGCCGATCTTTGTGCAGCGAATCGGTCGATCTCGGCACGCTGCAACGGCAACTCGCCGTGACGGCGGTGACCCCGGCCGTCGCACGGTGGATTCAGCACATGGAAGACCGGGCGAATCAGCTCATGAAAACGTATGACCGGCCGAAGCGCCGTAAAGTCGAACACATGCTCGCTGCGGCGGCGTCTGTGATGCGGCTCATGGCAGAAAAGGGACTGGCGGGTCGGCAAGGCTTGACGACGGTAGAACGAGAATGGCTCGACAAGGATCTCGGTAACGCCGTGGGTGAATGGGAGAAGGGCGATTTCAAAGAGGCCGGCTTGCTTATCCGGACGGCGCAACAACTTCTGTCGGTCGATCATGCATTCTTGAACGATCTCTTGACCCTGCTCCTTCCTGTGGTGCGGAACATTCGCGAAACCTTTTCTCGGCAGGGCTGGATTTCATTCGACGGGTTGCTGGCACGTGCGCGAGCGCTCCTCTTCGAACATCCGGCCGTCCGCGAACGGATTAAAAGGGATTATCGAGCCGTGTTGGTCGATGAATTTCAGGATACGGACCCGGTGCAGTACGAAATCATCCTTGCGGTTTCGGAGCGACAGGGCAGTCACGCGGCCGACTGGCACGAGATGCTGCTCGAACCAGGGAAACTTTTCATTGTGGGAGACCCCAAACAATCGATTTATGCCTTTCGGCGTGCCGACATCGAAGCCTTTGATCGAGTGATGGAGAAAATCATGGCTGACGGTGGAATCACCCACACGTTGACGACAAACTTCCGAAGCGACGCGGCTGTCTTGGAGCCGGTGAATGAGATCTTCGATCGGCTGTTCGAGCGGAAGCCGTTGATCCAGCCGGCGAATGTCCGCCTGGAGGTGCGCCCTCAGCGACGCCCGGCATCGATCGAGCCGGGCCTTCGACTCAGCGTGACGGCGCCGGATGGTGAAGAAGAGGCATTCGATGCGGCCGGGGCGACGAGAGCCGAGAGCGAAGTGTTGGCTCGCTGGCTGACTGACGAGGTCCTGAATCGTCCTTCGATGAAACCGGGCCATGTGGCGCTGCTGTTTAGAAAGCTCACGCAAGCCGATGCCTATCTCGATGCCTTGCGCCGGTATGACATTCCCTACGTCATCGAGGGGGAAAAGCATTTCTATCGCCGTCAAGAGGTGATCGACCTGGTCAATCTGCTGCGGGTCTTGGACGACCCTCATGACGAGATCGCGTTGACCGGTCTCCTTCGTTCGCCGCTTGGCGGCCTGACAGATCGGGAACTCTATGAGCTCAAACAAGCGGGGCATTTCAATTATCTTCGCACGACGGGCCTGGAGGAATGGCCCCAGGCTTGTGCCGTTGCTGTTCGGCGGCTGTACGAACACCTGGCGTGGCTGCATCGGGCCATCCCTGTGCTCCCGTTGGTTGAGGCCATCGAGCTGATGTTTGATCGATTGCCGATTCTGGACTTGGCTGCCGCATCGCTCCATGGCGAACAAGCCGTGGCGAATCTCATGAAGGTAAAACAGACGGCTGCGTCCTTGGCCGATCGCCCCCACATGACCCTGAGTGGATTCGTGGACCTCATGATCGCCCGGCTGGAAGAACAACCGGACGAATCGGAGAGTCCTCTCGCCGAGGAGTCGCTCGACGCCGTGCATGTCTTGACGATTCATAAGGCCAAAGGATTGGAATTTCCCATTGTCGTGCTGCCGGGACTCCATCAGGGGAGCGGACGAGAGCGCGATGTGCCGCAGGTCTCTTACGATTGGTCGAGCGAAACCTACGGGCTTTCACTGGGCCGTCATTGGTCGCTCGGCTCGCTGCTGGTTCAACACAAGCTGCGACTGCGAGAAGAGGCGGAACGACGGCGTGTGCTCTATGTGGGGATGACCAGGGCCAAAGAATTGTTGCTGCTGTCGGGAGGAATCGCGAGCCGCTCGGTCGGTGAAACGGTTTTCGACCTGCTGCAGAACATCGGTATGGGAGAAATCGGGAACGCTTCAACCGAGACCTTGAAGGTCGGCGGCTGTGCGATTCCATATCGGGTTATCAAAGCACCGGAACGGAGGCGGCCCCGCCCACGTGTGGAGAGAGCGGGCGGTGCGGCATTGATTGATCCATATGAGATGGCCGAACGGTGGGCAATCAGAACCGCTCGATGGACAGAGATTCGTGAGATCCCGCATCATCTGACACCCACGGCGCTGGGCACTCGAGCGGCGTCGGTCATACGTAAGACGACTCCGGTTCGGCAGGATGCGGAGATCGGTCGGTTGGCCGGTGTTGCGGCCCACCGTCTGCTCGAGCGATGGGACTTTTCACAAGACCCTTCCGGATTATTTGCTCAGGTTGCCGTAGCCGTCCAGGCAACTCTTGGGTCGGACGGCCAGTCCCATGCTGGAGCGGTCGCTGAATCCGTGAACGATCTCATTGCGACGTTCAGCCGGTCGGAAGCCTACGCGCGTCTTTGTGCATCTCAGATCCTTGGCCGAGAGGTCCCGTTCATCATGCCGTGGGGGGGCAGGCAGGTGATGGAAGGGATCATCGACCTCATGTACCGGATGCAGGGAGAGCTCTGGATAGCCGACTATAAGACGGATGCGATATCGGCTGATCAGGCCGCGGCACGGGCTGAGCAGTACCGCATACAGAGTGAGATCTATAAGACTGCTGTCAAACAAAGCCTCGGAACTGAACCACGGTTTCACTGTCTGTTCCTTCGTTGTGCGACGGCGGTAGAATTATGAGGGTAGGAGCCAATGGAAATGGCCAGGCAAGACCATATCTCATCTGAAGCCTTTGCGCAGCTGGTTCAACAGGCGATTGCCGATCTGCCCGCCCCTTACGCCAAACTGATGGAATCGATCGCCGTCGTGGTAGAGGAAGAACCGCCGGAAGAGGTGTTGCAGGATCTGGATCTAGACAGCGAGAACGACTTGCTTGGCTTGTATCAAGGTCAGTCGCTGGCGGCTGATTCATTCTTCAGGTCGGGAGGGGACTGTCCGCCACGGATTTCCATCTATCGCGGCCCCATCCTCCGACTGTGTGAGAGTCCGGAAGAAGTGGTACAGGAAGTGTACGATACAGTCGTTCACGAACTGGGTCACCATGTGGGCTTGGACGATGACGAGATGCCGTACTGAATGCCTCACCAGACATGGCTGGTGAACTACTTAATAAAAATACACTGCTACACCTCTCAGTTGCAATCTGCCTCCCCCCACTGGGCTTTTGATGGTCTCGTGACGAACGCGTCCAGCTTCTGGCTTTTGATGCCCGCTATCTCACCGAGGGGCACGGCTCAATTCCTCGAGCATTGGATCGGCACTCGGCAGCGTCGGGATCCCTCCATAACCGGACCCACCGGAGGGCGACTTCGAGGCTCCAGACAATTCTTTTTCAGAGGAGTTGGGGCCATATCGGCCTTCGTTGCTGGATGAACCAGACTTATACTCCTCTGCTTGGCGACTTGTGAAGGGGATGGGCCCATGCTCGGGATGCCCCAATGTCTGGTACTCAGGGTCATGCTTGGGGTCGTCCACAGTATGGATCATCGGGTTCCACTCTAACCCCCCTCGGTCGACTACATGTCGGTCGTTGACGTCCAGCCACCAAGCCATGGCGAGGCTATTCGGAACGCTGACTGCTCCGGTTACTGCAATGATCGCCAGGACTGTTACTATGCGTCTCTGTTTCATGGCACCCTCCTCAACGGTATAGGGTATAGATGGATAGACCGGACAGCATAGGCATTTCGCTGGTTATTTCCTGTTGACCTATAGGCTGGCGCAAGTCAGCAAGCGGCATCCCATGATGCTCATGACTCCACTCCGTTTTCCGGCTCGTGGTGAGACAAAATCTCCAGCGTTCGGACAGCTTGTCCCGGTAGAAGGCCCATTCTGTTTCAATTTCCCCTGAGTTTTCGCGGCTCTTTGAGCTTCTGTTCTTAAGCTATTGAGGTAGTGCAGAGAATATGCCCTTGCCTCACTTCTTGTCCGCTCGCAAGTTATGGATAGCCATGACGGGGGTAACAAGGAGGGGAGGGAAGCTGCGATGGTGCGCAATAGACCTCAGCTTCAGCGGGGCTGCATGGCGTCTTGATACTCCTCCCATCGAAAGATGCAAGGTCACAATGGCAGACTTCACCAGCCGTAGCCCGCGTCTGCCGGATACTGCCCTGAAGAGGATGGGGACGGGATTCATCATGCAGCCCTCAAAAACGACGGTCGCGCCAGATTGAGCGTGGACTCGGTTCAACATGGAAGTGACCATGATCATGTTCGTGGATGTAAAGGAGCGGAACACCGTGAATACGGCCTACGAGCTCTATCGATCTCAGGCGGACTATGCGGTGGCGCGTGGCGGCATGCGGTGGGTTAAGGGAGCTTTATCGAAGCCGGTGCCTGACGTGCCCGCTAAGTATGAGGTTCCGATTACGTCGGCGGGCTCGCCGAGGCATAAGAAACCGGGACGGGCTAAGCCGCCATCACGAGCATATCTTTCTTTCAAAACCATACAATTTCCCCTTGACGGAACCATCACACGCCACCTGGAAGCGCGGTGATTCATGGCCGAGACAAAGGTCATGCTTTCTGACCGGCTCCGGCGTAGCCTCGGATAAGCATGACGGCTCCGAGCAAGACCATGGGCACGGACAAAATTTGACCCATGGTGATCGGGCCCAAGATAAATCCCAAGTGCTGATCCGGTTCACGGAAGAGTTCAACGATCAGTCGGCTGATGCCGTAACCGGTGATAAAACTCCAAAAGATCGTGCCGGGCGGGGTCGGACGTCGATCGATCCACCATAATGCCATGAACAAGACAAGGCCTTCCAGCGTGGCCTCATACAATTGCGAGGGATGGCGGCAAGCAGGGCCTCCCGCTGGAAAGACCATGCACCAAGCCACGTCGGTTGACCGACCGAAGAGTTCGCCGTTGATGAAGTTCCCGATCCGACCGAATCCTAAGCCGATCGGTGTGACGCAGGCCGCCAAATCGGCGATGGTATAGGCAGGAATCCCTTGCCTTCGGCTGAACCACATCAACGCAATGATGGTTCCAAGAAGCCCTCCATGGAAGGACATGCCTCCTTCCCAGACCGCAAGAAGTTTCAGTGGGTTTTGGCTGTAGTAGGAAAAATTGTAAAAGAGCGTGTAGCCGATTCGCCCGCCGAGAAACACGCCGAAAGCGGCATAGACGACCATGTCATAGATTTGGTCTTTTCTGATCGGCAACGCTTTACGGGCAACGTTGTGTTGAATAAGGAAATAAGCCGCGGTCAGGCCGATCAGGTACATCAGCCCATACCAGCGGAGCTGAATGGGGCCCAGCGCCACAAGGACAGGGTCGATGTTTGGGTAAGGAATGGCGGCTGGAGGACCCATTACTGTGCTTCCAGTACAGTCCTTCGTGAGATGAAGCTCACGGCTTGCAGGGAGCACACATCGCAAATCATACGCAGTCCCCTTTGCGACATACGGGCAAAATGTGCCGATGGATAATACGGGGGCTCATGTGTCAATGCAAGCGCGTCAAAGGTTAGAAACGGATAAAGTTTGACCCAGACAAATCGGCTTCCATGGCTGATTTACCGGTATGTATAAATCGAAGTGTTGGCTTTCTGAAACGGCTGTGTCTCGGCCTGTCGAGAAAAAGAGACCAAAAATTAGGCACTCCTAATTGCCAAAAAATGTCTCCCATGGTTTTTCGCGGGAATCGCCTCTCCTACGAACACTCTTATCTTGGCACAGAGCATGCTCAAAGACCCAGGCATAGGAAGAGTTCCTAAAAGGTTTTCCGGTTCATTCACCATCATGAGGAGGTTCACCATGTCGGAGCAGGGGAATCAGGTCGCCAAGGCAGCAGCATTCATCGCCGGTGGGGCGGTCATCGGAGCGGGACTCGGGCTCCTCTTCGCTCCACAGACCGGTGCGGAAACTCGTCGAAGCATCGGCCGCTATGCCCGCAAGGCGCAGGTGCAGACCAGTCGATGGGGCAAGGCCATCAAGTCGGGGGTGGAGGAAGCGCTGGACCGCAAACCAGGAAAAGAGAAGAGTGGTGAGAAAGAGCGGCCGCAACTGACCGCGGTGTTGAACTAAGCTTCTCGAAGATCATCGGTAGCAGATCACCCCGTTGCTTTCCTCCGTCGAGTACGGGCTGTCTGCTACCGATGGTCCGAGGGATCTGAATACTGATGACCCCGGCCAGTTCTTCTACTCGAGCACCCTCTCTCGGATAGCCTGAATGTCGAGGATCCCCTTTAGGATTCCCGTGGCAGGCGAGGCAATCCTACGAATAGTAAGTCGGCATCATGGTTCTGAGTAGCCTCCCATTGTCGATCCATTCGACAATCGGCGTGTCAAGGTCGGTTGGTTCGAGGCCGATTCAATACCATTTCTTCATACGTCTCGGTAATTGGGTAGACCGATTACCAACCGGGCCCTTGTGTCCTCAGCGGCCTGTCTCCTTAGATGATCCTTGAATGTACCGCGTCTCATCCCCTCGTGCCGATTGCTTAACCAAGTCCCATCGTCTTCTCGAACTGGCGAGCCAGCCGCAGCGAATGGCCGAGATAAAAGTGGCTGTCTGCCATGGGTGCTATGTTAAAATCCGCCACTCTTGCCGGAGTGGCGGAATAGGCAGACGCAAGGGACTTAAAATCCCTCGGGTCCACAAGGCCCGTACCGGTTCGATCCCGGTCTCCGGCACCAGTCACATGAGAGTCAGGTATTTGTCGTAGAACCTATAGAGGGATGCATGAATACAAAAGGAATCGTGATGCTCGTTGCCGGTGTAATTTTCTTTCTTAGTGTCATCGGGATTGGGGCCTGGGTGATGACTGCCCCATTGGAAGCCGGAGAGGTCGAAACGAAGCGTTGTCATGAATATGTGGATGAGTTGGATATGTTGAAGAAGTACAACTGGTTTTGGACTCCCTATCACCGGCGCATGGCGTTCAACGACTGCTTAACCAGGAAGTTGGGCGAGCAGAAGCAGCCATAAGAGATTTTTCTGTCGGACGCTCATTCCTAGAAGTGTCCGGGATGAGATTGTAGGTCTCCTCGAAATATTCCCTCTTCGATGTTCCATGCCCGCTTTAGATGGACCTTTTCGCGGATTTTCTAGTGCTTTCCTTGTGTTGATCATTCTTCATATGTGGAATGCCACTGCTGTACTCGCTGAGTGGCAGTTCGTCGACGGCAATGAACAGGCGAAGGTCTATGTCGATTCTGAGACCATTACCCGAGACGGTGGATTGGTGAGTGCGTGGGTTATGGACGATCTGAAGACTGCTCAGACCAGAGGATTCCGGAAATACTTGTCCACTCGGGCACACGAAGAGCATGATTGTGCCAAAGAGCGGTTTCGGTTGCTGGCATTGGAATACTTTTCGGGGAATATGGGATCCGGAGAAGCGCTCTATAAAACATCAGGCGAATCAGATTGGACGCCTATTCCGCGAGGAACCTTGGCCCAATCGGTTTGGAAGTTTGTGTGCAGAATGAGAAGGTAAACAAAGAGGCGGTGAGAAAGGTGCTTCATGGCCGGACAAGTCTTCAAGTTCTCCGGCTCCGTGTCTGAGGAGGGCTCGCTGACCGACAACAAGACCACCGACGAACATTACGCCATCGTGACTTATTGGCGATCCTTTGAGGCGCACGAGAAGTCCCGTGCAGACGAAGTATTTACCAGCAAATTTTCTTCCATAGCGAAGATGGGCTCGGAGACCAAAGAACCCGGCTATGACATGCTGTGGCCAGGCACACCGTAAACGAGCAGGCGGCATAGCGCGGCTATTTTGGTTTCAAGCGCCGGTAGCTCACTTCTGAATGCGTGAGAGCCGGCGCCTAACCCGCTGATGAAGAGTCAGGGGGTGATCTCACATGACGTTGCCTCGATCCTTAAACGGGAGCTGATAGGAGTACGGTTGCCTAAGAGGCCACGGTGGCATTTTCAAAGCAGGTTCTAGACTCAGCCCAGCCATCACGGATTCACCACGCGTCAGTTTGCCGACGCTAGAGTTACTTTGAATGGTACCGAGCCAAGCTGCGCCACCACCCGCACGGTGTCATTTCTTAAAGACCATCCTTGGATTCGTCATGTTTCCCATCGCGAACCCTACAAGCTCCCATCCGTTGGAGCCGAACTCATTCAATCTGGTCTGCATAGTCTCAGTATCAGGAATCACCTCGATGATTTGGTATTGAAATCGTTTCGGTTCCTGAGCCTTGACTGTGAACGGTTGAACAAGGAGCAGCAAAAGTCCAAGGGTTCCAAGGCAGATGACTGCGATTAGCCACGCGACTGAAATTCGTATGGTCAGCATGTATCACCTCGCATTGGTAATGAGTTAGGGGTCTGCGATGCGCCGGTTTATTGCCGATGAGATCCTCTATCTCTGTTTTTACCGGCTACATTTCTTTGTTGCAAGTGTCGGTGTGTAGATTGGGGTCCGAACTGTCGGTGAGATAACTGGTTTGCGAGAAAACGTATACCTTATCGGCAAGGGTGAAGCGATTTATTGGCCTTCTCGCTAAAAGCGTAATTCCAGCGAGGACTGCTCGCTTGATGCGGACGAGGATGTCGCTCATGGATGTGCCGCACGCCAGTTCTTGCCGACGCCGAGATCCACTTTGAGTGGCACCGACAGGCCCAACTGTTTGCCGACACCTTCCATCACACGTTTCACCAGCCGCTTCGCTTCTTCCAAATCATGGTCCGGCACTTCGAAGATGAGTTCGTCGTGGACTTGGAGGATCATCTTCACGTGCGGCAGTTCTTGATGCAGTTTCTTGTGGACATTGATCATGGCCATTTTGATCAAGTCCGCGGCGGTGCCCTGGATAGGACTGTTCACCGCCATGCGTTCGCCAACACCTCGTTGTACCGGATCGCTGCTTTGGAGTTCAGGTATCGGGCGTCGGCGGCCAAGGATCGTGGTCGTGTAACCTTTCTCCCGTCCTTCAGCGATGTTCCGATCCATCAGGGCACGGACGGCTGGGAATCGTTCAAAGAAGGTTTCAATGTATTTTTTTGCTTCAGCTTGGGGCACGCCGAGATTCTGAGAAAGGCCGAATGGACTGATTCCATAGACGATGCCGAAGACGACGGTTTTGGCCGCCCGGCGCATGTCTCTGGTGATTTGACCTGACGGCAGGCCGAAGATTTCCATGGCCGTCGCCATGTGGATGTCTTCTGCCTTGGTAAAGACGGACAGCAACCGCGGATCTTGCGAGAGATGGGCGAGGATACGCGGTTCAATTTGGCTGTAGTCCGCGCAGAGGAGCTCGTGACCTGTGGGGGAGATAAATGCTTCGCGGATGCGGAGGCCATAATCGCCTTTTACGGGGATATTTTGGAGATTGGGATCGGTGGACGAGAGCCGTCCTGTTGCGGCGACCGTCTGGTTCAGCGAGGTATGTAACCGTTTGGTCTCCGGATGCACCAGTCCCGGCAATGCATCCACGTATGTCGACTTGAGTTTGCTCAGACTCCGGTAATTGAGGATTTGTGCGGGTAATTCATGTTGTGCCGCAAGTTGTGTAAGTGTATCTTCATCGGTGGAGTAGCCGGTCTTGGTTTTGCGGATCGGTTTCAAACCGAGCT
The DNA here is from genome assembly GCA_030123625.1 of Nitrospira sp. Taxonomy (NCBI): domain Bacteria; kingdom Pseudomonadati; phylum Nitrospirota; class Nitrospiria; order Nitrospirales; family Nitrospiraceae; genus Nitrospira; species Nitrospira sp. The sequence continues at coordinate 2,866,287 of CP126121.1, forward strand.
TTTCGAAGAGCACTGTCGCCAGCTGTTTCGGTGAATTGATGTTGAACTCGCCGCCGGCTAACCGGGCGATAGTTTGCATCATGCGGTCGAGCTCCTGTTCGAGCTCCTTGCTCAGTCCATTCAGGCCTTCGACATCGAGCAAGAACCCATTCCGCTCGATGTCGGCGAGGACCGGTACGAGCGGCATCTCGACTTCCTCAAATAGTTTCAGACTTCCCTGAGCTCGCAGTCGCTCGCGCAGTAAAGGCGTGAGCTTCGCGACCACCGCAGCCCGTTCCGAGGTTTGCTCCTGCGAGGCGGTTTCCACCTGGAACAACGATGTCGGCGGAGATGGTTCTTTCGCCTGAGCGCCGATCCGATGATCGAGGAGTTCAAGAGCCAGAGTGTCGAGTTGATGGTCCCGGCGATTGGGATTCAGGAGGTAGTCCGCAATCATCGTGTCAAAATACGGCCCAGCAAGTGTGACACCAATTCTGTGGAACGCTATGAGCGTCAGCTTCAGGTCATGGACAGCCTTCACACGAGTAGTCTCGTGAAAGAGGGTGATGATCGGCCGCATGTAGGCATGCACATCGAGCGGGACAAACGCAGTCTTGTCATCAGACGACAGCGCGATGCCCTGCACGTCGGCTCGTATGCCGGAAAGGCTTGAGAGGAGACATTGCACGGCGATGGTCTCGTCCTTCCTTAATCCTTCGACAAAGGCCTGGGCCGCCGACTCACTCTCAATTGTTTCAATAGAAGCCGGAAGAATAGGTGTCTGCGGCGACACGGGTTGAACGGACTTCAGCAATGACGTGAATTCCAACTCCCGGAGCAATTCGGCGAGCTGATCGCCGTGCGGCGGCATAGCCTGTAGAGCCTCTATGTCGGATTCGACAGGACAATCAGTTTGGATCAGGGCCAGGCGGCGGCTCAGTCTGGCGTTGTCGGCCTGCTCGATCAACATGGTTTTGGTCCGGGCCGGCGTCACTTCCTCCACGCGCCTGAGCAGCTCATCGATCGTCCTAAACTGACCGATCAGCTTCGTCGCCGTTTTTTCTCCAATACCCTTCACGCCGGGAATGTTGTCGATGGTATCTCCCATGAGACCCATGATCTCGGGAACCAGCGCCGGTTCAACTCCAAACCGTTCTCGACATTCCTGCTCACCGATCCATTTATCCTTGACCGGATCATAAATCCTCACGTGAGGTGTGAGAAGTTGGAACATATCTTTGTCGCTCGTCACGATAACGACATCACGATTCGACCGTTCCGCCTTCCACGCCAGCGTGCCGATAATATCGTCTGCCTCGTATCCGACCAGCCGAATGGCGGGGACCGCCAGCGCTTCCACAATACGGTGGATATAAGGCACTTGCGCGCTCATGGCGTCCGGCATGGCGGGGCGCTGGGCTTTGTACGCCTGATATTCTTCATGCCGTTGTGTAGGACCCTTTTCATCGAAGACGACGGCGAGCGCATCGGGCCGATGTTCCCGCATGATCTTGAGGAGCATGTTGGTAAACCCGTAGACGGCGTTGGTTTGAAAACCTTTCGAGTTCGTCAGCGGCGGTAAGGCAAAGAAGGCTCGATAGATATAGGCGCTGCCGTCGATAAGGTAGAGCCTCTTCCGAGAGACTGTGGAATCAGACATGCTGCAACCTACACTATCGATTCCGGCCGACCTTCAATTGCTTTGTTGCCCCGGTACCCCGAACGTGACGAGTGACGAAGTGAGCATCACGAATTCGGCGCGATTGTGAGCGGCGGTTTTCCAAACTTCTGGCGCATGTTATTGATGGTGCTCAGGACAGCGGGCTGTCCGATCATCTTGGCTTCCATCTTGCGCTTGCCGGGAAAGTCCAGCATCGTCACCCCGATCAACATCGTGAGAATTCCCTGGCCCGGCAAGAACAACATTAAGAACCCTGCGAACAGGAAGATGGCGCCGACGACGTTCTTTACGAGATGGCCGAGTAACCGAAGCAGGGGATGATGGTTTTCCATCCAACGCCGCGGCACACGGGTGTCGAAGAAATCCGTCGGAAGTCGGACAAGGATGAACGGGATCGCAATCAATGATCCGACAAAGAAGACAACCGAGAGAGCCGTCAGGGTAACGAGAGTTTCAGTCGAGACATACTGCTGAACCGCCGAAAGAAGCCAATCCATCGGTCGGCATCCTAGCATGGGCTTCTACGACCCTCAAGGCAAAGGAGGATCGTTATAATCATCATAATCTTTGTGCCTGCCCCCATCCTTTCATTAACCGCCGACGCGGAAACGAAGCTCTTCATCTGAAGGCGTTCAACGGTATTCGTGAATCGTTGAAACGACCTTTGCGAATAACGATTAACGTGTAACGTCCGTTCCTAGCGCGACCTTGTGACTCCCACTCGATCACACAATTCGGTCAATTTGCATGTGCTGCACAGCGGCGACACCGGAAGGCACAGGTTCTGTCCGTACGGGACGAGGAGATCGTTGTAGATGATCCAGTATTGCTTCGGTAGCGTGCGCCGAAGGGCCTGCTCAGATTCCTCCGGGGTCTTCGTTTTGATGTAGCCCCATCGATTGCTGATCCGGTGGACATGAATATCGACACAGATCCCGGGCTTGCCGTAACCGATAGTCACAACCAGGTTCGCAGTTTTTCGTCCGACCCCAGGGAAAGTGACCAGCTCATCGATGGAGTCCGGGACGACTCCGTCATACTCGTCGATCAGCCGACGGCAGATTTGGTGAATGGCGTTGGCCTTCGTCCGATAAAAGCCGACCGGATAAATCACCCGTTCGAGCTTCTTCAGCGGCAGCTTCAACATAGCTGCCGGTGTCCGAGCCATAGCGAAGAGCCGGTCGCCTGCTTCCCTTGTTGTCCTATCTTTGGTTCTCAAACTGAGAAGCGTGGAAATGAGGATGAGAAAAGGATTGCGGTCCGACTCCTTGGCTACGACCCCGACGACCGGCTCTTGCCAATGGCGAATTTCCCGCTTGAGGATGCGGACGGCTGCATGGATCTGCTCCTGACGCATCGGATATGGTCACGAACGGAGAGGAGGCTGGTGAGATGAGCGGAAGAGAGCCCGACGGTGTATCAGTCAGGTCTCCGTTTTGACAACCACTTCTGTCGGCGCCGTTGAGCTTCGCGCTGCTTCGCCTTCTTTCTCACGCTGGGCTTCTCGTAAAAACGACGGCGTTTCAGCTCGCGGAACAGCCCTTCTCCCGCCAGCTTTTTCTTGGCAACCTTCAGAGCTTTTTCAACGTTATTGTTGAAGACCTTGATTTCCATCCCGTTGATTTTCGACTTTCTCAGGCCAGATGGGGCCTGCTGCTTATGGATTTCAATAATTCGGCGCCGGAGTCTAGCACAACGATTTGAGTTCCTCAAGGCTTTCTGTAGCCTTTGCAATTCTGACTCGAATGCTCTCTCTAAGCTGCTGATTTCGTTGTGCATTTATATTTGTACGCACTGTAACAAGACCTGCTTGAGCCGATGCAATAGCCATGGTCAGACCTACTGTGAGGTCAGATTGAATGGTGGGCTTACCTCTCTCGCGCAATGTATGGAGAAATCGCGCAACCTCGCAGGACAGCTCCGCGATTTCTAACGGCACTTCCGTAGCATGTTGAAGCGCGATCGAAATCGCATGAAGACGATCAGGATGTTGTTTGGGTATCTTGTAGGCGTCCGTCAGTTTGGTGTAGACGTCCGTATCCGCTTGAACAAGCCGATGAAGCTGCCGGCTCAACTCAAGTAGACGCTGTTCTCTGTCCGGTTGTTCACCGAGACGTGCCCCCATGACCCCCAAGGAAGCCGCCAAGGCACCCACCAGGGCCGCCACGCTGCCACCGGCCGGTGTCGGTTTGGCGTCAGCAACCATGGTCAGGAACTCCGAGAGGGTGTGCGCCGGCTCCTTCTTGAGCATCGCCTCGGCGATTCTTGTTTCGAGAACCTGGCTTGAATCGAATCGATCGAGCTGCAGCGAAGCAGCTGCAGCGTGGCCCAACGCCGCTTGTGGGACTAATCCGACCAGTTCGCTCCCAGCCACCTCTATTCCGCGCTTTGCGGCTTCAGCCTTCACAATCTGAAACGCGGTCAGAATGGGCGTCACGAGGTAGTCGGTCAAATTCATTGCGACCTGCACCATACCACGGCTGGGTAGCGCGACCCCGATCGCTTTCACAGAGGGCAACCCGCCGCTTGAGTAACGGACGGCCCGAGCGATGGATCGGGCTTGGTCCACTTCTGTCGAGCGGAGGTTGACATTATAAGCGATCAGCGGAGGCCGGGCGCCGATTGCGATCGCTCCTGCGCTTTGATGCAGCCGAGGAGGACCGAAGTCAGGAATCCAACCAGGGTCTGACTCCATCCGGAAAGCGAGGCCGTCGAGCCCTCCTCGTCTGACTGCCTCTAACGGAACATGGTCGGAACGACCTGCAGCACGCTCATACAAGAAAACGGGGATCCCTAATTCACGCCCGACTCGTTCTCCTAGTCGCTTGGCAAGTTGGACACAATCTTGCATTGTCGTACCCCTGATCGGGATAAACGGCACAATATCCGTCGCTCCTATGCGGGGGTGCACTCCAACATGTGTGCGCAGGTCGATGAGTTCAGTTGCGATCCGAACGGCACGAAAAGCAGCTTCAATGATCCCGTCCGGGCCACCACAGAACGTCAGCACCGACCGGTGGTGGTCCGCATCCATCGAGTGATCGAGGAGTGCTATGCCGGCCGTCGAAGTCACGGCATCGATTAAGGTGTGAAGAATTCCTTGGTCCCGACCTTCACTGAAATTGGGAACACACTCCACGAGTTGATCCATAGGTTCCTACAGTCTCAACGAAAAAGCCGGAGGACCGATGACCGTTCCTCCGGCTTCTGGCTTAACCGCCTCTCTTACAGGGGTCTGGCTATTTCGCCTTCTTCACGAACGCCTTATAGATGCGGCCCGACTTTGCTTGTTCCTCTTCCAAGCCCATCATTTGATGGCCCGTGGTCTCACACCAAGCCGGCATGTCTTTTTTGATTCCCTCATCGTCGGAGACGACTTCCAGTACCTGTCCCAACGCCAATTCCTTGATTTTCTTGGACGTGAGAATAATCGGCATGGGACAAAAGTAGCCTAAGGTGTCAAGTTTGACATCGGCCTGCATCAGACTAATCTCCGAATGCTCACGTTAAGGTTGAGATGAGAGGAACCAGACCGTAAACTTGATCTTACTTAGCCACGCATGAACAGAATAGTATGTGGTCCTTCGGGGTGTCAAGGAACCGGGTAACACGCAACTGTATCGGCATTACTTGACCTATCGTCATCCTCTCGATATAGTCGGAATCTATTGCACTAGACCCGTCTCGAGAGTTTCCTTCCTGTCGAATAACTCATGATCGGACAGCCATTACCCGAGGTCGCATCTTCCAAAGGCGGTCCGCTCTTTGGATTCTGGTACCCGGCAGTACCCAGCCATACCCTGCGCCCTGGCACCATGAAGGGGCTGCAGATGTTGGGTTTGCCGATTGTCCTTTGTCGTGATCGAGTCGGTGGACTCGCGGCGATACGAGATATCTGTCCGCACCGCGGTATGCCGCTGTCCTTCGGCCGGTTCGACGGAGAACGACTGGAATGTCCGTATCATGGGTGGCAGTTCGACTTGAGGGGACGCTGTCGGTGCATTCCTGCCTTTCCAGAACAGGGAGCTCTACAAACCGACAAGATCGGTGTCGCCACTTATCCGGCTGAAGAAACGGACGGCATGATTTGGCTGTATCTGGCAGATGAACGAGGGAACATCGATCCGTTGCCTCCGGTCCCGCGCATGCCGCTTCCATCGGAACCTCGACAATCGTTCCACATTTCGTTGACCTATGCCTGTAGCGCAGACGACGGCATCATCGGCCTCATCGACCCGGTACATGGACCCTATGTTCATTCTTGGTGGCGTAGTGACGCGCGTATGCATGAGAAGACGAAGACCTTTGAACCGATTCCGAACGGTTTCCGAATGACCGCCCACCGACCGGCCAAGAACAGCGGTCCATTTCATTGGCTCGAACGGGTGTACGGAGGGGCATTGACCACCACGATTGATTTCTTTCTGCCGAATCAACGGGTGGAACTCATGCAATGCGGGAGAGCGTGGCTGGCCAATCGGTTGATGGCCACACCTGTGTCCGATGAGGAATGTCGCATCGATTTCTCGGCATATTGGGTGGGGTTGCATTGGCTTCCGTTCGGCAATTTGATTTTTCGTACCCTGACGAAAATGTTTCTGGGTCAGGATGAGCGGGCCATGAAGCACTTGGCGGTGGGACTTCGCCACAAACCCCCATCGATGTTTCTCGGTGATGCCGATATGCCGGCGAAATGGTATTACAAGCTGAAGGCGGCCCATCTGGCGTCCGTGCAGACTGGCCGGCCTCTTGATCATCCTCTCAAAGAACGAGTGACGCTCCGCTGGCGAAGTTGAACGCCACATCTGGTTCATGCCCATGCCGTGGAACTGCCTGCTAATCTTCGGCTTCATTGGCCAAAATAAATCCCATGGCTCGTCTGATCTGATCACGTGTTCCCAGCAGTACCACAATGTCGCCGGCAAGAAGTTTTGTTTTCTCGGATGGGTTGGATTCCGTGACACCGCTTCTTGTCAAGGCGATGATGGACGTTCCGATCCGCGGCCGCAACGCCAGTTGGGCGATCGTCTTTCCGGCCGCCGGCGAATCATCTTCGATTCGGCAGGTCTCCACTTCGACATCAGCGAGTGTGCCGCCGCGAAGGTGGTGAGCCAGTTCGGGAAGCTCGCTGCGTCGTAAGAGCGCGTATCCTTCGCGGCGAACCTGTTCGGCCTTTTGCATGATGAAATCTTGCGGCATGTTGTAGGTGCGGAGGACGAGCGCAAAGATTTCAATCGATGTTTCAAATTCCTCCGGCACGACGTCGTCTACGCCCAGCTGGTGCAATTCCTCCAATTCGCGCAAATAGCGCGTCCGGACCACGATGTGAATGTTCTGGTTCAAGCCACGAGCCACCTGCACTGTTCGGCGGGCCATGAACGGATCGGAGATCGCAACGACCAGGACCCGTGCATCTTCGATCTTTACGTGCCTCAATACATTCGGGTTTGTGGCATCCCCATAATAGAGCGGCAAACCGTGGGCCGCTTCTCGTCGCACGGTATCCCCGTCCAAATCCAACGCGATATAGGGCACCTCCGTCTCACCCAATACACGGGCCAGATTGCGTCCGTTGAGCCCATATCCCACGATAATGACATGGTCTTTGATGCGTAAATGCCGACCCTCTGCTTCGAGCACATGGGCCGCCGTGTGTCCAGGAAACCAATGGTGCAACCGTTGCACGACTTCGACGCGTCGCGCGAGATGCGGGGATAACTGCATCAAGAACGGCGTGATGATCATGGAGCAGACCGAGACCGCTAGAAATATTTGGTATGGCGGTCCGGACAAAAGCTTATTCTCCAGGCCGACCTGTGCCAAGATGAAACTGAACTCGCCTACCTGTGCGAGGGCAATTCCTGTCATGACGGCCGAGCGAGGAGGCACGGAAATCGTCAAAACCGCTCCCGCTCCGGCGATGAATTTGACGAGCAGGACGACGAGTAACACACCGGTCACGACGAGCGGATACTCCAGCAAGACGCGCCAATCCATCAGGATGCCGATGGAGACGAAAAACAAGCTATTAAAACTGTCTCGAAAGGGCAACACTTCGGCGATGGCTTGATGGCTGTACTCCGATTCGGAAATCACGATCCCGGCGATGAACGCCCCCAAAGCGAGCGATAGCCCTCCGAGGGATGTCAACCATGCAATGCCGAGACACATGACGATGATGGTCAACAGAAAGAGCTCTCGGCTTCGGCTACGGACGATGTGGTCGAGTAATTTCGGAACCGCATACCACGCGGCTACCACAATGCATGCGACCACGACTATCGATTTCACCAACGAGAACAGCACCGGCGTGAGCGTTCCTTCGCCATGGCTGGCCAGAATGGGCGCCAACAAAATCATAGGAACGACGGCCAAGTCCTGGAAGATCAAGATCCCGATGGTGGCTCGCCCGTGGGGTGAGTCGCTGTCTCCACTGGCGGCCAGCGCTTTCAACACAATGGCGGTACTACTGAGCGAGAGCAGAAACCCCCAAAAGATTGCTTGCGGTGTCGGTAATCCTGCCAATGTGCCGCCGGCCCACGCGATCGCGATGACCCCTCCGACCTGAATGGGAGCGGCAATCAAGATCAGCCGACGAAGCGAGGCCAGTTGCACCAGCGAGAATTCGATGCCGATGGTAAACAACAGCAGCACAATCCCGATTTCCGCCAGCACTTGCACCGTCGCGATATCAGAAATCAGATTGAGCCCATGAGGACCGATCAAAGCCCCGGCGACGAGAAACCCGGCAATAGACGGGAGTCGAAATTGATGGAACAGAAACACGACTGCGATGGAGACGGTGTAAATGAGGAGTAAATTGCCGAGCACGCCGTAGTCAGTCATGTCGTGTCTTCATTCAGTCCTCGCATAGGTGATGCCTTCCGTGAATGGCGCCCTAGGCCATCTACGGCATCTTCCATCGTAAGGACAGGATCATGGGTCACCGACTGGGAGAGACGCAGGATACCTGAGGTCTCCGGCAGGGACAAGGTAAAGCAAGATGTCGGCAGACCCTTATCCGCGCCGAATCCCTGTTTGTCATATTGCGGTCTTGAGAGGGCGGCGATATCCAGAAACGGGAGAGAATCAGGCGATCGTCTTCAAGCCGCTCGGCATGAGGGTTCCCCTCTAAAGGGGCATAGACCAAGGAATAAAGTATTGCATAGGGTGTAGGCACGGTTCCCATAATGACCCGAGTGTGAGACATTGAGCGTCTTCGTCACAGGATCTGGAGGTGCCCTATGCGGCCGATACGGATGTTTCCTTTTCTAGTTGCAATGTCGGCGGTCTTTTCCGCTGCTCCGGCATTCTCAGATACCGAAATCGGATCGGATGCGACCTGGAAATGCCCTCAAGCCGACGGCAGTTTAATCTATACCAACAAGGAGAAGACTGGCTGCCAAGTCATGGTGCTCAAGCCGCTTTCCATTGTGCCCGATTTGGAGCATATGCCGACGGCTCCTCGAACCTCAACCACCGGCGAACCTCATTATTATGAGGTACCTTCCTACCAGGAACGCACTGCTGGAGCGGGAGGACGTCAAGTCCCTGACTGGGCGCGTGACTGGTATGCCAGCAACATGCCTTCCGGCTCGGCACAGGGCGAAGTATGCTCGTTATACATGGAATGGATGCAACTGGTGCAGAAGACCCGTGGAGGAATGTTCTTCGGATCTGACCCTTCCTATGGAGGAGATGTTACCGGGCGTGCTCAGCGGATGCCAAGTCAGTCGTTTTACGATAATGCCCGCTATATCGCACTGTCGAGGATCTTTGGTACAGGGTTTGTGCCCATCGGTTGTTTCTAGATTTTCAGATCTTTTTCAAACCCTATAGAACTCTCGATACCACTTCACGAAACGAGGGATACCCACTTCGATCGATGTGGCCGGCTTGAATCCGACATCGCGGGTCAGATCGCCGATATCGGCGTACGTCTCCGGGACATCTCCCGGTTGTAACGGCATCAATTTCTTCTCCGCCTTTTTGCCTAATGCGCGCTCCAGGACTTCGATAAAGTGCTGCAGTTCAACCGGCCGATGGTTGCCGATATTGTAAATCCGTGCCGGAGCCGAGCTGGTTTCCGGTGTCGGCCGATCCCCGGACCATGTTGGATCGGCCTCCGCTGAATGATCCAGCGTCCGGATGACCCCCTCGACGATGTCGTCCACATAGGTGAAATCGCGTTTCATCCGGCCCTGGTTAAAGACTTCGATCGGTTTGCCCTCCAAGATGGCTTTGGTAAAGATGAAGAGGGCCATGTCGGGGCGTCCCCAAGGCCCATAGACGGTAAAAAATCGAAGACCCGTGCAGGGCAGTCGATACAGATGCGCATAGCAGTGAGCCATCAGCTCATTCGCTTTTTTTGTGGCGGCGTACAGCGACACCGGATGATCCACATTGTCATGGGTGGAAAACGGCATATGGGTGTTTCCCCCATAGACGGAACTGGACGAGGCGTAGACCAAATGCTCGATGCGGCTTAGCCGACAGCCTTCCAGAATGTTGAGGAACCCCTCGATATTGCTTTCAGTGTACGCGTGAGGATTGGTGAGTGAATAGCGGACGCCTGCCTGGGCGGCGAGATGGACCACGCGCCGTATCGACTCGCCGGCAAAGAAATTCCGCATCCCTTGTCGATTGAAGAGATCGAGCTTGATGAAACGAAATCGTTCGTGCGGCGTCAATTGGGCCAGCCGGGCTTGTTTCAATCGCACATCATAGTAGTCATTGATATTGTCCAGGCCGATCACCTGATCGCCACGGTCCAAAAGACGCATGGCCACATGAAATCCGATGAACCCCGCTGCCCCTGTGACAAGAATCGGCGATTGTGTCCCGGCCATGACTGCTCCTCTACGAAAAATGGTTTATCGTCCCTTGCTCGCCTTCATGAACGGCGGATCGCCGTGGTCCAATCGATACAGCGTCAACGGGGCGAGGGGCTCTCCTGCTGAAATGACCTCGATCATCCCCCCGCTCATGGTTCGATAGAGATCGAAGGCACGGGCCCGATGATAGCGACATGCCTGTGAAACCAGAAGGTCTTTCAATTTTTCAGGCGGTTCCCAATGAGCCGTTAAGAGCGCGGTTCTGGCGGGATTGCGGCGGCTGAACATGAACGACAGGTGATCAGGGTACCATTCGGCTCCACCGGTGGCATAGGAAACAAACATCCGTGCGTGGGCGGCCGTGCATACCTCGGCGAGATAGGCGTTCGTGAGATAGCCGTTTTCGCCGACATCCAGCCATTTGCCCGGATGGGAAAGCGAAGCATGGGCGGCATGGCTCCGAATTTCAAGCAACTGTTGTTGTGAGGCGAAGACCAACGGAATCGGTCCGTATCGCTCGACCAATTGCTGAATGACATGGTCCTTGAGCGCGGATCGTCCGTCGTTCGTCGGACCGCTATCCGCATGGATCAGCACATTGTGCCCTCGATCCGAAATCAGGTAGCAATTCCTGGGCATATTCAGGTCGCAAGGGTCCTCTCCGTAGAAGGGCACCGACACGACTGTGCCGCCTTCAAACGGCCACGTTTCCCCATGGGCCAGCTCGATGACTCGGTCAAAACCCAGTTCCGCGAGAAGCGACCGATAGTCAAAGAACAGCCCTGTTCGATTTCGCCGACTGGGCACGATGATCGGCGTGTCTTTCGCCAAATGGAGCAAGGTGCGGGGATCGACGTGATCATCGTGGTCGTGAGTCAGAAACACGGCGGCCGGTTTGGGGAAAAGTCCGCTCCAAACGGACGGCAACGGCGATTCCGCAAACCAAGGCAGAAGCCATGGGTCGAAGAGGAATACGGTGTCCCGTTGTCGGTAGAGGAGCGCGGCATGTCCGAGGTGCACCATGTCCTGATCCTGAACGATGTCGTACCAATGTTGCCGGATAGAAGTCGTCGCAGAAGCGGTCAGGCAGCCATAGTGGTGCAATGATTCCATAATCTTGGTCAGCAGCATCTGCGAATCACGCGGCATTGCCGATACCGCGGAACGGAGATCGTCGGCGGTATGGGTTCCGTCGAGCAGACCGAGCAGTTTCCCCACGATGGGGCCCAGCGGTCGTCCGTTGAATCCAATAGGGATCGCCTGGTGATTGATCGCATGAAAAATGCGGAGACCACCGTTGGTGACGGTTGCGGATTTGAGCGGATCGGTCGGGAATTCCCAGTGAAAGGTCCCATCCGATCGCCGCCCGCAGCGAATGTGTTGCTGCAGGTATGGCCGTGCGTTGACCAGTTCTGCATAGGCATCTTCCAACCGTTGCCCGCGAGTGGGATCGTCGAGCGGCGCCCGTTTTGAAAAGACATCGCTGATAACGGTATCGATCGCGCTGGAAAGAAGGCTATGAGCTTCATGCAGACCGGCGACGACTTCAGGAGCCACTCCGCCTACGAAAGGGAAAGGTCCCGGCGGCTCCGCACTCTCCAGCTGCACCCAACACCAAGGGACGAGACTCACGTAATGATTTTTGGGAAAGCTGGTCCAAACGTGGCTCATGATAATCAGGACTGAGGACTGAGGACTGAGGACTGAGGTTTTGCGGATTTCGTCCCAGGCGTAGAGACGCGGGCCAGTAGTCGTTGTTTATGCACTGCCTTTCGCAAGCCGCCTATAATCCGTGCGACTTCTTCTGCTTGGAGAATCAACCGGCGAAAAGTCGATGGGTTCAGGTGTGTCGCGTCCAACGCGACATAAAGTTGTGATCTGAGTTCTGCGCAATATGACTTGGCTACACTCAGAAATTGGTGAAACTCCGAACGCCCGCCTCGCTCGAATCCCTCGGCGAGAGTGGACATGACCGAGACCGCAGCTCGTCGGACTTGGTCGCGTAATCCGAAGTCTTTGGCAAAAGATCCTGATGCCGTTGCCTGGTAGATCGCTCTTGTCAATTCCCGCGCCTTCTGCCAAGCAATGAGTCCTCAAATTTATCTGCTCGCTGTCGTTCCATCTCTGTCCTCAATCCTCGTTACTCAGTCCTATCCTGAGTTGACTGATCGCCGGTTCATACAGAGCCTGGACCAGATTGCCGTCGGGATCGGCAAAATAGAATGAATAGCTGCCGTCACGGTGCTGCTTGGGTTCTTTGGCTATTCGTCCGCCCAGAGATTCGATTTTCGGCAGGCTCTCTCGGTACATCTGATCGACGGCTTGTGGACTGTCGAGAATGACCCCGACGTGATCAAGCAACTGAGCCGACGGCGGTCGGTAAGAGGATAGTTCATCTTTTGGGATCTGATGGAGCGCGAAGTTATCGATGCCGGAGCTAAAATACACGTTGTCCTGATCCGGTTCCCACACCGCCTTCATGCCGAGCAATTGCTCATAAAATCGGCGCGAACGAGGAAGGTCGGTGACGCGCAGGGCCACATGCCGAAGACCTCTATGGAGCGGAGCCGTCATACTAAGCAACTCGTTCGATATTCCGACTAAAATATGCATAGTAGGGAGACTAACCGCAAGCCGTCAACGGAAAATCAGCTCCTGCTCCAGGCTCAACAGCTATGGTACGATCACTGTAGCCATGACATTCGACGGCATGACAGTCATTGCATTCGAAAGCCGGATGGCGACAGAGATTGGACGGCTGATCGAGCGTTACGGTGGTCGACCTCTCATCGCTCCTGTCCTTCGCGAAGTCCTGCTGGAAGACAATTCAGCGGCACAAGAGTTCGGGGTTCGTCTCCTGAACGGGCGAATCGATTTGCTGGTCTTGCTCACCGGTGTCGGCGCCACAGCGCTGTTCGATCTTCTGAAAACCCGCTATTCTTGGTCGTCGGTGTTGACGGCTCTCCAACGGACGACCATCGTCGCACGGGGACCCAAGCCGGTCGCAGCCCTCAAGGCTGTCGGCCTTCAAGCAACCATGACAGTACCGGAGCCGAATACCTGGATCGATCTGGTTGCAGCTCTGGATCAGCATCGTTCGGTGAGGGGATTGTGTGTCGCGGTGCAGGAGTATGGAATCTCAAACCCTGACTTGCTGCAAGCCTTGGAGCAGCGAGGGGCCGAGGTATTCCCCGTTCCGATCTACAAATGGACACTGCCTGAAGATCTTAGCCCAGCTCGTCATGCGCTCGATGAAATCATTGCCGGGCGAGTCCATGTAATGCTGATCACCAATGCCGTTCAGGTGGACCACGTCATGCGTGTGTTGGAACTGGACGGGAACATAGAGCCCTTCCGTGCGGCATTGAATAAAATAGTCGTTGCCTCGATTGGTCCGACCGCCAGCGAACGGCTGCGCCACCACGGCTGGCCGGTTGATTTGGAGCCGTCACATCCAAAGATGGGAATCTTGGTAAAAGAAGTGTCCGAGCAGGCGTCGAGTATTCTGGACGGAAAGCGATAGAGCCGGTTACCGGTCGCGGGTTGATGCTGTTAGCATTCGAGAACGGAATCCCACCCTAGTGCACAGACCACCAGATTCTCGTTGAACTCTCACCACGTCCAGACCTGTCGACATCAGATTAGGCTTATGCAGATTGGCGTGTGAATTGAACTATGGGGGTCGGACCATGGGGGTCGGATCTTGAATTATGCATGCCCCAAAAATCTAAACCAGTGGCTACCGCACGAATCTGACAGCACTGGAATAATCAGTGATCAATTTCACGTGTAAAAGAAAATTCACTATTCTCGTGGCTCCGACGAGCTGAATGCCGGAATGGAAGACTTGGTTATGTGCCGGTTTGATAGATGGCAAGCGAGCAATCAACAGATGTCAGTCCCAAAGAATTGTATTGTCCGCACGAATGGGTTTACAAGGGAATACGTTTAATTTCGAGATGTTCTGACATCGCTGCTCTGATGAGTTGGGCGTCGGCTGAGATAACAACCGACGGTTCGTCCAGCTGATCTTGCAGCTCGATGGCTGAAGCGAGATGAATGGCGTCGAGGGTGCGGAGGGGGTATCGTTCGAGTAGTGTTCTGGATCGTCCAAGGATACTTTCGTCCAAGTTGATCCTGACGTAGGCAGGCCACTCCTATAAAAAACGACGTACGACTTCGTAGTATTTGGGTTCTTTCAATGCTGCTTCCCGCACGTGCCTGCGAAAAGCTGAAAAGGTCTCGGTATAGGCGAGAGTGGCGGTGACATGAGGTGGAGCGTCAGCTCGCAGAGCGAGGGCTTCGCCTGTTCCAACTTCCTGGATGAATTGTTTCACGAGTGCGCTGGTGTCCCAGTAGTACATGGTCACCGATCATCACGGTCATCGATGACCGCCCGTCCAACCGATGGGCCTCGATAGGCGAGTGGTTTAAGTCGCTTGCTTGGCACGCCTGTCGGTGGAATGATCTTGCCGAGCGCAGCGAGTTGCGCCAAACGAGCCTCGCGTGTCCCGGGCTTTCCGGCCTCGATCTGTTGGAGCAGCGCGATCGGCCGTCCACGGTCGGTTACGACGATTTCTTCACCTTTCTGTGTCCGACGTAGATAGTGCGTCAGGCGATTCTTGAGTTCTTTAACGCCGACCAAGCTCATCATTCACCTCGGTAGCTATTGTAGCTACCACTGTTAAGGAAGACAAGCAACTCCCTATGCCCTTCCAGGAAACTACTGGTGGTCGGATCTTTGCCACTGCACGAGCCTAACAGCACGACGGAATGGTGGTTTGGGAACAGATTTTTCAGCGCGCAGCTGGTGGGGCTCTTGTGGTTGCCAACGAAGAACCAGCAGCATTAGATTCAGTCACGCACGCTCACATCGTGAGGACTGCCGCGCCTTGAAAGCTTCCGGCTTTTAACTCTTGTAAGGCTTGGTTTGCCTCTTCAAGCGGAAAACGGACCGTATGCGGTTTAATAGGAATCGCTGCTGCTTCGCGCAAGAGGTCGATCCCGTCTTGTCGGGTATTGGCTGTCACACTACGGATGATTCGCTCTCCAAACACATCCCGATCGTAGTCCAGGGAAGGAATGGGAGACATGTGGATACCGGCCAAGGCCACAGTGCCGCCTCGGTCGAGCGCTCTCAATGCCGGAGGGACGAGCTCACCGGCCGGCGCAAAGATAATCGACCCATGCAGTTTATTCGGCGGCATCTCCGTCGCCCCACCGACCCAAACTGCCCCCAGTTGCCTGGCCAATTCCTGATGCTCTCGTTTGAGCGAATTGACATAGACCTGACAACCCCAATGGCGCGCGATCTGGATCGCGATGTGGGCCGATGCGCCGAATCCGTACAGCCCGAGACGCTGGCCCGGTTTGATGCCGCTGAGCCGTAATGCTCGATAGCCGATAATTCCGGCACAGAGCAGGGGAGCGGCTTCTTCGTCCGAAAAGATCGACGGGATAGGATAGGCGAATCGAGCGGGGACAACCGCATATTCTGCATATCCTCCGTCGACCTGATAGCCGGTGAATGAAGCTTGTAGACAGAGGTTTTCTCGCCCGCTTGTACAGAATTCGCATCGTCCACATGTGCCCTGAAGCCAGGCAATCCCGACTCGATCTCCTTCCTTGATCTCTGAGACCTTAGAGCCGACTTGCACCACAGTACCCACTGCTTGATGGCCTGGGATCAACGGCAGCGCGACATCCGGAAGTTCCCCTTCCACCACATGGAGATCCGTGCGGCAGACGCCGCAGACGTGAATCTTGACGAGGACCTGGTTTTCCTTGGGGACAGGAGCCAGCCGATCTTGGAGTTGCAAGGGATCGGTGGAGATATCGCTCGTGTGATGAAGCACCATCGCTTTCATGAAGGATAGTTTTCGAGAAGGCTGAGGTTAAGGTTGAGCGGAAGCACATTCCTCTTAACTTGGCCTAAACCTCAACCTCAATCTTAAAACACTCACGTGTGTTTCTTCGCCTTGATGCACTCGATGTCCAGATGGATCTGGACTTCATCTCCGACGACTAACCCGCCGGTGTCGAGCGCCTTGTTCCAAATCATGCCGAAGTCCTTGCGATTCAATGTTCCCTCGGCTGTGAATCCTGCTCTGGTATTGCCCCAGGGATCCTTGGTAATGCCATTCAACGTGCCGATCAGCGTGACCTCTTTGGTCACGCCGCGTAGGGTAAGATTACCGACAACCTTATAGGTATCTCCCTCTTTCTGATAGTTTTTCATTTTATACATGATCGTCGGGAACTGTTTGACATCCAAGAAGTCGGCATTGCGTAGATGCGTGTCGCGTTTCTCTTGGTTCGTGTTGATCGATTCAGCATTGATCGTGGCTTCAATCGTCTTCAAGGTTTTTGCGTCCGCGTCCAGATCGACAAATCCACGATAGTCCAGGAAACGCCCGGATGTTTTTGACACCACCATGTGAGTCACGCGAAATTCAATGGCTGAATGATCAGGGTCGATGTCCCAACGAGCCGTTTCCGCTGCGGAGCCCAGGGGAAAGGATCCCAACAGACCCGCTATGACGATTCCTTGCAGCCAATGTGAGTGAGTTTTCATGCCCTCACCTTTCGATTTTTTCCTGTCGCGCTGTGAGTACGGTTATCTATCTCTTGGGGCGATTCCGTGATGTATCCGGCATCCTACCCATCGCTCGGAATCCCGTGCAACTTGTTTCTTTCACCGAAACACAAGTGTCGCTTGATCGACTTGGTATAGAATAGATCCATGCAAGCACTCGTCAAAACTGCCGCAGGGCCTGGGTTAACCCTCACCGATTGGACGGACCCGACACCGGGGCCACACGACGCGGTGGTGAAGGTAGCCGCAACCTCGCTATGTGGAACCGATGTCCATATCTATCGTTGGGACGAATGGGCGCAACGGCGGATTCATCCGCCACGCATCATCGGTCATGAACTGTGCGGCCACGTCGTGGAGGTTGGTCGTGAGGTTTCTCTCGTCAAGGTCGGTGACTATGTCGCCGCAGAATCACACCTCACCTGTGGAGCGTGCTTTCAGTGCCGCACCGGGCAGGCGCATGTGTGTAAAAATTACAAAATTCTGGGAATCGATCGAGACGGCTCTTACGCTCAGTATGTCGCGCTGCCTGAGAATGTTTTGTGGCAGACGGCTCCGGAAATACCCCGCGAGTTAGCCTGTGTGCAGGAGCCGCTCGGTAATGCTGTCGATGCCGCCCTCGCTGAAGATCTCACCGGCCATACCGTGTTGATCACGGGGTGCGGCCCCACGGGGTTATTTGCGGCTGCCGTCGCACGAACCGCCGGGGCCGCGACCATTATCGCGTCCGATGTCAGTGACTATCGGCTTGGTTTGGCGAAGCAGGTCGGCGCAGATCATGTCCTCAATGCGAAGACGGAGTCACCGGAGAAAATGGCGGCGGCCATCCTCGAGATGACCGCCGGTGAAGGTGTCGATGCCGCACTGGAGATGTCGGGAGATCCCACGGCGTTGCATCAAGCCTTTCGCGCGGTGAAAAACGGCGGACGAGTCACCTTGTTCGGCATCCCGACCGGTTCTATTTGCTTTGATCTGCCGAATGAAGTTATTTTTAAGGGTATCCGTGTCTATGGGATCACCGGGCGACGCTTGTTTGGAACCTGGTACCGGCTGGCCGGCCTTTTCAAGGCGGGTCTCGATATTCGACCGGTCGTGACCCATTCCTTTCCGCTGGGCGAATTTGCCACCGGGTTTGAGTTGATCCGATCGGGCCAGTGCGGCAAAGTGGTGCTGTTTCCATAAAGAAGCGCGCGATTGATGGGAAGGCGAGAAAAGCGGGACCGGTGAAGATTATGTTTCGTGCAAGTCTCGCCTGTCACGCACGTCTCGCGACCACGATTCATGGCCTACGATTCCCTCAAAAAAGCTCTCGACACCCAACTCGCCGACATCCGCGCCAAAGGCCTCTACAAATCCGAGCGGCGTATTTTGGGGCCGCAAGGGTCGGACATCCTGGTCGCGCAAGGCTCGGTTCTGAACCTTTGTGCAAATAATTATCTCGGGCTTGCGAATCATCCGGCCATCGTGCGGGCGGCCAAAGAAGGGTTGGCAACACATGGCTATGGCATGGCCTCCGTACGATTTATTTGCGGCACGCAGGATCTACATAAACAGCTGGAACAGGCAGTCAGCGAGTTTCTCGGCACCGAGGACACAATCTTGTACAGTTCCTGCTTCGACGCCAATGGGGGACTCTTCGAAGTACTGTTGGATGAGGGCGATGCGGTCATCAGCGATGCCTTGAACCATGCCAGCCTGATCGACGGCATCAGGCTTTGCAAGGCCAAACGATTCCGATACGCCCATTCCGACATGGCGGAGCTCGAAACCCGACTTCAAGAAGCCGATGCGTGCCGCCTGCGCCTGATTGTCACCGATGGGGTCTTCTCGATGGATGGGGATCCGGCCAAACTGGATCGGATCGTGGAGCTGGCGGAGCGGTACGATGCCGCGGTGGTGGTCGATGACAGCCACGCGACCGGTGTTTTGGGTCCTCACGGCAGGGGGACGCCGGCTCATTTCGGAGTCGCTGACCGAATCGAGATGGTGACGAGCACGTTGGGCAAGACACTCGGTGGCGCGACCGGCGGATTTACATCGGGCAAGGCCGAGGTGATTGAGTTGCTGCGGCAACGATCGCGACCCTACCTGTTTTCAAACTCGCTTCCTCCGCCCATTGTAAGCGGTGCGTTGTGTGC
This sequence comes from Nitrospira sp., assembly GCA_030123625.1. Lineage (NCBI taxonomy): Bacteria > Pseudomonadati > Nitrospirota > Nitrospiria > Nitrospirales > Nitrospiraceae > Nitrospira > Nitrospira sp. The sequence goes on from CP126121.1 coordinate 2,885,514, forward strand.
GCTCGACCTGGTGAGGCAGGGCGATCCGCTTAGAGAAAATCTGCGGGTCAATGCCGCCTTCTTCCGGAAAGAGTTAACCGCCCTAGGCTTCCGACTCGTCCCCGGCGAGCATCCCATCATCCCCGTCATGCTTGGCGAAGCAGCCCTGGCGACCTCCATGGCGGAGGCATTATTGAAAGAAGGAATCTACGTCGTTGGATTCAGCTATCCGGTGGTGCCGCAAGGGCAGGCACGAATCAGGGCTCAAATGTCGGCGGCCCATACAACGGCTCAGTTGCAACGAGCCGTGACGGCTTTCGCAAAGGTGGGCCGGGCTCTTGGAGTAATCCCATAGCGAACCTCACAGACACCCCGCAGAATTGACATTTCGCAGCCGGCTCAGTATTCTCTGGCACTTTATTATGTGAAGGAGTACGGGTATGAAAGTCATTCTTCAAGAAACCCTGGAAGGGGTGGGACATCTCGGCGATCTCATCAATGTCGCCGATGGGTTTGCGCGGAACTATCTGTTGCCGCGTCGCAAGGCCGTCGAAGCCGATAGCCGAAGCATCAAGGCCTTTGAGCATGCCAAACGAACGGCGGTCGAGAAGGCCAAGAAGGAAAAGTTGGAAATCGAATCCTACGCGAAGAAAGTGTCGGCGATCGCCCTGACGGTCGAAGCGCAGGTCGGGAAAGACGATAAGATGTTCGGTTCCGTCACCGCCAAAGACATCGCGGAAGGATTGGCGGCGCAAGGGGTCACGGTGGATCGGCGGAAGATCCAACTGGCGCAACCGATCAAGGAACTCGGTACGGTGGCTGTGCCCATCAAGATGCCCAGGGATGTCGTGGCGACTGTGACCGTCCATGTGGTGAAGAAGCAAGAGCCTGAAGAGCCTTCCGCCTAGAATGTGGAGCATGGAGAAGATGAGCAGCGACGCGATTGGTTCATGGGATGCACTGAAAACGGCCGATCCCGAGGTTTCTGCGGCGATTGAGGCGGAAGAAGTCCGTCAGCGTGAGAAGCTGCTTTTGATTGCCTCGGAAAATTTTGCCAGCCCCGCGGTTTTGGCAGCACAAGGTTCCTTGCTCACCAATAAGTATGCGGAAGGGTATCCCGGCAGACGATACTACGGGGGATGTCAGTATGCCGACGCTGTCGAAGATTTGGCGATTCAGCGGTGCAAAGAAATCTTTGGTGCCGAACATGTGAATGTGCAACCGCACTCGGGCTCCCAAGCCAACATGGCGGCCTATCTATCGGTCCTGAAGGCGGGGGATACCATTCTCGGAATGGATCTTGCTCAGGGCGGTCACCTCACGCATGGGAGCAAAGTCAATTTCTCCGGCATTCTCTTCCGTGTCTTCTCCTATGGTGTGGATCGTGTGACTGAAACGATCGACTACGATGCCGTCCAGAAGGTCGCGGAGGAATGCCGTCCGCGGATGATCGTGGTCGGAGCCAGCGCCTATGCCCGCGTGCTGGATTTTCCTCGTTTCCAACAGATCGCCAAATCGGTCGGAGCCTACCTGTTAGTGGATATCGCGCATATTGCCGGTCTCATCGCCGCGGGGCTTCATCCGAATCCCGTTCCCTATGCCGACTTTGTCACGACGACGACTCATAAGACGCTCCGTGGTCCGCGTGGGGGTGTCACCATGTGTAAAGCCGAATACGCCAAGGCCGTCGATAAACTGGTATTTCCTGGACTACAGGGCGGACCGTTGATGCATGTGATCGCGGCCAAGGCGGTGGCCTTCAAAGAGGCTTTGTCACCGGGATTCAAGCGTTATCAGCAGCAAGTTCTGACCAACGCGAAGGCTCTGGCACAAGGGTTCGTCGATCGCGGCTATAAGATCGTCTCCGGCGGAACCGATACGCACCTGATGCTTCTGAACCTCACGAACAAGGGGATTACCGGGAAAGAGGCCGATGCCGCGCTGGACACCGCCGGCATTATCGTCAATAAGAACGCCGTCCCGTACGATGAAAAGCCGCCGGCCGTGGCCAGCGGGATCCGCCTGGGGTCGCCCATCGTTTCCACGCGCGGGATGAAAGAACCGGAGATGAAGCAGATCGTCGAGTTAGTCGATCGTGTGCTCCAGCACAGACAAGAGCCGTCGGTGTTGGAAGAAGTCCGCGGCCAAGCAAAAGCGTTGTGCGCCCAGTTTCCCATCTTTCATCCCTACTAGTCAGCCGATAGCGAGAGGGCAGGGTCCCGCCGGTGAAATGTCCCTTCTGCGATGAACTCGAGGACAAGGTCGTCGATTCTCGTATGGCCAAGGAAGGCGAGGTTATTCGTCGCCGCCGGGAGTGCCTTGGTTGCAAACGCCGCTATACCACCTACGAGCGGGTCGAGGAAATTCTTCCGGTTGTCGTAAAGAAGGACGGTCGCCGCGAATCGTTCGACCGCAATAAGATCCTCGTCGGCCTCAAAAAAGCCTGTGAAAAGCGACCGATCAGTATCGGTACGATCGAGGCCGTCACCGACCGGATAGAAAAACGGATCCAGGAGATGGGCGAGACGGAGATTGAGAGTCGGATCGTTGGCGAAGAAGTCATGAAGGAGCTGCATCAGTTGGATCAGGTCGCCTATGTCCGGTTTGCATCCGTCTACCGTGAATTTAAGGACATCGACCAATTTATGGACGAGTTGAAGACGCTGACTCAGCAACGTCGTGAACGTTAAGATGCAACCTCCGGCCCCATCCTTTTCTTTGCCGGCTCATTAATCCCATCCGATTCGACGTTCGCCGTTGTCGTCCGACGAATTGTATGCATGAGGTGCAGAGCCGATGAATAAGCCGCTTCCCCAGCAGCGTGCTCGGCGGAACCAGCCGACGTCCGGAGCGACGAGCGTCGCGATTATCGGGGCCGGTCGCGGGGGCACCGCGCTGATGGAGATTTTCGCGAATGATCCGTTGGTGCAGATCGTCGGTGTTGCCGAACGTGATCCGAAAGCGCCGGGTTTGGGATTGGCCAAACAGCTCAACATCCCGATTACACGCGATTATCGACAACTGTTGGCGATGGAGCGTGTCGATCTGATCATCGATGTCTCTGGTGATGGGGAAGTCTGGCAGTTCCTCCAGGATTTTCATCGTATGGGTGTCACCATCATCGGCGGCGCCAGCGCCAAGTTCATGTGGGAACTGATCGAAGCCCGCATTCGCGCGACGGCGGAGATTGAGAAGACGCTGAACAAGTATCAATCCCTCTATCGATTGTACGTCAAAGAGACCGGCGCCGCGGTGACGGAAGAGCGGACCAGAATCGCCTGCGAGATCCACGACGGACTCGTGCAGAGCCTGGCGGGCGTGAACTTCAAGCTGGACCTCTGTCAGCAACTTATTCGGAAAAATCCACGCGCCAGTTTAACGACCCTCAAGGAGAGCAAGGCTCAACTGAAGCTGGCCATACAGGAAGCCCGCCAAGTGATCTTCAACCTGCGGCCCCTGCACTACGACAAGATGGAATTGATTCCCGCCCTCACCAATTATTTCAAGTCGTACCAGACCCAAACCCACATTGCCACGAAGTTTTCGGTCACGGGGGATGAACAGATTCTCTTCCCGCGAACAAAAATCTTTCTGTTCCGAATCATTCAAGAAGCCTTGAGCAACGTTGAAAAGCATGCCAAAGCCGACCGAGTCTCGATCAAATTGGACATCGATATGGATCTGTTGCGCGTGACGATTTCCGATAATGGAATCGGCTTCGATCTGGAAGCCGTTCTGCGTGACCCGGAAAAGTGGGATCATTTCGGCATCAAGGGTATCCTGGAGCGAGCCCGCTTGGTGGGCGGCGAGGGGCACGTCCAATCCAAACCGGGGAAAGGCACGAAAATCATCGTTGAGGTGCCGTTGGGTCACAAGGAGGAGAGAGGGAATGGAGAAAATTAAGGTTCTGATCGCCGACGACCATCGGGTGGTTCGGGAAGGCTTGGCCGCTATTCTCAAGACCAAGGAAGACATTCACGTCATCGGCGAAGCTCAAGACGGAACGGAAGCGGTGGAAAAAGCCCGGGCGCTGCTCCCCGATGTGATTCTCATGGATGTGAGCATGCCGAGGATGGGCGGCGTCGAGGCGACGAGACAAATCAAGCGCGAGTTTCCGCATATCGGGATCGTTGCGTTGACCATGTATGAAGAACAACAGTACATCTTCGATCTTGTCCGCGCGGGAGCGACAGGGTATCTCTTGAAAGATTCTGAATCGTCTCAGATCGTGGCGGCCATTCGTGCCATCTATCGGGGCGAATCGCTGATCCATCCGTCCGTTGCCAGTAAAATCTTGGCGGAATTCTCCTTGATGGCCCAAAAGAAAGGCAAGAAGCCGGCGTGGGCCGAGCATGATCTGACCGATCGAGAGATTACGGTCTTGCGGCTGGTTGCGGACGGGAAAACCAACAAAGAGATCGCCAACAACCTCGATTTGAGCGAAAAGACGGTGAAGAACCACGTCCGGAACATCTTCCACAAACTACAAGTGTACGACCGCACGCAAGCGGCCATCCTCGCCATCCGCAAAGGCCTGATCGAGTTGGATCCGAAGCGGTAGGAACGGCCGCCAGGCGAGGCACTTCGCATACCACTAGAACGATCGGTTCACCGTGATGCGATAGATCTGCGGACTTCCATCCTGCGCGATCACGGTGATCGGCACATCGATGCTTGCGCCCTGCAAGGGGACAGTCACCTGACCTGTAGGGACCCCTGACGGTGCAATCACCGACCCCGACGCGGACATCACGGCATTCGGATCCTGCTTGGTCGCGGAGATCGTCATACTGGGTGTGAAGCCGTTGACGTTCACCGTATAGTTCAGTGTAGTCGGAGCAAAGGAAGGGGTCAGGCTGCCTACTGACACGGTCAACCTGGACAGCTTGTTGTTGGAGGAGGCAGCTCTGTGGATGGTGAGGCTGTAGGTCTTGCTGCTTCCATTCGGGGCGGTCATCGTGATCAACACGGAGGTGTCTGTTCCTGGCCCATTCAACGGGATGGTGTCTTGACCTGAGGCCGTGCCGGCCGGGACAGTCACTGAATGGAGGTGCATCACGGCATCCGGATCTGATTTCGTCGCGGCGACGGTGACGCTGGTGACGTCTGTAACCACGTCCACTGTGTAGGCCGAGGTGCTCGGAGTAAAGCCCGGAACCAAGGTGCCGGATGTTACAGTCAGTGCAGCTAAGTCGTTGTTGCCCGCTAACGCCGCTCTATTGACGGTGATGGTGTAGGTACTCTGGCTCCCGCTCTGCGACGTCAACAGGATGATGATGGCTTTGCTCGATGGCGGCGCTTCGAGTGTAACCTGAAGGCTCTGGGTCGCTGTTCCAGCGATCGTGACGCTTGACGTGCTGTCTTGAGGGGTGGCCGTTACCGTGACAGTGCCGACTGCCGTTGGCACATTCGCTACATAATTGACGGTGTCGCTCGAAAAAGCCGGCTGAAGCGATCCGGGATTGATCGTCAAATCGGCGAGCCGAACTTGCGGACCCTCCGAGATCGATGCGGAGTCACCGCAACCAGAGGAAATGATGCCCATTATGGCAAGAACGATAACGGCTATGCATTGTTCGGCAACGGTAAGCGTGCGACTCAGGGCGATATCCGTCATTTTCTTTGGTGCATGGAACGATCGTTTGTTCTGATGAACCCAAATGGTAGGTGCCAAGGCTACGAGAGGGTTCAAAATTGGATTATCATGGCTCGTGTAAAGTCGAGCAGCAATCCTCATATAGCTGATCGTACTGAGCGGGTCAACAGATGAAATGAACGGATATGAGTGCGTCAGCGCACGAGCCGCAATATCCTCGCCCGCATTATTCATGACGGTTCGTCGCGAATCGCGCAGTCGCATAGCGAGGTTCACGGCGCGAAGAATAATGAGCGCCACGTTTGTGGACGCCGCCGAGTTGGTGAGGCGGCGGTGTCTTGCACGCGGAGTCCTGAGAGACCTCGGCGTACTTGAAACAGTACGTCGAGGTCGCGAGAGGCGAGCCTGTCCGCCGAAGGCTTGTCGCAGCAGCGAATCCGCGATTGCAGCAGAAATGTTCATGAATAATGCGGGCTAGAATGATCGGTTCACCGTGATGCGATAGATCTGCGGACTTCCATCCTGCGCGATCACGGTGATCGGCACATCGATGCTTGCGCCCTGCAAGGGGACAGTCACCTGACCTGTAGGGACCCCTGACGGTGCAATCACCGACCCCGACGCGGACATCACGGCATTCGGATCCTGCTTGGTCGCGGAGATCGTCATACTGGGTGTGAAGCCGTTGACGTTCACCGTATAGTTCAGTGTAGTCGGAGCAAAGGAGGGGGTCAGGCTGCCTACTGACACGGTCAACCTGGACAGCTTGTTGTTGGAGGAGGCAGCTCTGTGGATGGTGAGGCTGTAGGTCTTGCTGCTCCCATTCGGGGCGGTCATCGTGATCGATGCCTGGGTAGTCGTCCCCGGCGCGCCGAGCGGAAGGGTAGCTTCTCCCCTTGGCGTTCCTGTCCCGGCCGTCACTGAACCCGACATCACGGCATCCGGATCGGATTTGGCTGCAGCAACCGCCACTTCGGTGACGTCGGTCGCCACCTCCACTGTATAGGCCGTGGTGCTTCGAACAAAGTCCGGAATTAAGGTGCCTGGCGTTACAGTCAATGCCGACAGATTGTTGTCGCTGGAAGGGGCTGCCCGTTCGATATCGATGCGATATGTTTTTGAGTTTCCATTCTGGGCCGTCACCGTGACCTCTACCTGAGTGGTGGTCCCAGGACCGCCGAGTTGAATGGTCGCTTGTCCTTCATTCGGCACATCACCCGATATCACGGCATTCGGATCCGCCTTGGTTGCGGAAACGGTGACGCTGGTGACCTTCGTTCCCACGTCCACCGTGTAGTTGCGGGTTCCCGCTGCAAAGCGTGGAGTCAACGTGCCGGGTTCCACCTTCAAGGCCGATAGATCGTTGTTGCCGGAGGCGGCTCTCTGTATGGTGATGCTGTAGGTCTTGCTGCTTCCATTCGGAGCGGTCACGGTGAGCGATAACATTTTACTTGTTCCTGGTCCGTCCAGCGCGATCGTCGCTTGTCCCGTGGGAACGCCGGCGGCGGCGGTCATAGAACCAGATATCACGGCGTCCGGATCGGACTTGGTCGCGGAAACCGTGACGGTGGTGACGTCAGTCGCCACGTCAACCGTGTAGGTCAACTTGTTCGGAGCAAAGGAAGGGTCCAAGGAGCCCGATGTGACGCTCAAGGCCGACAGATTGTTGTCGCTCGATAAGAGTCTCGTGACGGTGACGGTATAGGCGCCCTCACCCCCGGTCTGTGACGACAAGGCGATGGTGATGGTGGCGGTGGATCCCGGCGGGCCTAGGGGGACAGACCGTCCCTGCCCTGCAGCGGTTGAAACTCCATTGATCGTCATCGTAGTCGTGCTGTCTGTAGGCGCGGCCGTCACAGTGACGCTGGTAGCGGCCGTAGGCGCATCGACCGTGTAGGTCGAGATATTGCTGGAAAACGCTGGCTGGAGGGTGCCGGGGGTGACCGCCAAACTGGAGAGCGGTACCTGAGGCGCGTTCGAAACCGACACGCTGTCCCCGCAGCTGTAAGAACTCAGACCGATGGAGACGGCGAGGGCGGCAGTCCACCATGGTCCCATAAAAGCCAGAACGCGTTTCATTGTGGCGCACATCACTGTCCCTATGCGTATGGAGTCGAGGGCACTCTGTTCTGGGGAACCAAAACGCTAGGTAATGGAGACTACGAGATGGTCCAGACGCTACAGAGGCTAAGTAGGCGCTAAAGGTATAACCAATACAATCGGCGAGGTCAAGACTTCAAATCGAGATGCGGTGGACCGATGTGCGTGCATTCAACACGGTCGCACCGATGTCGCCGGCGGCATGCCCGAGTATGGCATCCCTGGGATTACGGGAATCCGGGGGCTATCGTGTCGATGGTCACAGGCAAGGGTGGACTCTGGGAAGACTCACCCCCGGCATTGGTCACCGTACTGGTAATCGTATGGTCACCGTCGCTCAATGCAGACGTTGGCTTCAGGGTGTTGGCTCCCTGATTGAAGGTCGAATCAACTTTGTTCCCATCTACATAGAGGTTCGGAGTTTCTCCCGAGCCAGGCTGGGATATTCTGAATCTTGGTGTGTTGACATTAGTGATGTTGTCGGAATCCTGGCCAGGAAGGAATCCAGAGTCATCCTGCGGGATCAAATCCGGCGCACTCACCGGTGCGGGCGGCGCCGTGGGTGTTGCTCGGATAAGGTCGATGCTGTATGTCTTTGAAGCTCCACTGGGCGCAGTGACGATAATAGATACCGGTGTGGTAGCCCCAGAGAGCGTAATGTTCGCCTGACCGCTATTAGGTACGTCCCCTGAAATCACCGCATTCGAGTCTGCCTTGGTCGCGGAGATAGCAACGCTTGTGACATCGCTCGCGACATTTACTGTGTAGCTCAGTGTGTCCGCAGCAAAGGCAGGAGACAAGGATCCGGGTGTTACGCTCAACGCCGACAGATTATTGTTGCTCGCGGGTGCTGCGCGGTGGATAGTGACGCGGTACTCCTGTGGGGCTCCAGAGGGTGCCGTGACGATGATCGACACCGGTGTGTCTGAGTCTTGTCCGCCTAGTGTAACGGCTGCCTGTCCCGTGCGGGTCCCTGCTGGGACCGTGACGCTACCAATCGCCATCACAGCATTCGGGTCGGCCTTGGTTGCAGAGACCGTAACAGTCTCGACGCTGGTCGCGACATTTACTGTGTAGCTCAATGTGTCTGCCGCAAAGCGTGGCGACAAGGTGCCGGGTGTCACGCTCAATGCCGACAGATTGTTGTTGCTGGAAGGCGCTGCGCGGTGAATGGTGATGCGGTATTCCTGCGGGGCTCCAGAGGGTGCCGTGACAGTGATCGACACCGGTGTGTCTGAGTCTGGTCCGTCTAGTGTAACGGCTGCCTGTCCCGTGCGGGTCCCTGCTGGGACCGTGACGCTACCAATCGCCATCGCAGCATTCGGGTCGGCCTTGGTTGCAGAGACCGTAACAGTCTCGACGCCGGTCGCGACATTTACTGTGTAGCTCAATGTGTCTGCCGCAAAGCGTGGCGACAAGGTGCCGGGTGTCACGCTCAATGCCGACAGATTGTTGTTGCTGGAAGGCGCTGCGCGGTGAATGGTGATGCGGTATTCCTGCGGGGCTCCAGAGGGTGCCCTGACAGTGATCGACACCGGTGTGTCTGAGCCTGGTCCGTCTAGTGTAACGGCTGCCTGACCTGTGCGGGTCCCTGCTGGGACCGTGACACTACCAATCGCCATCACAGCATTCGGGTCGGCCTTGGTTGCAGAGACCGTAACAGTCTCGACGCCGGTCGCGACATTTACTGTGTAGCTCAATGTGTCTGCCGCAAAGCGTGGCGACAAGGTGCCGGGTGTCACGCTCAATGCCGACAGATTGTTGTTGCTGGAAGGTGCCTTGTCGACAACGATGGCATAGGTGTTCCGATTCCCGTTCTGTGCGGTGACAATTATATTGATAAAGGTGTTGGAGTCCGGTTGGCCCAACGTAATGGTTCTGGATTGCCCGGAGTTGATATTGGTGGGTTGCCCGCTATTGACACTAATGGCCATGCTTGCGGTGGTATCTTGCAGCGTGGGGGTCACCGTAATGCTGGACGCGTTGCTCGGCAAATTTACGGTATAACCGAGGGTACCCGCGTTGAAAGCCGGTGTTAACGTTCCCGGTGAAACGGTTAAGCTCCGCAAGTTGAAATTGCCTGATACCCCGCGGCTTACAGTTACAGTATAGGTTTTGGTACTGTTGTTTTGTGCCGTCACGACGATCGGGATGGCGGTGTCTTGGCCTGCGGCTTTGAGGGGGACTATGCTGGCCTGACCAGAGATGGCGGCTTGCCCGTTCACCGTCATTGTCGCAGCAGGATCCTGAAGGGTTGGCGTTACCGCGACGCTTCCGACATTGTTGGCCACATCGACTGTGTAGTTGAGCGTGTTCTCACTAAATGCGATGGGCGGGGTCCCGGGAGACACGGCTAGGTTCTGTAACGAATTGTTTCCGGTTAGGCCGGCTCGAATGAAACGCACTGTGTAGCCTCCCGGATTCGCGCCTGATCCCGATACGACAATGCTCACCGGAGTGGTCGTTCCAGCCGCGCCTAGAGTAATCACGCTGCTCCTCGTGTTCTGGCCGTTGATGGTGACAGTATCTCCCGACACGGCAGGCTGAGCGGTGATCGTCACACTCGTGGTACTGCTGGAAAGATTGACGTTGTACTGGGTGGTTCCACTGCTGAAAGTCGGTTCAAGACTACCGGGGGCGACCGTCAGGCTGGCAAGCTGCGCCCCCTGGTTTACGGTCGCTGTATCTCCGCAGCCAGAGGCGAACAAGCCGATCCCGATGAGAAAGGTGGCAGCGAGATACTGTCTCACGACGGTTACGGTACGCATTGCCATGGGATTAGTCTCTTTCTTCAGAGGCGTGAAGTGTCGGGTCCATCATGATGGTGAACCTCAACGAAGGAGCGGATATTACGAAATACCTAAAGATTGGTCCACCCCTACTTGTGTATGGGGAAAGTAGGGGGCGTATCTATAACCGATTTTCCCTAATGAGATCAAGGCTCCGGGTCGAAGACAGTGAACAGCTATGGGGGAGTCAGGCAGGTATGCGCGGTGACAGGATTCTCGATGAAGATTCGCTTCTGCTTCGGTCTGCTTAACCGTGAATCGCTACAAGGTGACACGAGAACGGCATACCGAGGGCTTTTATTGATGAAACAGTGATGTTATCGGTTGATCATCAGAGCGGCAGCGGGAAGCTGGTATCGATCGTCACACTCAGAGACGGGCTCTGGGCGGACTCGCCCCCCGCATTGGCCAATGTGTAGGTAATCGGGTAGGTCCCATCACTCAATGCCGCCGTTGGCTTGAGGGTATTGGCTACCTGATCAAAAGTCGCGTCGATCTTTGCCCCATTTACATAGAGGCTTGGGGTCTCGCCAGCCCCTGGCTGGGGTATTCTGAATCTTGGCGTCGTGACGTTGGTGATGTTGTCATCTGAGAAGAGTCCGGAGTCATCTTCTGGTATGAGGTCCGGTGCGACTGTCGGCGCTGCTGGTGCCGCCGGGGTTGCTCGGTGTACGGTAATCTTGTACTCCTTGAGGGGGACACTCGGGTCTGGTGCGGCCACGGTAATGAAGAAATCTGTGCTTGTTCCTTGTCCCCCAAGATCCAAGGTTGCGGTACCTGATTCTGCCCCTGGCCCGGCAGTCACACTCCCTGACATTGCGGCATTCGGATCGGACTTGGTTGCCGAGATGGTCACCTTGTCGATGTCGCTACCCACATCCACGGTGTAGACGGTAATTCCTGAAGCGAAGGTAGGGTTTAATGGACCTTCCACCACACTCAGTGCCTTCAGGTCGTTATTGCCAGAGAGTTTGTTTATGGTGATGTGATAGGTCTTTTTACTGCTATTTTGTGCCGTCACTTCGATCGTCACAGGTGTGGCTGTCCCAGGTCCACCGAGCGGAATGGTGGCTCGTCCTGGGCTGTTGTCTCCTGGCCCGATGGTTATGGAGCCGGTCGGCCAATTAATCACCATCACCGCATTCGGATCGGACTTGGTGGCTGAGACATCGACACTGTTGACGAGAACACCGACATTGACTGTGTAGTCCTCAGTGTCCGGAGTAAAGTCTGGGGTCAGGGTGCCCGGCGTCACATCTAAGGCCGACAGATTGTTGTCACTCGATAAGAGTCTCGTGACAGTGACCGTGTAGGTGCTCTCCGTTCCATTTTGTGCTTCCAAGACTATGATGATGATCGTGGTCGATCCCGGTGCACCGAGGGTTACGGACAGGTGAGTGGTGACGGTCTTATTGATCGTGACCGTTACTGTGTTGTCTTTGGGGATAGCTGCCACGGTGACCTTATCAGCAGATGTCGGCGCATTGACCGTATAGTTCGTGGTATTCCTTGAAAAGGCAGGCTGGAGTGTACCGGGAGTGACCGTTAAGCTAGCGAGAGGGACTTGTACGTCTTCCGAAACCGATACGGAATCCGTGCAGCCATAAGCACTCAAGCCGATGGCGAAGAGAAGGACGGTGATGAACCGTTGTCCAAGGCAGATACGATTCCATCTCATGTAGTCCGGTCACTTTCTGTTGATGTTAGGAGTGAAGAACTGATTATTCTTATGAACCCTAATCGTGGATGCCGATCCTACGAGAGGGTGCTCGATCGGTCTATCCCTACCTGCGTAAGGGCAAGCAGTCGCTGCTAAGGTATGCCCCACTTTCCAGGTGGGGCGAGGTTCGGGGCCTGAAGGAATGGAGAGATCCTTCAGTTCAATACAATGGAATGCAGATCGGCGGGTATTTCAGAACGAAGAAACGGCTGCCGTCAGGGGTTTGTGCCGTTTTTGGTTTGCGCGTTCTTGAGGAGATCGGCCTTGGACGGAACTTGCGTAAGGAGGTCTGGGCGTACTTGAAATACTCCTTGCAGCCGTTGGCCCGTGGCATAGAGAAGATTGCCTGACTGGTTGCCGAGGGTCAGTTTTCCCGTGGTCTTGCCGTCCTTGCCGGTCGCGACAAATTCGGCAGCAGGAGCCAGTAGTCCGTAGGGGGCGAGCGGCGCGGATTGTTTCATGACGCGTTCTTCGGCCGGAAGATTCGCGACCCGACTGACAAAGAGATCCGCCGCTTCTTGACTCACTTTCTCGGTGGGCCGGTCTTCGAGCACCCACTGGCCGGTCTGGTTGATCAAGACATACTGATGCTCCCTCGTCTTCACCGACAACATGGCGATGTCGGTGTAGTCGAGGCCAAGCAGTCGCTTGTCCTGGAGGTTGAAGAGTTCTTTCGTGAGGTCTTTGATCAGCGCAGGGTTGATGCGATAGAGCGGGGCGTCGGCGGTGGTCTCCGCGATGGCCTCTCCGCTTTGAGGGTTTGGTTGATAAAGGCGTACTGATTGGTCACCGGCGGCGGTATGCAGCGTGACTTTTACTTTCGGGGCCGACAGGGTCTTGGCGATGGTGTCTCGTTCAGGACCGGGATCGATGATGCCGAGCGCCTTCAGATCTTCCAACCGAAACATCAATGAGCGGACCTCGTTCTGGTCTGCTTCGGCTTCGATCGGATAGCGGATCTTCCATGAAGGCCTGGATTTATCTTTCGCCATGTTATAGATCACGATTTCCGTCGTCGGATAGGTCAGGCGGACCCGTTCGACATCATTCTGGACAAACCGCAAGAGCTCTTTGCGGCGGAATGTCATCAACGACTTGTTGATGAAGTCCTTCGGCGCTAAGTTGGTCAGCAGGACGCGCCGATCCGATGCACGAAGCACATAGAGGGTATTGGAAAGTGGACCACTGTCGCCGATGGAAATCGTCTCTTGTTGCGGTCCGGCCGTTACGGTGAGGGTGGTCACCGGCTGTTCCAGACCGAACGGCGCGAGCTGTGTGGCCTGCTCTTCGACGGTTCTGGTGACGGTTCCTGTCACGAGCGCTCGAATAAGCGCCTGTACTTCCCGGTTATCGGCGTCCGTTTGAAGCGGAGCCACGATAGACCATTTACCCGGTTCCGCCAGCTTGAATTCGACGGGTCCCTGAGAGGTGGTGATCGAAAGTCCTGTAATGGCGGTTTCCGGAAAAGACAGGATGTGTTTCTGCTCGCTTTCCCGTTTCTCCTCTCGCTGCTCGGCAGGAAACTCCACAAGATAGAGATAGCTCCCTAGACCGGCGAGAATCACCAACATGAGAACTGTGGGCCAGTACCGCATCAAATCCATTGAAGGTCAAGGCTAAGGTTAAGGTTGAGCGGGAATGATCGAAACCTTGACCTTAACCTCAACCTTCTTTTCTTTCGTGTCGGTTACAGCCGTCGGCGTTTTCTCCACACGATGATGCCGGTGAGCAATGTGACGAGTGGAAGGAACACGACCTGCACGTAAATCAGCACCCGTTCCTGGGTGGGGTTGGGTGTGAAGGGCCTCAATGCCGGCTCTTTCGGTGCGATGGAGATCAAGTCCCGTTCCTCGGCCAGCCAACCGGTCGTATGGAGAAAGAAGTCGCTGTTGCCGGGAAAGTTGAAAAAGGCGTTGGATACGAAGGTCGAATTCCCGATCACCACGATGGCGGGTCGAGGTTTGCCTTCTTCCGGGGCCTTCTTCGGCGCCAGCGCGGCGGCCATGGGAAGCGGTCCTTTTATGTCTTCCTTTTCACTCAGGCTCACGACCCGGCCCTGCATGTTCGTTTCAGCCCAGCTGTTCGGCGAGGTACGGGCCAGCGGCACAAAATCCCAGTCTTTCCCGACCTGTTCATCGAACGTGACGTGTCGCGAAAGCGGCAAGAGCACGGCAGAGGTAAGATCCTGCGTGATCTCATGTTCGGTGAACGTCCGAACCAACAGCGCCGTGAGGTCTCCCTGCGCCAACCGATCTTGTAAATCAACCAACACTCCCGGACCTAAGCCCAGCCCCCAATGGGCCAACATCGGCTCCAGACCTGTTTGAGTATCGGGATCAGCCAAGACCAAAAGATGGCCGCCCTTCTCCACATAGGCCTTCATCCGTTCCTGTTCTTCCTTCGTCACGGAGCGGCGAGGCCCGGCCAATACCAGCACCGACGTATTGTCCGGCACAGCGGATTCTTTTAAGAGCGACACGGTGCCCACGTCATAGCCTTGCCGAGTCAAGGCCTCCTTGGCGATGGAGAGGCCGTTGCGATCTTTATCTTCCACACTCAACTCGCCGTGGCCTTCGACGAAGACGATGCGCTTCTTGGCATCCTTGGAAATGCGAATCAAGGCGCCGGTCAGCTCCACTTCCGATGGTGAGGTTACGCGGATGGTCTGGCCGTTGCTCTCGAAAATCGCGGTATCGGTTCGGAAGATCCCATAGCTTTGGGCTATCTTCGGCTGTTTTTCCGGATCGATGAATTCGACGTTGAGTTTGGTAGAGGCTTGCCGATAACTCTCCAATCGTTCCTTGTATGGTTGATAGCCCGGATCCTTTTCCCTCGTGAAGACCGTAATCTTCACGTCGTGCGGCAAGGATCGGAGAACCCGATGGGTTTGCGGCGCGAGGGTGAAATTTTGATTTTCGGAGAGGTCCCAACGTATCGAATGTCGGGAAGCCAGAAAGTTGACGATGACCAAGATGCCGGAAAAGAGCGCGATCATCAGAAAGCTGTTCAGTCCCATCCTCGTCGACCGCCGGCCGGAGAATGCCTTGACGGTTTCAAAATGGAGGACGAAGAACAGGGCCAAGCAGAATAGAGCCAGTCCTTCCACGATCGTGACGACCCACAGCCAGTCGGGACGAAGGGTGTAGGCAATCATGCCGCCGATGCCGAGCGCGACTCCGAGTAGACCGAAGGGTAAGGACTTTATAATCATTTCCAGCGTGTCGACTCCACGACGCGATGCGTGAGGAACAGCATGAGCGCCAATCCGCTTCCGAAGTACACGAGGTCGCTCGTGTCGATCAGTCCCCGCAGCAGGCGGTCATAGTGGTCCATGTATGAAAAATACGAGATGACGCGGCCTGCGGTGGTATCTCCGAAAAGGTTTCCCAATCCGGCGATCAGCCAGATGATCAGGAGCATACCGAAGCTGACAAAGGCGGCGACGATTTGATTTTCCGTGAGCGCCGAGGCAAATACGCCCACGGAAAGGAACAGAGCCCCCAGCAGCACCATTCCCAAATAGCCGGTCCAGACGGGATTCCAATCGAAATCGCTGAAGAGCATCAGCACCGTCGGAACCAACATCGTCAATCCTACGAGACCCAGATAGATTAAAAATACGCTGATGAATTTGCCGGCGATGATTTCATGAATCCTGATCGGCGAGGTCATTAAGAACTCAAAGGTGCGCAGCTTGCGCTCTTCCGCGAACAACCGCATGGTCAGGATGGGCAGAATAATCACCAGGACGATCCGCATGCTTGCGAAGAGATTCCTGAAGACCAGATCGTTCAAGTTGATCTGGGCCATGCCTCCTTGCATCTGCATCAGTTGGATGGCTTGCGCGCCGGCGAAACCGACGTAGAGATAGGAGAGCAGCCCGAAGATCAACAGAAAGACCGCACCGACCACGTAGACAATGGGGGAGACGAAATAGCCGCGCAATTCTTTGGCGATGACGGCCTGCACCGGGGTCATAAGGCTCCTAACAGGATGCTGAAAAAGTCCGCCAGCGGCGTTCTCGCATCGTTCAGAGGGCTCAACGTACCCGGGCATGAGCTGCTAAGAGCAGCTCGGGGCGGGCCGGGTGAAAAAGAATACGCTTCGCCTTTCAGACACTGGGCGCTCACCGACTCACGCCCGTCCGCAGACGTGACGCTCATTATTCTTCGCGTCGCGGACCTCGCTGCGGCCTTGCTGGACAGCCTTTTTAAGCATCCTGAAGTTATTCTGGCGTTAGCACTAATCAAAACATTCAGCTACATCGTTCGCATGAATTGAGTTTTTCCGCAGCCTGCTACGCGTCCGTCCTTTGAGCGGGGGCCATGCCGACCATGGTCTCAGTCGGCTCGGGGAGGTGGTCCTCGTGGCGCGTGAGCTGGAGGAAGACGTCTTCCAACGTCATCGATACGGTGCGAAGCTCAAGTAATCCCCACTGGTTCAACACGGCTACACGCGCGATCTCGTCGCGTAGATCGCGGCCCAGCTCGCATTCGATGAGGAAACTTCCTCCCGCCTGTCCGGGAATAACATTGAGAATGCCGGGAATCTCGCGAAACTTCATCTCACAGTCCGCCGGACAGGTCTTGAGGGTTATCGAAATTTTCTCCGATTGACGCAATCGGGCCGACAACTGTTCAGGGGTATCTTCCGCGACGATGCGGCCTTTATTGATGATGACCACCCGTTGGCAGACTGCGGTGGCCTCCGGCAGAATATGAGTGCTGAGAATCACGGAATGCGAGCCGGCCAGGCTCTTGATGAGCTCTCGGATTTCAATGATCTGCTTGGGGTCAAGACCCACCGTCGGCTCGTCGAGGATCAGCACCGGCGGATCGTGTAACAGCGCTTGCGCCAGCCCCACCCGCTGACGATACCCGCGTGAAAGGTTGCCGATCAGCCGATGACGGACGGAGCCCAACTCAAGCCGTCCGATAGATTGATCGAGCGCCGACGAGAGCTTCGGTCCCGTGATCCCACGGAGCCGGCCGACAAAGGCCAGATATTCCGCTACCGTGAATTCTTGGTAGACCGGCGGAGTTTCCGGCAAGTAGCCGATCTGCCGCTTCACCTCCAATGGCTGCTCGGTGCAATCAAAACCCGCCACTCGTGCCGTGCCTTCTGTCGCCGGCATGAAACAGGTCAAAATCCGCATAGTGGTGGTTTTGCCCGCGCCATTGGGGCCGAGGAATGCCAACACCTCTCCCTTGGCCACCGAGAAGGTGACGCGATCGATAGCCGTATGATGGCCATATCGCTTGGTAATGTTTTGAACGTCGATCACGAATGGATATCGGTGCGAACAATCGCAGAGAACGAGGCAGTACCGCTCTCGACACTACACCATGTTGTTTGATCGCGGATCTTACTCATTCCGTCCGAGGCAGTCAATATAGAGTCTGGAGTATTGAGCAGAATGGATCATCTACAAGTCCTACTCCTCGTTGCAGACTCTCGTCGACCAATAGATGTTGAATTTAAGTTCGGGCTCCTTTATATAGGAATCCCGAGGAAGCCTATCCTTTTCCATGTTCCCTGCGGTCACACTCTCGATCACGGAACGGATGAGTCCATACGGAGGTAGGGGAACCGGTACGCCGGTCGGTATTGTCGAAGTCCCATGCCTTTCATACTGTGGATCGACCGGAGATCCCATTGTTGACATCAGAAGAGGAGGCGCGATACCCAGCATGTACACTGAGCATCATCACAGACGGCTCTTATCGTCCACATCCTCCGCAATAATCCTGTGCCTGTCGTTGGGGGCCTGTTCTTGGGTTCCTAAAGGGGATGGCCAACTGGA
Organism: Nitrospira sp.; assembly: GCA_030123625.1. NCBI lineage: Bacteria > Pseudomonadati > Nitrospirota > Nitrospiria > Nitrospirales > Nitrospiraceae > Nitrospira > Nitrospira sp. The sequence goes on from CP126121.1 coordinate 2,903,501, forward strand.
TGTGGGGATCAAAGATCGAGGCGTCGCTTCATGGTATGGTGAACAGTTCCATGGCCGACAAGCGGCGAACGGCGAGCTGTTCGATATGGAAGCGCTGACGGCTGCTCATCGGACCATACCGCTCGGCAGTGTTGTGCGTGTCGTCAATTTGACGAATGGGAAACATCTCTATGTGCGGATTACCGACCGCGGTCCCTACGAAAAGGGCCGCATCCTCGACCTTTCCCACGGTGCTGCCGTCCGGTTAGGCATGGAGCATGGAGGATTGGCGCATGTGCAGATTGAAATTGTCGGCGAACGCCGCCCGGAGCTGACGTTGCTGTCGGAAGAGTTTTTAGATCGAGCTGCTTCACTTTTTGCCGATACGGTGCCGCAGGCTAATCGAACGTCACCTGGGATGACCTCTCCGGCTCGAAATTTCCCCAGCGACTTCTGGATTGGAAGGCGCAATCGCTGGGCCTTTGTGATGCTTGCGGTGGCTCAACCGGCCTACACTCCCGTCGCGTCGTTGGTCTTGAACTAAGCTCCATTTTGCTGATCACGCCCAGTGGGCTTCCTGGCCTGCCAATGATGCCCCCGGCAGTTCTGTCCAGGTTGACAGTATGCAAAGCTCTCTACTAGACTGCATCTTTCTATCGGCAGCCGACAATGCGGAGTGGATCGAAGGGGAGGTATGAATCAATGGCCAAGAAACGCGCAGCGGAACCGGATGAAGCGAGGTTGAAGAAGAAAGTCGCCGCCAAATTGACCAATCACGGCAATCCGGAAGGAGACGCCGCACTCCGGTCATTGCGGAAACGGTTGAAAAGAGAACAGCGGAAACGGCGGGCCCTCGCGCAGCGGAAGAAACGAGCGGCTGGAAGCACGGGTGCGGCTGCCACTCCTGTGTCGGCATAGTTTTTCAGTGGCCATAGTCGAATTAGATACTGATTCCATGGAACAAGACCCGAAACATTTCTCCGAAGGCAGTAGCCCTCTCAGCCGACAAGCCGATGAGCCCATCGCCGACCCTGCGAGCGATCAGAGGCAGGTTGATTTTCCCTCTGTCGACGCATCAGTGGTCGGCCAAGATACTGCCGCGCTCGACGAAGAACAGATAAAGGATGAAATCGACATCCAGATCGATCTGTTGAGTGATCCCGACTGGGTCGTTCGCCGCGAAGCCATTATTACCCTGGGCGAGATGGGGGACGAGCGCTGTGTCGAACCATTGGCCCGCGCATTGCGCGACGGTGATTGGCAGGTTCGAGAAGTCGCGATCGAAGGGTTGGGACAAGTGGGTTCTCCCGCCGTCGAAACCCTCCTCAAACTGCTTCGTGATTGGGAAGTTCGTAAATACGCCATCGCGGCGCTCGGGAAAATCCGTGACGAGCGGGTGCTCGATCCCCTGGTGCTTCAGTTTCGGAACGACGAGTTCAGAGATGATGCCGTCGATGCCTTGGTCGCGCTGGGTGAGCCGTCCGTCGAAAAGCTGATTGAAGCCCTTCGTGACAAAGATGAAAACGTTCGCAAGTGCGCCGTCCTCGCGTTGGGACGGATCAAGAGCAGCGAGGCCATTGATCCGCTCATTACGATGCTCGGTGATAAAGATTGGTTTACGCGGCTGACGGCCGCAGCCGCGTTGGAATCGATCGGTGACGAGCGTGGTCGCGAGGCGATCAAGCCGTTGCTCAAAGACCCCGATATGGTCGTGAAGATGCGGGTCGAGCGCATTCTGGCAAAGTGGAAGAAGCAACCGATCTCTCAACCGGCCAACGCCTGAGTCATTTATTCAGCAGCTGATCCATCCTTTGCTGAAGCTCATCCAACTTTTTCATCGACATCGGTTTCCCTGCCACAATGTCTGACTTGGCCTCCCGCAGCGATCCGGCCATGTCCCGCAGGGCGTTGGTCGAGTCATTGGACTTGGCTCCCTTTGTAATGGTCTCCACGGCATCGACGGCCTCGCCCAATTCTTTTGCTGCGTCACCGAAATTGCGGTCGGCGAAGTGTGCCTTCGCCTGGACCAACCGGGATTTGGCCTCCACGAGCCCCTGACGCCGACGGAGATCGCGCTCGATCCCGAGAGTCGTGTCCAACACGTTTCTGGACACATCCTTCAACGACTGTTGAAGTTCCGCGACGGTTCGCTGCAGCGTCCCGACGGGCCGCTGTCCGAGGTAGTAGCCCGCTCCGAATGCCGCGGCAAGCAACACCACAACAACGAAAAATTTAGCCATAGCGGTCCTTGTTTAGCGGCGACGTTTCGACGAACTCAATCGGGTCAACTGTTGGAACAGGCTGTTGGCCGTCGCGATACGCACGGTCTCATCCGAGTCCTGCAACCCTTTCACTAAGACGGGGATGGCACCGTCGCTGCTTTTCCGCAATCCCTTGGCGGCCATCATGCGAGGAAGCGGCTGCTGGTCCTGTAAGAGAGTTTGTAGCACCGCCAGGGCCTCTTTATCGGCAGAGGCACTCAATGCCTGCGCCGCTGCACCGCGAATGGAAGGGTCGGGATGCCGAGCCAGCTCAGTTGCCAGCGTGAGGGCAGAGGTATCGCCGAGACGAATCAATCCTTCTGCGGCGCTGGCACGGACATGAGGATTCGGATCTCTGGTGAGTGCCGACAACAAGGGCCGGTTTTCCTTGATGCCGAGCTTTCCGAGACTTGCCGCGGCTACGCCGCGCACCATCGCCATCTCGTCTCCGATTGCATGTGTCAGCGGAGCCACGCCGCCCGGAGACCCGAATTCTCCCAGTGCTCCGGCAGCGAACGTGCGCACCGATGGATCAGGATCATACACAGCTTGGGCCAGGACCGCCAGGCTTGCCGGACGTTTGAGGCGTCCCAATACGCCAAGTGCGGCCATTCTCGTCTCTGCGTCCGGCAAGGTGGCTGCGCTGGTGATGTCGGCAAGCTTCTCGGACCGTCCCAGCTGAAACAGGGCGGCATACGCGAAAACAGCTTCAGGTCCGTCTTCTGTGCGCGCGACATCGAGCAATCGTTGTTGGACGTCCGCGGCATGAGCTTCTCCAAGCGCGGCCATGGCGGCGATGCGGACGGTCGGCATCTCATCCCGCAACGCACGACGCAAGGCGCCGGATTTCCCCGCGAGTCCGGCTTTTCCAATCGCCTCAGCGGCTCGGGCTCGTACCACGACGGAGGGATCGAGCAAACCATCCTCTAAAATCGCGGCGGTCTCCGGCAGTCCCAATTCCGCGAGGGCCGAGTAGGCCGCAATGCGAACATGCTCTTTTCGGTCTCGAACGTGGCTCGTGATTACTCCGAGTGCCAACGGACGAAGAAGCGATGCATCATGCGGCTGCCCCGGCTGAACCAATTTCGCATAGACGGCCAGGGCTTCGTCCATTCGTCCCAGGCGGACATAGCTCAGCAAGGAGAGACGGAGAAAGGCTTTCGAGGGCGTCGCATCCGGTGGGAGATCTCGGTAGAGAGAGATCACTTCAGGGTAATCACCGGCCTTGAAGAGGGTTGCGGCTTTCGATTCGACTGTGGACGAGGTTTCAGCGGACGCAGTGAAGAGAGGAACTGTGATGAAAATCAGAATGAGCGTGATGACGACACGCGCTATTGTAATCGGATTGGAGGCCGGGTCGCGTATCACACGGCGACCCGCCGCATCGAACCGAGTCACCATGTCGTAGGGAGCCGCACCGTGGCGGGGCGGTACAGCAGGCTGACATAGTCCTTCAGCATGCGCGTGGTGCAGAACTGGGGCGCGATGGTACGGATACATTCTTTGACCATTTGGAGCCAGCCCCGAGGAATCCCGTCACGATCGTGCTGATAGAACAGCGGCACGACTTCTTGTTCCAGCACGCGATAGAGTTGTTCGGCATCATGAAGATCTTGAGCCTGCGCATCGGCCTGTTCGCTCAGCGGTTGGAGGCCCCACCCATTGGCTCCGTTATAGCCTTCAACCCACCATCCGTCGAGGACACTGAGGTTCAACACGCCGTTCAGGGCGGCTTTCATGCCGCTGGTGCCGCTGGCTTCCATCGGAAAACGAGGGGTGTTCAACCAAATGTCGACGCCTTGGACGAGATACTTCGCCATATGCATCTCGTAATCTTCAAGGAAGGCGATGCGGCCGCCCAGTTTGTGATCATGACAAAAGTTCAGCACTTCGTGAATGAAGTATCGACCGGGCTCATCGGCGGGGTGAGCCTTGCCGGCGAAGATAAGTTGGACCGGCCGCCATCGGTCTTGGAGGAGTGCTTTCAGCCGTTCCAGGTCTCGGAAGAGCAAGGTGGCCCGTTTGTACGTCGCGAACCGTCGGGCGAATCCAATGGTCAACGCCTCGGGATCCAAAAATGTACCGCGTGTGAGGACTTGAGAGGGCTGCAGATGGCCGTGCATCCAACCGACCCTGGCTCGTTCACGAATAAACCCCATCAGTTTTCGCTTCATCGTTTGCCGAACAGCCCACAACTCATGATCGGGGACATCCATCACCCGCTGCCACATCGCCGGATCATCGCAGGTCTGGGTCCAGGTCGGGCTGAGCGACTTGCTGTACAGGTGGTGCAGTTCCGGCGAGACCCACGTCGGCGCATGAACGCCGTTGGTCACACTGCGGATAGGGATCTGGTCGGTCGGCAATCCCGGCCAGAAGTGCTGCCACATCTCGCGAGTCACTCGCCCATGTTCGCGGCTGACTCCGTTGACGTGGGCCGACAGGCGCATGACCAGTGCGGTCATGTTGAACCCGTGCCCTCGCGATTCCGGCGTTTCACCGAGACGGAGAAATTCATCGCGCGAGAGGCTCAGTTGTTCCCAGTAGCCGGCAAAGTACCGATCCATCAGGTGGTGCGGGAAGACATCGTGCCCGGCCGGCACGGGTGTATGCGTCGTGAACACGGTGCTCTGACGGACCAGCTCGCTGGCTTCCGCATGGGACGAACCCTTTTGGACAAATTCGCGGATCCGCTCCAGGGTGAGAAAGGCCGAGTGACCTTCGTTGGCATGCCACACCGCCGGAGAGATGCCGAGCGATCGCAACATGCGCACGCCGCCGATGCCCAGCAAAATTTCCTGACAGAGCCGCATTTCTTGATCCCCGCCGTAGAGACGGGCGGAGAGAGCACGGTCCTCCGGGCTATTTTCCGGCACATCCGTATCGATGAGAAAGAGCGGGATCCGTCCCACCAGCACTTTCCAGACGGCCGCAATCACACGACGGCTGCCCATTTCCACGGCAAACCGGCATGGTTCTCCCGACGGAGTCACCGCCAGATGAACCGGAGATTCGTCCCGGTTGAAAGGGGCGTAGGCCGCTTCTTGCCAACCTTCCGGCGTGATCCGTTGGCGGAAATATCCTTGCGGGTACATGAATCCGATGCCGACGAGCGGCAAGCCGAGGTCGCTCGCCTCTTTACAGTGGTCTCCGGCCAAGATTCCGAGACCGCCGCTATAAATCGGCACGGACGCATGCAATCCGAATTCTGCCGAAAAGTACGCGATGGTGGTCTTCGTCAAATCGGCATGGTGCGTTCCGGCCCAACTCTTCTTATTGGCAAGATACTCATCGAATAGGCGGAATACCGCCGAGTATTGGCGGAGGAACGACGGGTCTTCGGCCAAACGCGCCAACCGGTCCGGTTTGACATCAGACAAGAGTTTGACCGGGTTGTGGTTCGTGAGAAACCACAAGGTCGGGTCGACGACTTCGAACAGCTGGCGTGCCTCCAACGTCCAACTCCACCAGAGATTTTGCGCCAGCTCGGGAAGCCGATGGAGGTTCTGGGGAAGGGAATTATTCACCATATTAGAAGAATCCACAAACACTCCTTTGGTCAAGATCACGCAATCGGTATCGGCAATGACGGACGATCACAGGCCGGAATCAGGCGTGCCCTGCCTTATGCCACGAGATCCATTCTTTGGAGAATGCCACGGCGGCATACCGTTCGCCAAGGATTTTTGCGACCCGATTTAGGAGTTTGGTGAGTTGTTGGAGTTCGGAGGGAGTAAGGTCCTCACGGAACCGTGGGTGGAGTCCCCAGCGGGTCTCAACCTCTTCACCGGAGACACTCGACATGAGACTGACCAGCTTGATCTCCTGGCCGGTCGTTTTCTCTTGTTCGGCGACGTTCGCGACGGACGCGGGCGCACCCTCCGACGCGTCATGAGAGGGAGGAGCCTGTCCTTGCAGTATCGAGCTGAGGGCCGGCACGACGGCACTCGCACAGAGGGTCGCTGCCGAACTGAGCTGTGCGTTGCCGGGAGCACCGAGGGCGTCAGCCACCTTATCGCCGAACTCGTGAAACATCTCGTTCTTAGTCTTGGAGTCTTCGGAAATCAGGAACTTGTACTTCTCGTAGGTCTGGCGACTTTGCGCGACCGTCGTGCCGATCGTCAGCACGATTTCCATCTGATCCGCGTTGTTCCCGAACGCCGGTTCCAGCACACGCTTCAACTGTTGCGCCACGGCGTCTTCCAATCCGTTCATGAACTCCATCTGGTCTTTTAACGGGACGTGCAGGGCCACCAGCCGGTCCGTGAGGTTGAACATGATCTTGAGAAATTCCAAGTAGACGCTCCATTCATCCTGGCGCTTGAGCTTCAGCGCCTGCTTGGGCGCATTGCGCTTCACCATCGTGACCGATTCGCCCGACACGGCGAGCATCAGCTCCGCCAGTTGGCGCAGTCGCTCCTTGTATTCAATATTGACTGTGGCCATGGGTTTGCTCAAGAGCATTGCGGATTATAACGAAGACTTGCGTGGGGAGCAAAGAGGTGAGCGAGTGAGTCTTCTTGCGTTGAACCAAAAGTGTGTTTTCGGTGGCGCAGTGTACCTGAAAACGGTAAATAGCTCATCTTTAGCCCATCGAGATATTCGACGTGCACACTAACGCAGAATGGCCGCGTCTCTCGCGCTGTGAGATTCCGGCTGATCTGTTTCCCTGATCGTATCGGTTTATGATTGATGCAGCTTGAGCGCCGCGGCGACGATCGGTTTGGCCCAGCTCGGCGTAGACGTCAAGTCCGGCGGACCGAGAATTTTTCCATGTTCCATGTGCAGCACCAGTTTCAGCTTCGGTGTTCGGCCTGCTGAGGGGTTCGCGTCCGCGCTGTTGTCGTACATGCGCAGGGTCGTGAGGAATGGAAGCAACGCGATGAGGTTGAGGCGGCTATGTTCATAGCGCCGATGGATGTCGTGCGCAGGGATGTCGTGCCCGCCTCGTCGGACTCGGGCTTGGACGCGTGCGATGTGCAATTCCGGATTGGACAGTCCCACGTACCAGACGCGCACTTCGATGCCCTGTTCGGCTGCTTGCACAAGGAGGCTTGTGATGGTATTCCCGCCGAGGGTAGTCTCGAAGGCAAAATCCAGGCGCTTTTCAATCGCCCGCTTCAACAGCCTCACACCCTGGCGCCAGGCTGCGCCGTTGGCGTCTGCCTGTGCTAGAGCAGAGTTTTTCTCTCTGAGGGTGTGGGCCGCCTCGTCCGGGTTGAAATACGTGCCCCCGTATTGACGGACGGCCGCGCCGCCGATGCTGCTCTTTCCCGCCCCATTGACGCCGGCCAGCACATGAACACGTGGCCGCCGAGAAGGGCTCATGCCCTCGCGGCCGACGTACGCCGCGCTCGTTTGCGTACCGGTGCGCGATGTTTTTTTTGGGCGGCCGCGACTGAGGCGCGTCCCAGTTCCTCTGGAGAAGCGTTGAAGGCCGTCTCCACGCCTCTTCGCGCTTGTGGTGTCTGCATGCGGGCCAGCAATTCGTCGAACTCCTCGCCCAGATCGTCGAGCGAGCGGCTGCGTTCGTTCACCAGCGATTCGAACTCGGCCAACGAGAGGAGCACGGCCTTGGGCGAGTCGTGACGGGTAATGGCGACCGCTCCGCTGTGTATCGCTTGCTCTAAGATTGCACCGAACTCATTCTTGACTTTCGTGGCGGCCACGGAGGAGAGGTCTATAAGCTGTCCCCGGCTGTTCCTGAATGTGAGCTTAGGCATGATGCCTATCCAGAGCAATAGATAATATGGATAAATTGTACATAATGGCTGTTTATGGGTCAAGTACGAGCACGACCTAAGACGCGACCTAAGAATTGAGTGTCGCTCCTGCACATGCTGAGCTGCCCGTATAACGTGATGTCTTCTTATCGTGAGCAGAAAGAATGGCTCAAGTGGGGGCGGCGACGGATTGTGAATGGTCTGCCTACGACCCCGTTGCATTCCCCGGTCGATGATCTGGTACAGTGAAAAGAAATCTTTGGATACATTCACGTGTCTGCCTCGACCTCTCATCGCCAATCCACGTCACGGATCGAAGTCTTGCCACGAGACCAGGCGCGTGAGCATTTGCTCGCGATTGCGGATATTCTGGTCAAGGCGCTGGACACGACGGTCAAGATTCCCGGCACGTCGCTCTACATCGGCTTGGATCCATTGCTTGGGCTCATTCCGGGAATCGGCGACATCATCGCGAATCTGATCGGCACGATTATTCTTGGATTGGCGACGCGGCTGCAGCTCCCACGAATCGTACTGGCCCGCATGAGTCTTAATCTTCTGATTAACGGTACGGTCGGGGCGGTCCCTGTTGTCGGAGATCTCTTCTCGGTCTGGTTCCGGAGTCATGCGAGAAACGCCGCGCTGCTTCGCGAGGCGGCCCTGAAACCGGATCGAGAGACCCATGCCGATTGGTTTTACGTGATTGGAATCATCGGCGGCACGGTGGGGCTCTTGCTGCTCACGATTGCCTTCATCGTCTGGGTGGGCTACAAGTTTTGGGTGATGATTGCAGGCGGATAGGAAAGGGAAGTCGGGTGTGGTATACAACAAACCTCTCCTGTTGATGAAATTAACGGATACCTTCTTCGCCTATTTCCATGGAACGAGAAATTAAAACCTATGTGTTGAAGCGGCCTGCTGAGGATGCCGCTCCCCGCACGTTGTCCATCAATTATGCTGCCGCGCTGAATCCTCAGCAACTAGCGGCGGTGACGGCGGGCGACGGTCCCTCGTTAGTCATCGCAGGAGCCGGAAGCGGCAAAACCCGCACGTTGGTCTATCGCGTAGCCTATTTGATCGATTCCGGGGTGGATCCCTCCAATATTCTCTTGCTTACGTTCACGCGCAAGTCCGCGCAGGAGATGTTGGAACGGGCCGGCGATCTGATCGGGGCGAGTAGTCATCGGGTGTGTGGAGGGACGTTCCACTCGGTGGCGAATCTCCTGTTGCGCCGGCATGGCCGATCGATCGGCATCGAGCCTGGATTCACGATTCTGGATCGTGGCGATGCGGAGGATCTCATCGCGCTGCTGCGGTCGCAGCTGGGGCTTAATGAAAAGGACAAGCGATTTCCCCGCAAGGGGACGATCATGGAAATGATCAGCAAGAGCGAGAACACGCTGCGCAATCTCGACGAGATCATTCTGGAAGAGTTCAGTCATTTTGCGGATCATTCGGAAGATCTCGGGCGGCTGCACAAAGCCTATCAAGCGGCGAAGCGCCACAAACAACTCTTGGACTACGACGACCTGCTGGTGATGCTGCGGCAATTGCTGTCGCTTGACGAAGCGGCCCGCGTGAACATCTCCCGTCAGTATCGCTACATCCTCGTCGATGAGTATCAAGACACGAATCGGTTGCAGGCTGAGGTCATCCGGCAATTGGCGACGACGCATCAGAACGTGATGGTGGTCGGGGATGATTCACAGTCCATCTATGCGTTCCGAGGCGCGACCTTTAAGAACATCATAGAGTTCCCGCTGCTGTTCCCGGGCACAACGGTGTATAAGCTCGAAGAAAACTATCGCAGCACCCAGCCGATTTTGAATCTCGCCAACTGCATTATCGAGGAAGCAACCGAGAAGTATACGAAGCGCCTCTTTACGAGAAAGATCGACGGACCGCTGCCTGCATTAGTAGAAGCGGCGGGAGAAAATGCACAATCGCGATTCATCGCGCAGAAGATTCTTGAGCTTCGGGAAGAGGGCGTGCCGCTCAGTGAAGTGGCGGTGCTGTTCCGCTCAAGTTTCCATTCTTTTGACCTGGAAATCGAGCTCTCTCGGAAAGGGTTGCCCTTTCTCAAACGGGGCGGGGTAAAGTTTATCGAAACAGCTCACGTCAAGGATCTGCTGGCGCATGTGCGAGTCGTCGCGAACCCTCTTGATACGGTCAGCTGGCATCGCGTGTTGCTGTTGGTGGAAGGGGTGGGGCCGAAGAAAGCCCAGGACTTACTCGCCGCGATCGTGAAATCCGGACGACCATTCGACGTGCTGCGCGGGGTGAGCGGCCGTTCCGGGCAAGGGCTCAAGCACTTGGCCGATACGCTGGAGAATCTGGCCGGGTCGGACGATCCGCAGCCGGTCGAACAGGTCAATCACATCTACGAGTATTATCTCCCGATTCTGAAGGAGCAGTACGACGATTATCCGAAGCGTACCAGAGATCTGGACCATCTCCATACGATCGCCGAAGGGTATAAGAACATCGACGAGTTTTTGGCCGACTTGGCGCTGGAACCGCCGGACGGCAGCGCGGTGGATGTGGAAGCGCCTGATCGTGATGATGAACGACTGGTGCTCTCGACGATCCATTCCGCGAAGGGGCTGGAGTGGCAGTGCGTATTTGTCATCTGGGTGGTCGATGGCAGGTTCCCATCAGCCTATTCCTTTCTCACCGATGATGAATTGGAAGAAGAACGGCGACTCTTCTACGTGGCCGTCACCCGAGCCAAGAGACATTTGTTTTTGACGTATCCTATCAATGTGTACGACAAGACCAGCGGGATGTTGCTTTCGAAACCCTCACGGTTCCTTGATCATGTGTCCTCGGACCTTCTCGACACGCTTGCACTCGTCGAGGAAGGTGAGCGTGAGGACTGGGGAATGGCGCGAGATCCCTATTATTGATCGTAATTCCCTGTCGCCGTATCGCTGTCCATCGATTCTCTTTCCGTGCATATGAATCACCCCACTATTCGATTGGTCCTGTTGTTGTGCTGGGCGATGCCGCTTTTCTTTGCCGAAGCGGCTGCCATATCGCAGACAGAAGCGGACAGTACGGACCGCACATGGATGAGCCTTCTTCGTGACGCAACGCGCTTACAGTTGCCGACGAAATTTCTGAAGGCACTCCCTCCGGACTTTATTCATTTTGAGTTCGATGATCTTCGGACTTATGCTGCTGAATACCATCCTGACGACCATCGGATGATCCTTAACCGTTCGTTGTCCTTTAATGCTGCGGGAAGGACTCTCAAGCCGCTCGGCGCGATGACGCACAAGGAATTGGAAGTGCTCTATCACGAGCTGTTCCATGCCTACATGGATTACCTACAAATCGTTGAAGCGCACTCCGGCGAGGCCGGGCACGGTTCAGAAGAGCTGTTGGGCTTTGCCAAAAAGCAGCAAGCCCGCCGATACGGGGAAGTAGAAATTGCACCGATTGTTCAGCGAAAGGATGAGACGGAATCACGCTATTTGACCCAGGGAGAGTCGTGGGAAGCGCTGAATGAAACATGGGCGGTCTTTATCGGCTGGGCGGTCTGGAATCAGCTTGAAGTGCAGCACAAGACCGGGAAATCCATGTTTCAGGATCGGCGACAGGCTCATCAATGGGTACGGCGACTCAAGACGGCATTTGAGAAAGGTGATCTCCGTGGATACTACGTCCCTGAAGATCCGGACGAACGGCGCCTCACTCAGAAGAGATATTTGGCCAAATCCTCGCAGTTGACGCTGAAGGAAGCTGGTGTTTTAATGAAACACATTCTCGGTTTTCAGCAGGATTTTATCGAACGGCTCGAAGCCTCATTTGAATCATCCTAGGTATCTGTCTGTCAGACTACCACCGAGAGAGGAAGCCAAAAAATACTTGAGGCGAATTCTCCTCTTGACATGGCGCAAGTTCATCAATAGAATCCAGCATTTCGTAATCTGGCCTGTCCGAGCACTTCAGCGAATCAATCTCTAAGGGTTGAGGAAGAAAGCTGTGCACGGGTAGGCCCACTTGTCTTTGTTGAGCGGATGATCGGCGAGCGTCCATTACTTGTACTGCAAATTGGTTCGGATGAGGACAATGAAACATCGCGGGCAGGTACCCAAGTGGCCAAAGGGGGCAGACTGTAAATCTGCTGGCTTATGTCTTCCAAGGTTCGAATCCTTGCCTGCCCACCATATGGAGGTGCGGTGCGCAAGTTCTGCGTGCTGAGTCCTGAGTGCTACAGAATTCTACCCTCAGCACTGAGCACTCAGCACCCGATACTGAATGAAGAGGCGGGCGTAGCTCAGTGGTAGAGTTCCAGCCTTCCAAGCTGGCTGTCGTGGGTTCAAATCCCATCGCCCGCTCCAATGAAGACGTGAAGCGTGAAACGTAAGATGCGGGAAGGGCGAGAATTGAACCCACGACAGTGGGGATTCCGAAAGGGGCAAGCCCCTTTTGTGGGGAGCGCGCGAGGGGGCTGGCCCCCTCAGCGGGAGTCAGCGAAGCAAGCTTCAGGGCTGAGCTGAGGACGGAGTGCGGTTCAAATCCCATCGCCCGCTCCAATGAAGAGAATAAAGATTATGAGACGTGAAGCGTTATTCGTTAAACGTGAAACGGGTCGGTTGGGAAATTCTCAAGGGTTTGTCTTGCGAATAACAAATAATGGTTCACGATTAACGGACAGCGCCCACGTAGCTCAGTTGGTAGAGCACGTCCTTGGTAAGGACGAGGTCACGCGTTCGATCCGCGTCGTGGGCTCCATACCATGCTTGACCCGACCGGGAGCCAATAAGATTGTTCTTGGCGACCGGATAAACGCCTCAAGTATGGGCTCTTGGACTTAATTAAGCTTGCTCGTGCCGCCGTCTCTTGAATGTGTGGCGGATAGGCACCGGTGGTTGTTCTAGAAAAGGGGTGACGTATGGCGAAGGCGAAATACGAGCGGAAGAAGCCGCACGTGAACATCGGGACGATCGGGCACGTGGACCATGGGAAGACGACGTTGACGGCGGCGTTGACGAAAGTGTGTGCCGACAAAGGGATGGCGAAGTTCGTGAGCTACGACGAAGTGGCGAAGGCGAGCGAGAGCCAGGGGCGTCGGGATGCGACGAAGATCATGACCATCGCCATCAGTCATGTGGAGTATGAGACGGACCAGCGGCATTATGCCCACGTCGATTGCCCGGGGCACGCCGACTACGTGAAGAACATGATCACCGGGGCGGCGCAGATGGACGGGGCGATTCTGGTGGTGAGTGCGGCGGACGGGCCCATGCCGCAGACGCGCGAGCACATTCTCTTGGCGCGGCAAGTGGGCGTGCCCTACATCGTCGTGTTCTTGAACAAGGCCGACAAAGTCGATGACAAAGAGCTGTTGGAGTTGGTGGAGTTGGAAGTGCGGGAGCTGCTCACGAAGTACGGGTTTCCGGGGGACAAGACGCCGATCATTCAGGGGAGTGCGCTCAAGGCGATGGAGGGCGATAGCGGCCCATTGGGGGTGCCGGCCATCATGAAGCTGTTGGAGGCGGTGGATACGTACATTCCGACGCCGCAGCGGCCGATCGACAAGCCGTTTCTCATGCCGATCGAAGACGTGTTTACCATCAGCGGGCGCGGGACGGTGGTGACGGGGCGCTGTGAGCGGGGCATTGTGAAAGTGGGCGATGAGATCGAGATCGTGGGCTTGCGGCCCACGCAGAGCACGGTCGTGACAGGGGTCGAGATGTTCCGCAAAGTGCTCGATGAGGGGCAGGCGGGGGACAACATCGGCGTCTTGTTGCGGGGCACGAAGAAAGAAGACGTGGAGCGGGGGATGGTGTTGTCGAAGCCCAAGACGATCACGCCGCATACGAAGTTCAAGGCGGAGATCTATGTGTTGACGAAGGAAGAAGGGGGGCGGCATACGCCGTTCTTCAACGGGTATCGGCCGCAGTTCTACTTCCGGACGACGGATGTGACGGGGGTGGTGCAGCTCAATCCGGGGGTCGAGATGGTGATGCCGGGCGACAATGTCAGTGTGACGGCGGAGTTGATCAGTCCGATCGCGATGGATCAGGGGTTGCGGTTTGCGGTGCGGGAAGGCGGCAAGACGGTGGGCTCGGGCGTCGTCACGGAAATTCTGGCGTAGAAATAACGTGAATCGTTAGTCGTGAATCGAAGAGATAGGGCGAAAGCCTGTTAGACGGTTCACGGATAACGAGTAACGAATAACGAGGGTTGCAATGCGCGAAATCATCGACATGGCTTGTACGCTCTGCAAACAGCGGAATTACTCGTCCATGAAAAACAAGAAAAACGATCCGGATCGGTTGGAACGAAACAAATTCTGTAAGTTCTGCCGAAAGCACACGCCTCATAAGGAAGTGAAATAGAAGTGCTGAGTCCCGAGTGCCGAGTGCTAAGTCCTGAGGCAAAAAAGATCGACCTCAGCACGTAAAGCTCAACACTCAGCACTGAGTTAACGGAGGGGCATGGTGTTAATGGCAGCACATCGGTCTCCAAAACCGAGAGTCTGGGTTCAAATCCTAGTGCCCCTGCCAAACGGAGCTCGCTCGACCGCGAAGCTTATGATGGCTCTTGCTGAGCGGATAAAACACCGCTGTGTGGTTTTGCTATAGCTTGCTCGTGTCGTCGATCTCACGGTACGGGCATGCCGGCTGCAATCATGTTGGTACTTGGCGGCTTGGACACTGAAGACGGAGTCACTGATGTTTAAGCGTATGACAGAATCGATTCGGCAGTTCGTGACGGACGTGCGGGCAGAGCTGAAAAAAGTTTCGTTTCCGAGTCGTGCGGAAACCATCGGCTCCACGACGGTGGTCATCGTGTTCTGCATCCTGATGTCGCTGTATTTGTCCGTGATTGACTCGTTCCTTTCCTGGTTGGTCGGCAAATTCATCTAAGCCTGCCGAGCAGAGGTAAGAGGATTCAGCGGTAATTCATCGAAGAGCTGAGGGTGGTGCATGACAAAGAACTGGTACGTCATCCATACGTACGCTGGTTTTGAGGGGCGAGTGAAGACCAGCCTCATGGAGCGCGCAAATCAAATGGGGCTTGTCGAAAAGGTCGGGCAGGTGCTCGTTCCGACAGAAGATGTGATCGAAATTAAAGACGGGAAGCGACGGACGTCTCGACGGAAGTTTTTCCCGGGCTACGTCCTCGTGGAGTTGGAATCGCCCTTGGGGGATGAGACCTTGCAGATGATCAAGGAGACGCCGAAAGTGACGGGATTTGTCGGAGGAGGCACAGTTCCGACTCCGCTGACGAATGAGGAAGTGGAGTCCTTGCTCAAGCAGGTCGATGCGGGTCAGGCCGAACCACGGGAGCAGGTCAAATTTATTAAAGGCGACAATGTTCGTATTATCGATGGTCCTTTCCTTGGGTTCAACGGCGTCGTCGACGAAGTGGATCAGGACCATAGCCGGTTGAAGGTGATGGTGAGCATCTTCGGCCGATCGACCCCGGTTGAATTAGGATTCTTACAGGTTGAACGGATTTAAGCCGATCGGTCGACGTCGGTCTTCAGTCACGATTGAAGACTGCCAATTGATGGCCGATCGCGAAGGAGAAAGAAAACCACATGGCGAAAGAGATTTCGGCACAGATCAAGTTGCAAATTCCGGCCGGCAAGGCCAACCCGGCTCCTCCTGTCGGTCCTTCCTTGGGTCAGCATGGGGTCAATATTATGGAGTTTTGCAAGCAGTTCAATGCCAAGACCCAAAAGGATGGGGACAGCATCATCCCCGTCATCATTACGGTCTACAAGGACCGTACCTTCAGCTTCATCATGAAGACGCCCCCGGCTTCGGATCTCCTGAAGAAGGCCGCGGGGATCATCAAAGGATCCGGTGTGCCGCAGAAGGATAAAGTGGGAAAAATCACCAGACAGCAGTTGAACGAAATCGCGCGGAAGAAGATGGCCGATTTGAACGCGGCAGATGTGGAAGGGGCGACCAAAATTATCGAGGGGACCGCACGGAGTATGGGGGTCGTCATTCAAGGCTAATTCGGGGATCGAAGGAGCGTCCGGTTATGGGAAAGAAAATGAATGGGGCGGTCAAGAATGTCGAGTCGCGCGTCTATGGATTGCGTGAGGCCGTTGAAACCGTGAAGCGAGCGGCCTATGCGAAGTTTGACGAGTCGGTCGATCTCGCGCTCAGGCTGGGAATCGATCCGAAGCGCTCGGATCAATTGGTTCGGGGGACGGCTTCGCTCCCCCACGGAACGGGGAAAAAGGTTCGTGTCTTGGTGTTTGCCAAGGGCGAAAAGGAGCAGGAGGCGCGGCAAGCGGGGGCCGACTATGTCGGGGCCGACGACTTGATGGAAAAAATCAAGGGCGGCTGGATGGATTTCGATTGCGCGATTTCCACGCCGGACCTTATGGCCTCCGTCGGGAAACTCGGTAAGGTGCTTGGGCCTCGCGGGCTGATGCCGAATCCCAAAACCGGCACCGTGACCTTCGAAGTCGGAAAAGCGGTTGCCGACATCCGAAAAGGACGCGTCGAGTTCAAGGTCGAGAAGGCCGGTATCGTGCACGTGCCGGTCGGAAAAGTATCCTTCGATCCCACGAAGCTGTACGACAATGCATCGGCCATCATTGAATCCGTCATCAAGGCGAAGCCGGCCTCATGCAAGGGACGTTATCTGAAGAGCGCCACCATCGCGAGCACGATGGGGCCCGGAGTGAAATTGGATACCGTTGCGCTGACAAAGCAGTGGAGTTGAGGGGCTGTTCAACGTCAAGCGTTAATCGTGAATCGTCGAAACGGTTAACGAATAACGATTCACGACGAAAGAGGGAGCGATGAAGAAGGAAGAGAAGGTTACGGCAGTGGCCGAGTTGACCGAAAAGTTCGGTCGCGCACGGTTGGCCATTCTGACGGAATGTGTCGGGCTTCCGGTCAACCAGGTCACCGAGTTGCGCAAGCAGCTCCGCGGAGCAAAGGCAGAATATCGAATCGTGAAAAACACACTCGCCGCGCGTGCCGCGGAGGGGACGATATTGGCCGGACTCAAGGCGCATCTCAAGGGTCCGACCGGGGTGATCATCGGCTATGACGACCCGGTGTTGCCGACAAAGGTGCTGAAGGATTTCATCGGCGCGGAGAAGCGCGAGGAGAAGATTCGGATGACGGCCGGGGTGCTGGAAGGCAAAATCCTCCAGCCGGCTGAACTGGCCGCGGTCGCGAATCTGCCGAAGAAAGAAGTGCTCGTTGCCATGTTGCTGTCGGCCATGCAAGGGCCGATTCGTGGCGTCGTCTATACGTTGAGCGCGGTCTTGTCGAAGTTTGTGCGAGTCATTGCAGCCATTCAAGATAAACGGAAAGGAGAAGGGGACATGCCGGCTACGGAAGGAAAATTGTCGCAAGAGGAATTGATCAAGGCGATCGAAAGCATGAGCGTGCTCGATCTTGCCGAACTGGTGAAGGGGCTTGAGGCGCGGTTTGGCGTCACGGCGGCAGCGCCGGTCGCAGTGGCTGCGGCTCCGGCGGCGGGCGGCGGGGCGGCTGCTCCTGCCGAAGAGAAAACGGCATTCGATGTGGTTCTTGCATCGGCACCGGCCGACAAGAAAATCCAGATCATTAAGGTGGTGCGTGAGCTCACGAGTCTCGGCCTAAAGGAAGCCAAGGACCTCGTGGAGGGCGCGCCGAAGCCGGTCAAGACCGGAGTGGCCAAGGAGGAAGCCGATACGATGAAGAAGAAGCTCGAAGAAAGCGGTGCGAAGGTCGAAATCAAGTAAAACTGCCATTGGTCACTGGTGATTGATCATCGGCCGATTGTCTGAAGCACGGTTGTGTTGGTCCCGTCGGCTGAAGGCCGATGACCAGTGACTTCCGTTCACCGCCAACCAGCGTGGAGGAGTAGGAATGTCCGAAACGACGCTACAAGAATTCGTCGAGCGGAAAGATTTTTCTCGTATTCGAACCAACATCGATATTCCGGATCTGATCGAAATTCAGAAGCGCTCATACGAAGAGTTTTTGCAGTTCGAGGTCGAATCGGAGCGTCGGAAGGATCATGGATTGCAGGCGGCGTTGGCCAGCGTGTTCCCGATCCCGGATTATAACAATACGGCCGTGCTTGAATTTTCGAGTTACACCTTAGGGACACCAAAGTACGACGAGCGCGAATGCCTAGAACAAGGTATGACCTTCGCGGTTCCGTTGAAGCTGCGTGTCCGCCTGGTGGTGCTCGATAAGGAGGACAAGGGACCTCGCAAGAAAGTGCTCGATGTGCGTGAGCAGGAGGTCTATGTCGGTGAATTGCCGCTCATGACCGAGCGGGGAACCTTCATCGTCAACGGGACCGAGCGAGTCGTCGTTAGTCAGCTTCATCGTTCGCCGGGTGCGTCGTTTACGCATGATAAGGGTCGAACCCATGCAAGCGGCAAGGTATTGTATTCCGCTCGGATTATTCCCTATCGGGGCTCATGGCTCGATTTCGAATTCGATGCGAGGGATATTCTCTATGTGCGGATCGATCGCCGCCGAAAAATGCCGGCCACCATTCTGCTGAAAGCATTCGGTTTCTCGAGCGACGACTTGCTGAAGATGTACTATCCTGTGGAAGAAATTCGCGTGTCGAACGGGAAAATGTTCCGCAAGCTGGATCCCGAGATCCATCATGGACTTCGGTGTTCCGCCGAGGTGACGGACAAAGGCGGCAAGGAACCGTTGGTGCGGGAAGGTGCCAGGTTGACGAAGGGGTTGATCGCCAAACTGAAAGCCTCGGGAGTGAAGGAGATTCCCTTGCTGCCTACGGAGTTGGTAGGGCGCGCCGTTCTTACGGAATTGGTCGACTCGAAGAAGAACAAGTTGGCGGAGAAAAATCAACGATTGACGGCCGAGATGGTCGAGCACATCGTTGAAAGCGATGTGGAAGAATTCAAGGTCATTTATCTGGATATGGCGACCGCGACACCGGTGATTCTTGACACCTTGGAGATGGAGAAAATCGGGTCGAAGGAGGAAGCGATGGTCGAAATCTACCGTCGCCTCCGTCCCGGTGAGACGCCGTCCGTCGATACGGCGAGGGCACTGTTCGACAATCTATTCCTGAATTCCAAGCGTTACGATTTGTCTCCGGTCGGCCGGCTCAAGCTGAACAAAAAACTCGGTTTGGATTTGCCGCTCGAGCAGCGTACTCTGACCGCTCAAGACATCGTGGAGGTCATCCGCTACCTCGTCAATCTGAAGATCGGCAAAGGGGAAATCGACGATATCGATCACTTGGGTAATCGCCGCGTGCGGTCCGTCGGCGAACTCCTGGAAAATCAATTCCGTCTGGGTTTGGTGCGGATGGAGCGAAGCATCAAGGAGCGCATGAATCTTCTTGATATGGAAACGGTGCTGCCGCATGACTTGATTAATGCCAAACCCGTTGTCGCGGCGGTCAAGGAGTTTTTCAGCAGCAGTCAACTGTCGCAATTCATGGACCAAACGAACCCACTGGCCGAGATCACGCATAAACGGCGCCTGTCGGCTCTTGGTCCCGGCGGACTCACGAGAGAACGGGCCGGCTTCGAAGTTCGAGACGTGCATCCGTCCCACTACAGTCGTATTTGTCCGATCGAAACGCCGGAAGGCCCCAATATCGGATTGATTACCTCGCTGGCGACCTACGCACGGATCAATCAGTTCGGATTCATTGAGGCACCCTATCGGAAAGTCGTCAAGGGACGTGTGACGGATGAAATCGAATTTCTCTCGGCGATCGAGGGTGATAAATACATCATCGCCCAAGCCAACTCAAAATTGGACGGAGCGGGCAGGTTGGTATCGGAAACCGTCTCCTGCCGGCACGGTGGAGACTTTGTCCTGGCCACTCCGGATAAGATTGAGTACATGGACGTGTCGCCGAAGCAAGTGGTGAGTGTCGCGACCGCGCTCGTTCCGTTCCTGGAACATGACGATGCCAACCGTGCGCTGATGGGCTCCAACATGCAGCGCCAGGCGGTTCCCCTCGTGACGTCCGAGGCGCCTTTGGTTGGGACCGGAATGGAAGCGGTGGTGGCGAGGGATTCCGGGTATGTCATCCAGGCTCGGCGAGCGGGCGTCGTGGAAAGCGTCGATGCCACCCGCATCGTGGTGCGGGCCGATTCAAAGGACGGCAAGAGAGGGAAAGACTCAGGGCTGGACGTCTATGACCTGATCAAATTCCAGCGATCGAATCAAAATACTTGCATTACACAGACTCCCGTCGTTCGGATCGGCCAGCCGGTCAAAAAAGGGCAGGTCCTAGGAGATGGACCGGCGATTGATCATGGGGAGCTCGCGCTGGGCAAGAACGTTCTTGTGGCGTTCATGCCGTGGGGGGGGTACAACTTCGAGGACGCCATCCTGCTCAGCGAAAAATTGGTTCGCGAGGACGCCTTCACCTCGATCCACATCGAAGAGTTCGAGGTCGAAGCCAGGGATACCAAGTTGGGGAAAGAGGATGTGACGCGGGATATCCCCAATGTCGGAGAAGAGGCGTTGAGGAATTTGGACGAGAGCGGGATCATCCGCATCGGTGCGGAGGTCAAGCCGGGCGATATTTTGGTGGGAAAGGTGACGCCCAAAGGAGAAACCCAACTGACGCCGGAAGAGAAGCTGCTCCGCGCGATCTTCGGTGAGAAGGCCGGCGATGTGAAGGATACATCATTAACCGTGCCTCCGGGAGTGGAAGGCATCGTGGTCGATGTCAAAATCTTCTCCCGCAAAGGACTCGACAAGGATGAGCGTTCAAAGAGCATCGAGACCGACGATCAGATGAAGTTGCAGCGTGATCACCACGAAGAGCTTCGGATCATCGATGAAGAAAAGACGAAGAAGATTCGGAAGCTGTTGCTCGGCAAGGTGGTCGGTCGCGATCTGATGGATCCTGAGAGCGGCGATGTCATTTTGAAGAAGAAGGGGAAACTGACGGCGGAGGTACTCAGGCGATTGCCGGACGACACGGTGCGGCATATCATTCTGAGTGATTCTGATGAGCAAAAAGAACTGGAAGATGTCGAGCGACGGGCGAAAGAGCAGATTGAAATCCTCCAGACGCTGTATGATGAAAAGGTAGGACGCTTAAAGCGAGGGGATGAGCTGCCTCCCGGTGTCATCAAGCTCGTCAAGGTCTACATCGCCATGAAACGCAAGATTCAGGTCGGAGACAAGATGGCCGGCCGGCACGGCAATAAGGGTGTCGTGTCGAGAGTGTTACCGGAAGAAGATATGCCTTATCTGCCGGATGGGACTCCGGTGGAAATCGTGCTCAATCCTCTGGGGGTGCCGTCACGTATGAACGTCGGGCAAATCCTGGAGACCCACCTTGGATGGGCGGCTAAGGCTTTGGGTATTCAAGTGGCCAGTCCCGTCTTCGATGGCGCTGCAGAGAAGGAAATTAAGGATCTGCTGAAAAAGGCCAAACTGCCGGTGAGCGGCCAGTCACAACTCATCGACGGCAAGACCGGTGAACCGTTCGGAAGTCCGGTCACTGTCGGGTATATGTATGTGCTGAAGCTTCACCATTTGGTGGACGACAAGATCCATGCGCGGTCAATCGGTCCCTATTCTCTCGTGACCCAGCAGCCTCTGGGCGGCAAGGCTCAGTTCGGAGGTCAGCGGTTGGGAGAAATGGAGGTCTGGGCGTTGCAGGCTTACGGGGCGGCATCGACTCTGCAAGAGTTCCTTACCGTCAAATCAGACGATGTGCCGGGTCGATCACGCATGTATGAAGCGATCGTCAAAGGTGAGCCGTTCCTCGAGCCCGGGTTGCCTGAGTCGTTCAATGTGTTGGTCAAAGAATTACAAAGCTTGGGACTCGACGTAGAGTTGGTCAAGACACAAGACTAACCGCTTGTGTGCCGGCTGAAACCCGGCATCAGAGGAGGTCATTACCTTGGAAGGCGTATATACATTATTTGAAAAGCAACGGGATTCGGTGTCGTTCGATTCGATGCGGATTCGTATTGCATCGCCCGAGAAAATCCGATCGTGGTCGTATGGTGAAGTCAAGAAACCGGAAACGATCAACTATCGGTCGTTTAAACCGGAAAAAGACGGGCTGTTTTGTGCCAAGATCTTCGGTCCTACCAAGGATTGGGAGTGCAATTGCGGGAAGTACAAGCGCATGAAACACCGTGGGATCGTGTGCGACAAATGTGGTGTCGAGGTGATTCAATCCAAGGTTCGACGCGAACGGATGGGGCATATTGAGCTGGCCGCGCCCGTCGCCCATATTTGGTTCCTAAAGGGTGTCCCGAGTCGGATCGGCACCTTGCTTGATATGAGCCTCAAGCAGCTCGAGAAAATTCTCTATTTTGAAAGTTATGTGTGTGTGGATCCGGGCTCGACCGATCTGGCGGAAAAGGAATTGGTGCCGGAGGATAAGCTGCGTACTCTTGTTTCTGAGTTCGGTTCGAGCGGGTTTAAGGTCGGAATCGGTGCTGAAGCCATCCGCGACTTACTGAGGAAGATCGATATCAATGCTCTGTGGGACGACCTACAAGTAAAGGCAAAAGCGTCGACCTCGGCGGCCATGAAGAAGAAGTACGCCAAGCGCTTGAAAGTGTTGGAGGCGTTTCGGAAATCGGGGAATAAGCCGGAATGGATGATCATGGATGTTATTCCGGTACTGCCGCCGGAGTTGCGTCCCCTGGTTCCGCTCGATGGGGGACGATTCGCCACGTCAGACCTGAACGACCTCTACCGTCGCGTCATCAACCGAAATAATCGGTTGAAACGATTGATGGAACTGAAGGCACCCGGCGTCATCATCAGGAACGAGATGCGGATGTTGCAGGAAGCCGTCGATGCGCTATTCGATAACGGTCGCCGCGGACGCGCGATTCGTGGCCCGAACAAACGCCCGTTGAAATCGTTGAGCGACATGCTGAAGGGAAAGCAGGGGCGGTTCCGGCAAAACTTGCTGGGGAAGCGCGTCGACTATTCCGGTCGTACCGTGATCGTCGTCGGTCCGGAGTTGCGCCTCCATCAGTGCGGCTTGCCGAAGAAAATGGCGCTGGAATTGTTTAAACCCTTCATCTTCCACAAGCTGGAAGCCAGAGGGGCGGCAACTACCATTAAGAGCGCCAAACGACTGGTCGAAAAAGAACGGCCTGAGGTCTGGGATGTCCTTGACGAAGTGATCCGGGAACATCCGGTATTGCTGAATCGAGCGCCGACACTCCATCGATTGGGTATCCAGGCATTCGATCCTGTGTTGGTGGAAGGTAAGGCGATCAGGTTGCACCCGCTCGTCTGCGCGGCGTTCAATGCGGACTTCGATGGGGATCAAATGGCGGTGCACGTTCCATTGTCCGTTGAAGCGCAGGTGGAAGCACGGGTTCTCATGATGTCGATTAACAACATTCTTTCCCCCGCCAACGGCAAGCCGATCGCGGTGCCGTCGCAAGATATGGTGTTGGGCTGTTATTGGTTGACGAAAGAGCGGCTAGGCACAAAGGGTGAAGGCAAGGTGTTTGGGTCTCCCGAAGAGGTGAGAATCGCCTTTGATGCGCGGGAAGTGGAAGAGCATGCGCGCATCAAGGTCCGCATTGCCGGTACACTAGTGCAAACGACCGTCGGTCGTGTGTTGTTGTCCGAAATTCTTCCTCCGGGCTTGCCGTTCGCGAATGCGAACAAGCTCATGACCAAAAAGGAGATGACGAAACTCATTGACGCCGTGTATCGGCAGACCGGTCATCGAGACACTGTCGAGTTTCTGGATAAGATCAAAGACATCGGGTTTACCTATGCGACCAGGGCCGGCTTGTCGATCTGCATCGACAATATGCATATCCCGAGTAAGAAGGAAGACTTCATCGGGAAGGCGCAGCGCGAAGTGAACGAGATCGAGAAACAGTATTCAGAAGGCTTGATCACGAACGGCGAACGATACAACAAGGTGATTGATATTTGGGCGCATGTCACTGAGCAGGTTGCCAATGAGATGATGAAGGAACTCGGGGCCGGAGGCGATCCGGCGAAGGCCGAATCCTTCAACCCGATCTTCATGATGGCCGATTCAGGCGCTCGAGGCAGCTCGCAGCAGATTCGGCAGTTGGGCGGCATGCGCGGGCTGATGGCCAAACCGTCCGGTGAAATCATCGAAACACCGATTACCGCCAATTTCCGGGAGGGGTTGACGGTGTTGCAGTACTTCATCTCCACGCATGGTGCCCGTAAGGGCCTTGCCGACACGGCGTTGAAAACCGCCAATTCAGGTTATCTGACTCGTCGATTGGTCGATATCGCCCAGGACGTCATTATCAACGAGATCGATTGTGGAACACGCGACGGTATTATCGTCAGCGCCTTGGTGGAAGGCGGTGAAATTATCCAGCCGTTGGAAGAGCGCATCCTCGGTCGTTTGGCGGCGGAAGATATTCGTGACCCCGTTACGGGTGAAATCATCGTGTCTTGGAATGAAGAAATCAACGAAGACTTGACGAAGTCGGTCGTTGAGGCCGGAGTCGACCGTGTCAAGATTCGTTCCGTGCTGACCTGTCAATCACCGCGTGGAGTGTGTCGTGCCTGTTATGGCCGCGATCTGGCACGAGGGCGGCTGGTGGAAAAAGGTGAGCCGGTCGGTGTCATCGCCGCGCAATCCATCGGCGAGCCGGGCACGCAGCTGACGATGCGGACCTTTCACATCGGCGGCACGGCCAGTAAGGTCGTCGAACAAACGGTGCTGGAGGCGAAGCATGCCGGGCGAATCAAGTTCATGAGTTTCGATGCCAAAAAGAACGCCGATATTCACAACGCCGGTATCGCGGTGCGGAATAAAGAAGGTGAATGGGTCGTGATGAATCGCAATACGAAGATTGCGATCGTCGACGACAGCGGGCGAGAACGTGAAAAGTATCCGGTGGTGTATGGGGCCAAGATCAAGATTAAAGACGGCGATCCGGTAGTCGTCGGCCAGAAATTAGTCGAGTGGGACCCGTATTCTCTGACTATTTTGACGGAGGTCGGTGGGAAGGTGGCGTATGGCGATATCGTCGAAGGTGTCACGATGAAGGATGAGTTCGACGAAGTGACCGGCTTATCGCGCAAGGTCATCATTGAACATACCGGCCAGACGCTTCGCCCTCGTGTGTCGATTAAAGATGAAAGCGGCAAGACGGCCAAAGTGACCGGCGGCTCCAATGCTGTGGCGAGGTACTTATTGCCGGTCGGTGCCCATATTTTCGTCGAGAAAGGCGCCACGGTCTATCCCGGCGATGTCTTGGCAAAGATCCCTCGTGAAACGACCAAAACCAAGGACATCACGGGAGGTCTTCCGCGCGTGGTGGAACTGTTCGAGGCGAGGAAGCCGAAAGAGCAGGCGGTCATCACCGAAATCGATGGAGAGGTCTCTTACGGCGGTTTCGTGAAAGGCCAACGCAAAGTTCTTGTCGACAATAAGATGGGCGATGTGAAGGAATACTTTATTCCGAAGGGCAAGCACGTCAATGTCCATGAAGGTGACTGGGTGCGGGCCGGCGAGCCGTTGATGGACGGATCGGCGAATCCACATGACATTCTTGATGTGTTAGGTCCGAATGAGTTGCAGAAGTACCTTGTGGATGAGGTTCAAGACGTCTATCGATTGCAAGGAGTTTCCATCAACGACAAGCACATCGAGATCATCGTGCGGCAAATGTTGAGGAAGGTGCGGGTCGAAGATCCGGGAGACACCCAATTCTTGCCGGGCAGCCAAGTCAGCAAGAGCGTCTTCGAAAAAGAAAACGAACGGGTGCTCGCAAACGATGGGAAGCCGGCTCTGGGCAAACCCGTCTTGCTTGGGATTACCAAGGCGGCTCTCACGACGGACAGTTTTATTTCTGCGGCATCATTCCAGGAAACGACCCGCGTTCTCACCGAAGCAGCGATCAATGGGCGCGAGGACAATTTGTTGGGCTTGAAAGAAAACGTCATTGTAGGCCGATTGATTCCAGCCGGGTCGGGGTTTGAAGAGTACAGGGATACGTTCGTTATTAGTGAAAAACCGGAGGCAGCACCTCTAGGCGGTACACCTGTTCCGCCTGCTGTGTCATCTGATGCAGCTGTCTCGGTGGTTTCAGGAGAAGCTGCTCGGTCATAAGTAAACAGCGAAATTCGGCGTCGGTATAGTTCCAATGCGTTGGAGCCGACGTTCGCGACGAGGAGGACACATTTTCCCGGTGCCGAAATTCTTCCTGCTTGACAGTGAGCGGTTACGTCACTATAATCCTGCGGCTCTGCACTTGACGGTTAGTGCTTGTTTATTTTGAAAGGGTCTGAACGCGATGCCGACGATCAATCAGCTGGTTCGAAAAGGGCGGATCTTTGTAAAGGCAAAGACGAAGAGTCCTGCCCTCAAGTCGTGTCCGCAGAAGAGAGGGGTATGTCTTCGCGTATACACGACGACACCGAAGAAGCCGAATTCGGCATTGCGGAAAGTTGCGCGTGTGCGTCTCACGAACGGTATGGAAGTGACAACGTATATACCCGGTGTGGGGCACAATCTGCAGGAGCACTCGATCGTGCTTGTGCGCGGGGGCCGCGTTAAGGACTTACCAGGTGTTCGATACCATTTGGTGCGCGGTGCGTTAGATGCGGTGGGTGTGGCCGATCGAAAGCAGAGTCGTTCAAAGTATGGAGCAAAGCGGCCTAAGTAGGTTCTAGGGTCTCGAAAATCATTACATTGATTGGGATGGGTTGATATGCCACGCAGTAGGTTTTTGGGTCAGCGCGAAGTGCTTCCTGACGTGCGATACCGAGATAAACTGGTCGGGAAGTTCATCAACACGCTGATGAGTAGCGGGAAAAAGAGTACGACGGAACGGATATGTTACGGCGCATTTGATGTTATCCAGGAAAAGACCGGCAGCGACCCGCTGAAAGTGTTCAAGGCGGCTGTGGATAATGTGAAGCCGATCGTTGAGGTCAAGTCTCGTCGGGTGGGAGGTGCCTCCTATCAGGTTCCGGTCGAAATTAGACCGGCACGCCGAGTATCGTTGGCGCTCCGTTGGTTATCGCAGTTCGCCCGTACGCGCGGCGGGAAAAGTATGCGTGAAAAGCTTGCAGCCGAGCTATTGGATGCGTCGAACAATACGGGGGCTGCGGTTAAGAAACGGGAAGACGTGCATCGGATGGCGGAGGCCAATAAAGCGTTCGCTCATTATCGCTGGTAGCATCATTCTGTGCTGCAGTTGAGCCGTGCTGCGATTCGCAGATCCGGGTGCTTCTACATCGCAGCAGTGTGATGCGGCTTAATCTGCAGCACAAGTGTTTTTAGGGGAGTTGAAGTGGCTCGTCAGACATCATTAGAGCGCACAAGGAACATCGGTATCATGGCTCACATTGATGCCGGCAAGACTACGACCACGGAGCGGATCCTCTACTATACGGGCATGACCCATAAAATAGGGGAGGTCCATGAGGGCGCCGCCACGATGGATTGGATGGAGCAGGAGCGAGAGCGGGGCATCACCATTACAGCCGCCGCGACAACCTGTTTCTGGCGCGATCATCGCATCAATATTATCGATACGCCGGGCCATGTGGATTTTACGATCGAAGTAGAGCGTTCACTGCGGGTGCTCGATGGTGCGGTAGCGGCGTTCGATTCGGTGCAAGGCGTTGAGCCTCAGTCTGAGACGGTTTGGCGACAAGCGGATAAATATCACGTCCCTCGTATTGCCTTTATGAATAAGATGGATCGGGTCGGGGCTGATTTTTATGGCAGCGTTCAATCCATTATCGATCGGCTCGGAGCTAAGCCGGTTCCCATCCAGATCCCCATCGGACGCGAAGCTGAGTTTCGAGGGTCTATCGATCTGGTCAGGATGAAGGGATACTTTTACGACGATGAGACATTGGGTGCGAAGTACAAGGTCGATGAAATTCCCGGTGATCTCCTCGCTCAAGCACAAGAGTACCGCGAGAAGATGCTCGACGCAGTCGCCGAATTCGATGATCAGGTGATGGAAAAATATTTGAACGGTCATCCGCTGACGGAAGAAGAAGTGATGCGCGCGATCAGGGCCGGGACCATTTCGATGAAGATTACTCCCGTGCTTTGCGGGTCAGCCTTCAAGAATAAAGGTGTGCAGCAGTTATTGGATGGTGTCGTCGACTATTTGCCGTCACCGCTCGATATTCCTCCCGTTCTGGGTGTGGATCCTCACAGCAACAAGGAAGTGGCGAGGAAGGCGGACGATAGTGAGCCGTTTGCGGCATTGGCATTCAAGATCATGTCGGACCCATTTGCCGGTCAATTGACATACTTTCGGGTCTATTCCGGAACGCTGAAAACCGGTACGCCGGTCTTGAACGTAACGAAGGGGACGAAGGATCGGATCGGACGCCTCTTGAAGATGCATGCCAATAAGAGAGAGGAAATCGACGAAGTGCATGCCGGAGACATTGTCGCTGCAGTTGGGCTCAAGGGAGCCACTACCGGCGATACTCTGGCGGATGAAAAGCAACCGGTGCTGCTTGAAATCATGAAATTTCCTGAGCCGGTCATTGCGATGGCGATCGAGCCAAAAACCAAGCAAGACCAAGAGAAGATGGGCTTTGCGCTTCAGAAGTTGGCGCAGGAAGACCCCTCCTTCCGTGTCCGGACGGATGAAGAAACGGCACAGACGATCATTGCCGGGATGGGGGAGCTTCATCTCGAAATTATCGTTGATCGGATGTTGCGCGAATTCAAAGTGGAAGCGAACGTGGGAAAACCTGAAGTGGCATTCAGGGAAACGATCAGGCGGAAGGCTGAGGCGGAATCCAAATACATCAAGCAAACGGGTGGCCGAGGGCAGTACGGCCATGTCGTCATGACGGTCGAGCCGTCTGAGTCCGGTAAAGGATTGGAGTTTGTGAATAAGGTCGTGGGAGGCGCAATTCCCAAAGAATATATTCCTGCCATTGAGAAGGGTGTTCGGGAGCGAATGGAGACGGGAGTGGTCGCCGGTTATCCTCTGCGAGATGTGAAAGTGACCGTCATTGACGGGTCATACCATGACGTCGATTCGAATGAAATGGCGTTCAAGATTGCGGCTTCGATGGGCTTTGCTGATGCCTGCAAAAAAGCGGATCCCGTCTTGCTCGAGCCCATTATGAAAGTTGAAGTCTTGGTTCCCCAGGAGTTCATGGGAGACGTTATTGGTAATTTGAATGGGCGAAGGGGGAAAGTGCAGGGCATGAAGGTCCGGGCTGGGGCTCAAGCGATCGATGCCGCCGTGCCTTTGATGGAGATGTTTGGTTATGCCACTGACCTTCGATCTCGGACACAGGGACGCGCAACCTACAGCATGGAATTTGACCGGTACGATCAGGTGCCGAAGAATATTGCAGAAGCCATCATTAAAAAATAGGTAGCGGTTAGTGAATTAGGGGAGGGAGTGGGTATGGCGAAGGCGAAATACGAGCGGAAGAAGCCGCACGTGAACATTGGGACGATCGGGCACGTGGACCATGGGAAGACGACGTTGACGGCGGCGTTGACGAAAGTGTGTGCCGACAAAGGGATGGCGAAGTTCGTGAGCTACGACGAAGTGGCGAAGGCGAGCGAGAGCCAGGGGCGTCGGGATGCGACGAAGATCATGACCATCGCCATCAGTCATGTGGAGTATGAGACGGACCAGCGGCATTATGCCCACGTCGATTGCCCGGGGCACGCCGACTACGTGAAGAACATGATCACCGGGGCGGCGCAGATGGACGGGGCGATTCTGGTGGTGAGTGCGGCGGACGGGCCCATGCCGCAGACGCGCGAGCACATTCTCTTGGCGCGGCAAGTGGGCGTGCCCTACATCGTCGTGTTCTTGAACAAGGCCGACAAAGTCGATGACAAAGAGCTGTTGGAGTTGGTGGAGTTGGAAGTGCGGGAGCTGCTCACGAAGTACGGGTTTCCGGGGGACAAGACGCCGATCATTCAGGGGAGTGCGCTCAAGGCGATGGAGGGCGATAGCGGCCCATTGGGGGTGCCGGCCATCATGAAGCTGTTGGAGGCGGTGGATACGTACATTCCGACGCCGCAGCGGCCGATCGACAAGCCGTTTCTCATGCCGATCGAAGACGTGTTTACCATCAGCGGGCGCGGGACGGTGGTGACGGGGCGCTGTGAGCGGGGCATTGTGAAAGTGGGCGATGAGATCGAGATCGTGGGCTTGCGGCCCACGCAGAGCACGGTCGTGACAGGGGTCGAGATGTTCCGCAAAGTGCTCGATGAGGGGCAGGCGGGGGACAACATCGGCGTCTTGTTGCGGGGCACGAAGAAAGAAGACGTGGAGCGGGGGATGGTGTTGTCGAAGCCCAAGACGATCACGCCGCATACGAAGTTCAAGGCGGAGATCTATGTGTTGACGAAGGAAGAAGGGGGGCGGCATACGCCGTTCTTCAACGGGTATCGGCCGCAGTTCTACTTCCGGACGACGGATGTGACGGGGGTGGTGCAGCTCAATCCGGGGGTCGAGATGGTGATGCCGGGCGACAATGTCAGTGTGACGGCGGAGTTGATCAGTCCAATCGCGATGGATCAGGGGTTGCGGTTTGCGGTGCGGGAAGGCGGCAAGACGGTGGGCTCGGGCGTCGTCACGGAAATTCTGGCGTAAGAGAGACATGGGTCGCTTGACAGCGTAGGAGTGAATGAAGTGAAAGTCGATCAGCGGATTAGAATTAGATTGAGGGGCTTCGATTATCGTGTGCTGGATCAGTCGGTCACGGAAATTGTCGAGACTGTTCGGCGCAGCGGAGCCAAGGTGGTGGGTCCGATTCCGCTTCCCACGAGGATTGAAAAAATTACAGTGCAGCGGTCGACGCACGCCGACAAGAAATCTCGCGAACAATTTGAGATGCGTACGCACAAACGATTGCTCGACATTATGGAACCCACGCCTGAGACCATGGATTCGCTGATGAAGTTGAATCTGGCGGCCGGGGTGGATGTAGAAATTAAGTTATGAGTTCTGAGTGCTAAGGGCTGAGTTATAAATCTCAGCACTCAGGCCTCAGTACCCAGCACTGGGTGTATATGACAAACGGACTGATTGGGAAAAAACTCGGTATGACTCAAGTGTTTGACGAGAGTCGGTTGACACCGGTGACGGTGATCGAGGCAGGTCCATGCCAAGTGGTGGCGGTGAAGACGAGGGAGCGGGATCGATATGAAGCGGTTCAGCTTTCTTTCGGGGAAGTGAAAGAGCGCAGGTTGTCGAAGCCGGAGTTGGGTCATCTGAAGAAAAATCAAGCATCCCCCAGTCGTGTGTTGCGCGAGTTTAGAAAGGACGGAGAGCCGACCGTCGGACAGTTCATAACGGTCGGTATGTTTAAGAAAGGCGATTGGGTCGATGTGATCGGTGTGTCCAAAGGTAAGGGATACCAGGGTGTCGTGAAGCGTCATCATTATGCCGGTGGTCCTGAGTCCCATGGATCCATGTTTCATCGGGCTCCCGGTTCTATTGGAGCAAGTTCTTTTCCGTCTCGCGTATGGAAGGGAAAGACTCTGCCGGGCCATATGGGATCGGAGAGGGTCACAGTTCAGCGGCTGAAAGTCATCGAGTCACGCTCCGAAGAAAATCTCCTCTTTGTCCGAGGGGCTGTCCCCGGAGCCGCGAACGGCGTCGTTGTCGTGCGAAAGTCGAAGAAGAGTTAGTATGCCTACCATCGATCTGGTTGATTTACAGAAAAAGAAAGTGGGAACGGTCGATTTATCTCCTCAAGTATTCGGCTGTGAGCCTCGTGCCGCATTGGTGCATGAAGCGGTCGTCATGCAACGCGCTTGCGAGCGCAGGGGGACCGCCTCTACGTTGCGGCGCGGTGAAGTGAGCGGGTCCGGTAAAAAACCATGGAAACAAAAGCATACGGGTCGCGCAAGGGCTGGGTCTCTCCGCTCTCCGGTCTGGCGCCATGGAGGGAGCGTTTTTGGACCAAAGCCTCGAAGCTACGCCTATTCCATGCCGAAGAAGAAGTATCGCATTGCACTGCAAAGCGCATTATCGACTAAGGTGGCGGAGAGCAAATTGTTTGTCGTGTCCGACCTTTCTCTGGAGCAGCCCCGGACGAAATTATTGGCCCAAGCGTTAAAGCAATTCACGGGGGGTAATCATACATTGGTGATTGTCGGGAAGGAACAGTCGGATATCTTGAAAGCTGCAGGTAATTTGACTGCCGTGAAAGTGCTCAGTGCTGATCAACTGAACGTGTACGATGTTGTCCGTGCCCAAGTGATCATGATCGCTGAGCGAGAGCTTGGACCTGTGAGCGAGGTGTGGTCATGAAAGTTGATAGCCACAGGGTCCTCATTCGACCGTTATTGACGGAGAAGATTACCGGGCTTCGTGAAAAAACGAATACGGTTGGTTTCGTGGTTCATCCTGACGCGAATCGCATTCAAATCAGGCAGGCCGTCGAGGCATTGTTAAAAGTCAAGGTTGATAAGATCAACATCATGAATGTCCGTGGAAAAATCAAGCGACTCGGCCGATTCTCGGGCAGGCGATCCGATTGGAAGAAGGCACTGGTGACCCTTAAGGAAGGGGAGAAGTTGGAGATGTACGAAAGCGCTTAGAGATAGTGACGGATAGTCTGTCCGTCCATGAAGGTGGTTGTGAAGTCGTAAGGTGGGAGCATTATCATGGGGCTGAAATCGTATCGTCCAACGTCTCCAGGTCGCCGGGGCATGACGGCCGTCGTGACTGAGGAGTTAACCAACAAGAAACCGGAGAAATCGCTGACTGCTTTTCATCTCCGAAGTGGTGGGCGGAACAACGATGGTCGGATGACCGTCCGATTTCGTGGTGGAGGGCACAAGCGACTCTATCGCACGATCGATTTCTTACGCGATAAAGTTGGAGTTTTGGCTCGGGTGGAAGCTATTGAGTACGATCCAAATCGATCCGCAAGAATCGCACTCTTGAAGTATCGAGACGGAGAGAAGCGGTATATCTTGGCTCCTGTCGGGCTGAGCGTGAATGATGAAATACAATCCGGTCCCCAGGCGGAGATTCGACCGGGGAATGCCCTTCCATTGGTGAATATGCCTCTTGGTACGACCATTCACAATCTTGAATTGAAGGTCGGCAAGGGAGGTCAGTTGATTCGAAGTGCCGGCGGGTTCGCGCAGGTCATGGGGCGGGATGGCGATTATGTGCAGGTGCGCCTCAAGTCAGGAGAAATGCGTAGGATCTTGGGGACTTGTATGGCGACTGTCGGACAGGTCGGTAATGTTGATCACGAGAACATCAGCGTCGGGAAGGCCGGGAGGAGTCGCTGGAAAGGAAAAAGGCCGCATGTGCGAGGGGTGGTGATGAACCCAGTCGACCATCCTCATGGAGGTGGCGAGGGGAAATCCGGGCAGGGAAATCCACACCCTGTTTCTCCATGGGGTCTTCCGACCAAGGGCTATAAGACCAGACAGAACAAAAAAACGGACAAGTTTATTATCGCTCGACGTAAGTCAGGAGTGCGCAATGCCTAGATCGGTAAGCAAAGGTGCATTTGTCGACGGCCATCTCCTTAAAAAAGTCGAGCAGATGAACCAGACGAAGGATCGCAAGTTGATCAAAACCTGGTCGCGGCGATCGACAGTCGTTCCCGACATGATCGGCCATACGTTTGCGGTCCATAACGGGAAAAAGTTCATCCCCGTGTTCGTGACCGAGAACATGGTCGGTCATAAACTGGGCGAATTTGCACCGACTCGGTTTTTCAAGGGGCATGGCCAAGCTAAGACGGAAAAAGCTGTCGCCCTGAAGTAAGACGTTAGTACGTTAATCGTGATTCGTTAAACGCACGAGAGGCTTCGTTGAACGGTTAACGATTGACGAATAACGAGGAACATAATGACTGAAGCACATGCAATTCTAAGATTTGTCCGTGTTGCGCCACGCAAAGCCAAGCCCGTGATCGATATGATTCGCGGAAGGCAGGTCCCGATGGCGTTGGCTATTCTGAAGCACACTCCTCGCCATGCTGCGCGAGTGGTTGAAAAAATCGTTCGTTCTGCTGTGGCAAATGCTGAACTGAAAGAGTTGGGCGATAGTGAATCCATGGTGATCTCCAAGGCATTTGTCGATTGCGGTCCAACGTATAAGCGTGTACGTGCGAGGTCTATGGGGCGGGCCAATGCCATTCAAAAACGCACGAGTCACATTACGGTCGTCGTGGCGGCACCGGAAACGCAGGGCAAGAGGAAATAGCGCATTTCTCTTTATTGAGGCATACAACGCATGGGTCAAAAAACACATCCAATCGGTTATCGACTGGGCTACAACTATACTTGGAGTTCTCGCTGGTACGCCGGAAAAGATTACGCCAAGCTGCTCCATCAAGACGTCAAGATTAGAAAAATGGTCAAAGCGCGGCTGTATCATGCCGGTGTATCGAAAGTCGAGATTGAACGTTCCGGCGATCAAACCAGGGTGATCATTCATACAGCTCGCCCCGGCATCATCATCGGACGCAAGGGGGCTGAAGTCGATAAGTTGAAGGCTGACCTTGAAAAACAGTACGGAGGACAAGTCTACATCACGGTCAAGGAAATCAAGAAGCCTGAGCTTGATGCACAGCTGGTGAGCGAAAATGTCGCAACTCAGCTCGAGAAACGTGTGGCTTTCCGGAGGGCCATGAAACGAAGCGTTCAGTCTGCTCTGAGGCTTGGTGCTCAGGGAATCAAGATCATGGTGGCCGGCCGTCTGGGGGGCGCCGAAATCGCCAGGACGGAGTGGTATCGAGAAGGGCGTGTGCCGCTGCATACGCTCCGCGCCGAGATAGATTATGGGTTTGCCGAAGCACACACGACAATGGGACAGATCGGGGTGAAGACCTGGATCTACAAAGGAGAGCTTCTTCCTGTTCAGCCTATCAAGGCCGAATCATCTTTAGATCGACGGTTTGGGTGAGGAGATCAAACGGTGTTAGCGCCTAAGAAAGTCAAATTCAGAAAAATGCAAAAAGGCCGGATGACGGGTAAGGCCTACCGTGGGGGGCAGATTACCCTAGGTGAGTTTGGTCTGAAGGCATTGGAACCGGGCTGGGTGACCAGTCGACAAATTGAGGCGGCACGTATTGCTATTACCCGGTATGTGAAACGGGGAGGACAGGTGTGGACACGCATTTTCCCCGACAAGCCGATCACGAAAAAACCGGCGGAAACTCGAATGGGAAAAGGGAAGGGCAATCCTGAATACTGGGTTGCTGTTGTGAAGCCCGGTCGGATTCTTTATGAGATGGACGGAGTGACCTCCGAAATCGCTCGAGAGGCGTTTCGCCTTGCTTCGCACAAGTTGCCGATCGCCACGAAATTGGTCGTTCGCGGCGAGTTTGGGTAAGTTCCTGAAATTTAACAAGGGACAGGGATATGGCGTTGGACACCAAAGAGCTCCAGCAGCTGGGGGCGGATGAGCTTATAGGCAAAGAAAAGCAGCTTCTGCAGGAGCTGTTCAATCTACGCTTTCAGTTCGGCTCCGGGCGGCTTGAGAATCCCATGCAAATACGGAAAACGAAACGGGATATTGCGCGGGTGAAAACTGTTCTTCGGCAAGTGAAGGCCCGAGCAGAGGGCTAAACAGTAGAGGACGCTATGGCTGAGATGGTAAAGCGTCGCCATTGGTACGGCGACGTCGTCAGTAACAAGATGCAAAAGACGGTCGTCGTCGTGGTATCGAGGTCGGTCGTTCATCCCGTCTATAAGAAGGTTCTGAGGCGGGTGACAAGACTGAAAGCTCACGATGAACGTGGCGTGTGTAAAGTGGGAGATCGGGTCAAGCTCGTGCAGACCAGACCTCTGAGCAAAGAAAAGAACTGGCGCGTTGTTCAAGTCATGGAAAAGGGTCAACCCGAAAGGTAACAAACGATCTTTCTTATGGTCTTTCGTTTGTTGTTGCGCGTAGGAATATAGCGATGATTCAGAACTATACATATATGGACGTGGCCGATAATTCTGGCGCGAAACAGGCCATGTGTTTTCATGTGTTCGGAGGGACGAGACGGCGCTATGCATCGCTAGGCGATGTCGTGGTGGTGGCGGTCAAGGAGGCAATCCCACAGGCGAGCGTGAAGAAGGGGGATGTGAGTCGGGCCGTCATTGTCCGAACGACCAAGGAGGTTCGTCGGGAAGATGGGTCCTACATTAAGTTTGACCGAAATGCGTGTGTCTTAATCAACAAAGAGGGCGAGCCCATTGGAACACGTATCTTCGGTCCCGTTGCCCGCGAGCTTCGTTGGAAGAAATTCATGAAGATCATTTCTTTGGCACCTGAAGTTTTGTAGAGCAGGACGAACGAGGGACATCGTGGAAGCACTCCGAAAGAGCAGAATTCGTAAAGGGGACACTGTCGTCGTGGTTTCCGGTCGTGAACGAGGCAAGACCGGGAAGGTCCTGTCGATCGACCTGCGTGCCGGGAAGGTGGTCGTGGAGAAGCTGAATGTCATCAAGCGACACACAAAGCCGAATCAAAAGGCTAAGCAGGGGGGAATTCTTGAACGAGAGGCACCTCTTCAGATTTCCAACGTCATGTTTTTCTGCCCGGTCACACGGAAGCCTACTCGAATAGGGATTCGGGTTTTGGAAGACGGGCGGCGAGTGCGCTTCAGTAAAAAATCCAATGAGACTGTGGAATAGGTTACGTAATGGCCAAGGAACCGAAAAACCGATCCAATAAACCGTCTGAGCGAAAATCGCCCAAGAAAGAGTCTGCCCCGCAATTAGACCAGGGAAGCGAGGAGTCTAAGTTCCGACCACGGCTTCGCGATATGTACGAACAACAAGTAATCCCGGCGCTCATGAAGGAGTTTGGGTACAAGAACGTGATGCAGGTTCCCAAGCTTGAGCGTGTAGTGCTCAACGTCGGAATGGGTGAGGCCATTCAGAATGTGAAACTCTTGGAAAGTGCAGTGACGGAATTGGGAATGATCACCGGCCAAAAACCGGTCGTGACTCGAGCCAAAAAAGCCATCGCCGGATTCAAGCTCAGACAAGGATTGCCCATCGGCGCCAAGGTGACGCTCCGTAGCCGACGGATGTATGAGTTTTTTGATCGACTGGTGACATTGGCGCTTCCCCGGATACGAGACTTCCGCGGCGTCTCTCCGAAGGCCTTTGATGGTCGGGGGAACTATACGCTTGGTTTAAAAGAGCAGCTCATCTTCCCTGAAATCAAGTACGATGAAGTCGCCTCGATCCACGGGATGGATATCACGGTTGTCACTACAGCCAGAACGAACGATGAAGGCAAAGCTCTTTTGAAGCACCTGGGTATGCCGTTCCGTGCCTGAGAGCGACATGAGTCAACGGTGTCTGTTTTGAACGGAAGGAGTGCGTGTGTCACGATTGGCACTGAGAAATAAGGCGGCAACGAAACAAAAGTTCTCCACGCGTGACTATCATCGCTGTGGAGTCTGCGGTCGAGTTCGCGGATATCTCCGTCGGTTTCGGATGTGCCGAATTTGTTTTCGGGTGATGACTCTGCGCGGAGAAATTCCCGGAGTACGGAAATCTAGCTGGTAGCCGGTGCTCTCATGCCGGTGACTGCCAACGGAGGATAAAGGGATATAGCATGGTTACCGATCCAATCGGCGATCTTCTGGTTCGTTTAAAGAATGGCGCTCAACGCCGTTATGAAACGGTCACGGTTCCTACCTCAAAGCTGAAGCGTGCCATTTTGGAGATCTTGAGGAAGGAAGGCTATGTTGATGGCATCGAGGATGGAGTCCATGACGGGCACCCCGTTCTTACTGTGCGTCTTCGATACGTGGGCGAGGGGCAACCTATGATCACCGGGCTGGAGCGTGTCAGTAAACCGGGGCGACGAGTCTATGTCGGCAGCCAGGATATCAAGAAAGTCCGCAATGGGATCGGTGTGTCCATCCTTTCTACCTCAAAAGGGATCATGACCGACCAAGAATCTCGTAAGAGTCGTGTTGGGGGTGAAGTGCTCTGCTCGGTATGGTAAGCAAATGAATCATTTCGATCTCGAGTAAAAGGTAGAACAGACCATGTCCCGCATTGGAAAAAAGCCGATTGCAATTCCGAGTGGAGTCGAAGTCAAAGTTGGCGGATCATCCGTGTCCGTCAAAGGCCCATTAGGCAAACTGGATTGGTCGCTCATGCAAGGGGTGGACGTTGCCGTCAATGGTAGCCGTGTCGTTGTGGGACGTTCGAGCGATGATCGCAAACTGAGGGCGTTGCACGGATTGACACGTGCGGAATTGAGCAACATGATCCATGGGGTGACGAAGGGGTACGAACGTTCGCTTGAAATCACCGGGGTGGGTTACAAGACACAAATTCAGGGTCGGACATTAAGTTTCAATGTGGGCTATATCAATCCAGTGCTCTATGAGGTGCCGACGGGTATCGATGTGAAAGTGGACAAGCAGACGCTCATCAATATCAAGGGAATTGATAAACGCTTGGTGGGTCAGGTGGCGGCTGATCTGCGAGCCATTAAGCCGCCGGATGTCTATAAGCAAAAGGGTGTTCGCTACGCGGGCGAGACATTGCGCAAGAAAGAAGGCAAGACCGGGAAATAGGGATCGACCATGAATGCCGCAGACAAAGTTCGACAGCTTGACAGACGACGTCGGCGAGTGAGGCGTGTGATTCTGGGCACAGGAGAACGGCCCCGTCTGAACGTATTTAGGAGCTCGGCTCATATTTATGCTCAGATTATCGATGATATTCGAGGCACGACTCTGGCGGCCGCATCATCCTTGGACAAGTCATTACGTCAGTCTCTCAAGTCGACCGGTGGGATTGAAGCAGCCAAGGCGGTAGGGAAATTGATTGCCGATCGTGCCAAGGCCGCCAAAGTGAGCACTGTGGTTTTTGATCGAGGCGGCCGGATGTACCACGGCCGAATCAAGGCGCTTGCAGATGCGTCGCGTGAAGAGGGCTTGCAATTTTAGAGAAGGCTCACGTTAAGGTTCAGGCCGGGCACGGAGCCCTTAACCTCAACTTTGACCTTAACCTGATATTAGGAGAAAGCGCGTGCGAGTCAATCCCGATGAGCTAAGCCTGAAGGACAAGGTCGTATTTATCAATCGTGTCGCGAAAGTTGTAAAAGGTGGAAAGCGTTTCAACTTCTGCGCGCTCGTTGTGGTGGGTGATGGTCATGGGTGGGTTGGAATAGGGAAAGGAAAAGCCGCTGAAGTTCCGGTTGCGATATCAAAGGCGGTCGAACAGGCCAAGAAACACCTCGTTCACGTCCCGCTGAAGGGCGGAACCATCCCGCATGAGGTGCATGGTTTGTTTGGGGGAGAGCATGTGTTGCTAAAGCCTGCCGTCGACGGTACCGGAATCATCGCCGGGGGGGCTGTTCGCGCCGTGGTGGAGCTGGTCGGTGCGCATAACGTCATCGCAAAAACATTGGGTCGCGGAAACCCCTTTAATACGGTTCGTGCAACGCTGGACGGGCTCACTCAATTGAGAAATTTGGATGATGTTCTTCGCTTTCGTCGGCAAACCACTGCCGAAGGGCGAGAAAGGGCTACAGTTTAATGGGTTCAACAAAGACATCAAGGACTCCCGAGGGTGTTCAAAGTGTGCGCGTGACATTGCGACGTAGCCCCATCGGAACACCGGAACGACATCGCCTTGTATTGCGTGGTCTGGGCCTTCGGCATATTCGGCAGACGGTTATCCACCCCGATACGCCTCAGGTGCGCGGGATGATCCATAAGGTGGGCTACCTGCTAGAGGTTGGACAGCCATGAACCTCCATGATTTAGCTCCCGCGCAAGGAGCAAAGAAGAGACGGAAACGTATCGGACGGGGACCGGGGTCCGGTCACGGGAAAACTTCCACCAAAGGTCATAAAGGCCTGTTGGCTCGATCTGGAGGCGGTAAGCGTCCTGGATTTGAGGGCGGGCAAATGCCATTGGTGCGCCGACTGCCTAAGTTCGGGTTTACCAACCCATCCCGAACTGAATATGCCATCGTCAACATTAAGAGTTTTGAGCAATGGGCCGGCAACGAGACGGTCACTCCGCAAGCGATGGTTGATGCTGGATTAGTGAAGCGAAAAAAACTGCCGATTAAAATTCTCGGCAATGGTGAGTTGAGGAAATCGCTCGTGGTTCAGGCACATAAATTCAGTAAATCGGCTGAAGCAAAGATCCAAGCGGCCGGAGGGCGAGTCGAGGTCATCGGCGGTGCTTGAACGGCTCCTGACCAGTTTTCAGAATATCTTCAAGATTCCCGAGCTGCGTACTCGTGTACTCTTCACGCTCGGCATGCTGGTGGTGTATCGGATCGGGTCCCACATTCCGACTCCCGGTATTAACGGTGAAGCTCTCTCCGAGTTTTTGCAGAAACAGGGTGGGGCCCTGCTTGGGTTTCTCGATATTTTCTCAGGCGGGTCATTATCCCGCCTGACGATCTTTGCGCTGGGTATCATGCCGTACATCAGCGCATCGATCATCCTCCAATTGTTGACGGTCGTCATCCCGCATTTGACCAAATTGGCTAAGGAGGGGGAGCGGGGTCGGAAGAAAATCATTCAGTACACCAGGTTCGGGACGATCGGTATTGCCTTGATTCAGGGGTTTGGAATAGCAGTTGGGTTGGAACAAATGAATCAGGGAGCGTTCGTGCTGAATGCTGGGTGGGGATTCCGTCTCATGACGGTCATCACGCTGACGGCCGGCACGGGTTTCCTGATGTGGCTTGGTGAGCAGATCACTGAGCGAGGAATCGGCAATGGAATCTCATTGATCATTTTTGCCGGTATTGTCGCCCGGCTGCCTGCAGCCGTGGCGCAGACCTACAATCTATACGAAATCGGCCAGCTCAATGCCTTCTTATTGATTGCCTTGGCTCTCTTGATGGTCGGCGTTGTCGCCGCAATTGTTTTTCTGGAAAGCGGACGGCGAAAAATTCCGGTGCAGTATGCAAAACGAGTGATCGGGCGACGAGTCTACGGAGGGCAGAGCACGCACATTCCGTTGAAGATCAATACGGCCGGGGTCATTCCTCCCATATTTGCCTCGTCGATCATCGCGTTTCCTGCGACCATTGCAGGGTTTTTTGAGACGCCATGGGTAAAATCGATCGGGGCGCAGCTGGCTCCGGGATCACTGCTCTACACGTTGATGTATGTGGGGCTCATCATCTTCTTCTGTTTTTTCTACACCGCCGTTGTCCTCAATCCGGTCGATATGGCCGACAATATGAAAAAGTACGGAGGTTTTATTCCTGGTATCAGGCCCGGTCAACGAACCTCTGACTATATCTACAATGTCCTCACGAAGATTACATTTGCAGGCGCCATCTATCTGGCAATTGTCTGTGTGATTCCTGAATTTTTGATTTATAAACTGAATGTGCCATTTTATTTCGGAGGCACCTCGCTGCTGATTGTCATTGGCGTGGGTCTGGATACGGCCCAGCAAATTGAATCCCATATGTTGATGCGGAATTACGAGGGATTTTTAGGCAAGGGCATGGCTCCGTTGCGGGGGAGAAGCGGTTAGATCATGCGGCTTGTGTTTCTCGGTGCTCCGGGTGTTGGGAAAGGCACGCAGGCTGACAAAGTCGCTGCTCAGTATCGCATTCGTAAGATTTCGACCGGCGATTTGCTTCGGGAGGCGGTTCGGAATAAGACAACCTTGGGCCTTGAAGCGAAAGAGCATATGGATCAGGGAAAGTTGGTCCCAGATTCAGTCGTCATAGGGCTGGTACGGGAGAAGCTGGCTGATCCGTCACAGGCTAATGGATTCATTCTTGATGGGTTTCCAAGGACGGTTCCTCAGGCGGAAGCGCTGGCGAAGGTGCTCGCCGAACGAGGTCTTCAGCTGGATCGAGTGATTAATTTTAGAGTTTCTCGAGAGGAAATCGTGAAGCGGTTGAGCGGACGTCGGAGCTGTCCAAAGTGTCAGGCGACCTACCATGTGGAGTTCGCTCCATCCAAGGCCGGCAGTGTCTGTGAGCGCTGCGGAGAAACCCTCGTTCAGCGAAGCGACGATCAGCCGGAAGCGATAGAGATGCGTCTCCGTGTGTATGAAGAGCAGACAGCGCCGTTGATCAACTTTTATGAGAAAAAGCATGTATTGTCGCATCTTAACGGTGCCGAGCCGGTTGAAACGGTATATCACAACCTCGTGAAAGCGCTCGCGATACCCCAGACGGCATGATCATTCTGAAAACGCCCGCCGAGATTGTGGTGATGGCAGAGGCGTCAAGAGTGGTGGCTGAAGCGCTCGCGATTGTGAAAAAAGCGGTCTGTCCTGGTATCAGCACGGAAGAGCTGGACCGTATTGCCGAGGAGGCGATACGGTCCAGAGGGGCGGTTCCGGCGTTCAAAGGCTACCGGAATTATCCCAGAACTCTTTGTGCTTCCGTGAACGAGCAGGTCGTCCATGGTATCCCCTCGAAGCGAAAGCTGAAAGAAGGGGATATCATCGGGCTGGATCTCGGTGCTATTGTGGGTGGGTTCTATGGGGATTCAGCTGTCACAGTGGCGGTTGGTCGGATCCCGGATGAGACGGCAAAGTTGATTCAGGTGACGGAAGAGGCGCTCTATCTTGGGATCAAACAGGCTAGAGTCGGCAACCGTTTGACAGATATCTCGAACGCTGTGCAACAACATGCTGAATCGGCAGGCTTCTCAGTTGTCACCGAGTTTGTGGGTCATGGGATTGGCCGGCAATTGCATGAAGAGCCTCAAGTTCCCAACTATGGAAAGCCGGGTCAGGGGCCTCGACTGCAACCAGGTATGGTTTTGGCGATCGAACCAATGGTGAACATGGGTCGGAGTGCCGTTCGCATTCTTGAGGATCGGTGGACTGCGGTCACGGTAGATGGCAGCTTATCTGCTCATTTCGAGCATACGATCGCCGTCCAACCCAGCGGAGCGCCCTGTATTTTGAGTCAATTGGAGAAGACCTAGATCTCATTCATCAGGAAAGAATACAGAAGGACGTGGCAAAAGAAGACATTATTGAAGTCCAGGGCTCGGTGGCGGAGACGCTTCCTAACGCCATGTTTCGGGTCAAGCTTGATAATGGCCATGTCATATTGGCTCACATCTCGGGGAAAATGCGGATGCATTTTATCCGTATCCTTCCCGGCGATAAGGTCACGGTGGAAATGTCACCATACGATTTGACCAGGGGCCGAATCACCTATCGCTTTAAGTAAGTAACGGGAGTGGTGAATTGTTATGAAGGTCAAATCATCAGTGAAGCCCATATGTGCCAAATGCAAAGTTGTGCGCCGTCGGGGGGTCGTGCGGATTCTATGCAAAAACCCACGTCATAAACAGCGACAAGGATAAGTAGGGAAGTGTCGAGCGATGAGTGCCGAGTTCTGAGCCCGGCATTACAGATCGATCCAATGAGGAAACGTCTCATCACTTAGAACTCAGTACGCAAAACTGGAGGGGGAATGGCACGTATTGCCGGCATCGATTTGCCACGGAATAAACGAACGGATATCGGATTGAGCTATATCTATGGGATTGGACGCGTGTCGGCTCAGAAGATTCTCAATGAAGCGGGAATCGATGGAGCGGTCCGTGTCAAGGACCTGAGCGAAGATAAAATCGTCAAATTGCGTGAAATCATTGAGCGTGATTATCGGGTTGAAGGAGATCTACGGAAAGAAGTGTCGTTGAATATCAAGCGGCTGATTGATACGGGGACCTATCGAGGGTTGCGTCATCGCAAAGGCCTGCCCGTCCGCGGACAACGAACCAAGACCAATGCTCGGACGCGTAAAGGACGGCGCGCAGGCGTCAGTAGCAAGCCGAGACCCACGGTACCCAAAGGGGCCAACGCCTAGTTTTCAAAACAGCCGGAGGAGTTCGTATGAGTGTCAAAAAAGGGAAAAAGAAAGAACGTCGGATTGTGCAGAGTGGAGTCGCACATGTTCAAGCGTCATTCAACAATACGATTGTAACCATCACTGATATGAGTGGGAACACGGTGGTGTGGGCAAGCGCTGGCAACCAAGGATTTAAAGGATCGAGGAAGAGCACCCCTTTTGCCGCTCAGCGAGCAGGTGAGGCTGCCGCGCGAAAAGCCATGGAAAGCGGGATGCGGCAAGTCGATGTGTATGTGAATGGACCAGGTTCTGGTCGAGAATCAGCGATTCGTTCACTTCAAGGAGCGGGTTTGCGGATCAATTTGATTCGCGACGTCACACCAATTCCGCATAATGGGTGTCGCCCCCCCAAACGGCGGCGTGTGTGACGCCACACGTGGACGATCAGTGTGCCTGGGTGAGATCGCACGACCTGTTTCAATGAATCAATAAGTTATTTTTCGAGGAGGAAGCAGTGGCAAAGTATCGTGGCCCAGTTTGTCGATTGTGTCGGCGAGAAGGTGAGAAGCTCTTTCTCAAGGGCACGCGCTGTATGACGGAGAAATGTGCCGTGGAACGCAGGAGTTATCCGCCTGGCCAGCATGGACAGGGACGGCAGCGAACCTCTGACTATAGTTTGCAGCTGCGCGAAAAACAGAAGCTGCGTCGAATCTATGGACTTCAGGAGCGCCAATTCCGCGGTGTCTTCGAACGTGCCGAACGGCAGACCGGCGTCACGGGCGATGCCTTGTTACGTTTGCTCGAATGTCGCTTGGACAATGTCGCCTATCGCTTAGGGTTCGGAGCATCGCGCAAGCAAGCTCGTCAGATGGTGAGCCATGGTCATTTCGTGGTCAATGGCAAGAAGATCACGGTGGCTGGGGCACTGGTGAAACCGGGAGATGTGATCGAAATTCGTGAACGGAGTCGGGACTTGGCCGCAATACAGGCCGCATTGGAATCGGTTGATAGTCGAGGTATTCCTGATTGGCTTGAGCTTGATAAGGGAGCGTTCAAGGGCGTCGTGCGCGCATTGCCGGCGAAGGAGCAAATCGCGTTGCCGGTCAACGAACAGATGGTGGTGGAATTGTACTCGCGATAGTCCGTCGTTCTGAGATGGGTTCTTTCGACATCGGCGTTATCTGCC
This sequence comes from Nitrospira sp., assembly GCA_030123625.1. Lineage (NCBI taxonomy): Bacteria > Pseudomonadati > Nitrospirota > Nitrospiria > Nitrospirales > Nitrospiraceae > Nitrospira > Nitrospira sp. The sequence continues at coordinate 2,948,329 of CP126121.1, forward strand.
GATGTCTTAGTCACTCGATGGTATGGAGGGTGGGTCATGATCAAAGCGATGAAAGACTTTCAAATCCCAATGCGGGTGGAAGTCGACAAGGATGCACATTCTCCCACATTTGGGCGGTTTACCACGGAAGCGTTTGAACGGGGGTTTGGCACCACGATCGGGAATGCCCTCCGTCGCATTTTGCTGTCGTCGCTCACGGGGGCGGCGGTGACCACCGTGAAGATTGAAGGGGTCGTACACGAGTTTTCGACAATTTCTGGGGTGACGGAGGATGTCACGGCAATTATTCTGAATATCAAAAGCTTGCGGCTGGCGCTCCACACGGATAAACCGAAAACGATACGGTTGAAAAAGAAGGGACCTGGAGAAGCAAAGGGCGCGGACATTCTTCACGATGGCGATGTGACGATTCTGACGCCTGATTTGCACATTGCCACGCTCGACAAGGATGCAACCCTGGACATCGAGATGACGGTGAAACATGGCCGTGGGTATGTGCCGGCCGAGCGTAACAAAGAAGAGGGATTGCCGATCGGGGTGATTGCCATTGATTCCATCTTCTCTCCGATCAGGAGAGTCAATTTCCAGGTCGAGAATGCGCGAGTCGGCCGTATGACCGACTATGACAAATTGACGATGGAAATTTGGACCGACGGTACTATCAGTCCTCGCGATGCTCTTTCTACGGGGGCCGGGATTTTGCGTGAGCATTTGGATATTTTTATCAATCCTGAAGAGCGCAGCGAAGGGAAGAGCGAAGCAGGTTATGAGGAATCTCAGCGGGAAGTGAATAAGAATCTCTCCCGTAGCGTGAATGAGTTGGAGTTATCCGTTCGCGCAGCCAATTGTCTAAAGAACGCCAATATCAAAACAATCGCCGACCTCGTACAAAAGTCTGAGGGTGAGATGCTCAGAACAAAGAACTTCGGGAAAAAGTCGCTCAACGAGATCAAAGAGATTCTTTCTGAGATGGGGCTTTCACTGGGAACAAAGATAGACGCTGCGTCTCCACACAATGGAAGCCCAAAACCTGAATAATGCTTTCCAATCAAGAGGACTACCGTGCGACATAGAAAAAAGGGGCGGCAGCTAGGGCGGCAGACGAAGCATCGCGGAGCGTTGTTTCGGAACTTAGTGACCTCCTTGTTAGACCAAGAGCGTATCGAGACCACGGGAGCTAAGGCTAAAGAGATACGAGGGTTTACCGACCGCATGATCACCCTTGGCAAGGAAGGTACGTTGCCTGCCCGCCGACGAGCCTTAGGGTTTCTTCGCAGCAAGACGGTTGTGTCTAAACTGTTTAGCGATGTGGCGGCACGATTCAAAGATCGATCCGGAGGGTACACCAGGATCGTCAAAACTCGCCGCCGCATTGGCGATGCGGCCGAAATGGTTGCTATTGAGTTAGTGTCTCGTCAGGAGTTGGCCACCAAGAAAAAGCCCGATGCTCGCCCTGCTCAGTCCGCGCCCACCGAGGCCGGAACATCGGCATAGTTTTTTAGTCGCGAATATTCAGCCGCCAATCTGAAGACTCCCGTGTGCCAACACATGGGAGTCTTTTTATTTTCAACTTCCCGGAGGACGTTTACTTGATAGGTCGTGCATGCTACGATCATGCCAGGAGTCGCTATGCATCTACTTCGGGAGAATTGCTAGAGCATGTGGGAGCTTGTCGCGAGACGGATTCTTCTCACCTTAAGCGTGCTGTTAGCCACATTTCTCGGCTATCTTCTCTTCAGAAATACAGATTCAGCACCGAGTAGTCGGCTTCTCGCTCCAGAGTCGATTGAACAAGCGGATGCCAAAATCGAGAAGTTCATCTTTACACAATCGAAAGGTGATGTCGTCCAGTGGCAGGTGCAGGCTAAACAGGCCCGACTATTTGAGCAAGATAAGCGTGCGGTGCTGCGCGACGTTGCCTTCACCTTCTACGGCACAGGAGGAGAGGAGGTGACCGTGCACGGAGAAGAAGGAACATTGGATACTGCGACCAAGGATTTCAGGCTGATGAATCGCCAAATGCCCATTGTCGTGGAGACCCGAAGCGGCTATACGATTTATACCAACCACTTGGTATGGACGGACCAATCACGAGAGATTCGAACGGAAGATCCGGTGCGGATGGTGGGGCATGGGTTAGAGGTGAAGGGACAAGGACTGCTTGGTCGAATGGAATCCGAAGAATTTGAAGTTCTACAGGATGTACATGTGGATCTGGCTCCTTCTTCTTAGTGCCGCCTTTATCGGATCCACATCGGCGGCTCCCTCAACGGAATCTGTGAATCTGAAGAGGAGCGTGGAGGCGCCCGGTGTTCCAACCACCATCACGTCCAAGAAAATGACGGTACGAAACCAAGACAGCCAAGCGGTTTTTGAGGAAACAGTTGTGCTAACTAGAGGTCCTCTTATCGTCCACTCGGATAAGATGGTCGTATTGTTCAGTCCACGAACCCCTGCTCCCCTGTCACCAACCGGCGGAGAAACGGATCACCATGAATCCGTTCGGAATTCCTCGGCTTCCAAAGAGCACAATGCGGCGTCGACGATGTCGAATCGCTCCGTGAGCCGTGTCGAAGCGACCGGCGACGCTCATCGTGTCAAGATCAAATATGAGAACGGCAACGCGACTTGCCAAAAGGCCATATATTTCGTTGATGGTGAGAAGATCGTGTTGACGGGTGATCCTATAGCCTGGGAAAAGGGAACACGTGTCAGCGGTAAACAGATTACGATTTTTTTGGCAGAAGAGCGGAGCGTGGTGGAAGGAGGCTCACACGTTCGCATTGAAGGGGAGGGGGCGAGCCATCCATGACCCGGACTGTGCATGCAGACGAACTCGTTGATCCGATTGCGGCACGGCAGGGGAATTGCCTGTGTGCTGCTGGATTAGTAAAAAGTTTCCGTGGGCGCAAAGTCGTCAAGGGTGTCACCGTCGAGGTGTATGCCGGCGAGGTGGTGGGGCTGCTCGGTCCGAATGGCGCTGGTAAGACCACAATCTTCGACATGATGGTCGGCTTGTGCCAGCCCGATGAAGGGGAGATCACTTTCATCGGAGAATCTGTGACCAACCTGCCGATGTACAAACGAGCGCGTAGAGGAATCGGTTACCTGCCTCAGGAATCGTCGGTTTTTCGACGGCTCTCGGTAGAACATAATGTCTTGGCGATTCTTGAAATGCTGGGGTATGCTCGAAAAGAACGAAGCCAACGGGTGGATGCCTTGCTTAAGGAATTGGATCTCATCCATATACGAAAGAGTATGGCCTATGCCCTCTCGGGAGGAGAACGTCGGCGTTTGGAAATCACGCGTGCATTGGCGGCCACACCGTCGTTCATGCTGTTGGACGAACCGTTTGCAGGGATCGATCCGATAGCCGTCGCGGATATTCAACAAATTATCACGCGGTTGAGGGGAAAAGGGATCGGCATATTAATTACTGATCACAATGTCCAGGAAACGCTTTCAATCGTTGACCGTGCCTACATCATCAATGAAGGATTGATCTTGGAGGCAGGGTCTCCAGAAGTTATTGTGCAGAGTGCAACGGCCCGAGCCGTTTATCTTGGCGAGCAGTTCAAATTGTAGGGGAATACTCGAGGCCTCGATGAAACTCCGTTTAGTTCCACAACTCTCACAAAAGCTCATTATGACACCTCAACTGCAGCAGGCGATCAAGCTGTTGCAGTTGTCTCGACTGGAACTACAGCAGAGCCTCACCCAGCATCTTCTGGAAAACCCTTTGCTGGATGAAATTCAATCCGATGTCGATGAAGGCGAGTCCTTGGTCACCGAGGAGAAGGTTGATGCCCCTCCCGCACTGGAAGGACAGGATGGGTCGGACGCGACAGTGGAGACGCGTGAAGAACAAGGGTCGCCGGAGGAGTTTTCCGCCTCCGGCTGGGAAGAATACTTTGGTAGAGATCGACGGAGCGGCGATTCTGAACACTCCGCGGCACAAGATGAGTTTCCTTCGTACGAGCAAACGGTGGCAAAGGCAACTTCTCTTGAGGAACATCTTCTCTGGCAATTGTCCTTGTCTGGGCTCGGCGATCGAGAAAAGGAGCTTGGTCGCTTGATCATCGGCAATCTAGATGATGATGGTTATCTTCGCATTCCATTGGCTGAGGTCGTGGCCGGGACCGATTTTACGGAGTCTCAAGTCGAATCTGTGCTCAAAGACATTCAGACTTTCGACCCGACCGGGGTTGGCGCAAGAGATCTCCCCGAATGCCTTCTGCTGCAACTCGGGCATTTAGGTCGGAATCCGTTTGGGTCACTTGGGTCGCCACCTGGAGCGCTGAAAGGATCGGTTATTGAAAGTATCGTGTTGCATCATTTGAAGGACTTAGAAAAAAAGCAGTATGCCAAGGTTGCGAAGGCATTGAGTGTCACAGTCGAGGAAGTCTTCCAAGCCACTAAAATTATCGGAGAACTCGAGCCAAAGCCGGGCAGGCCGTTTGCTAATGAACAAAACTACGTCATCGTACCTGATGTGTTTGTGGTCAAGAATGAGGGGGAGTGGGTTGTGCTGTTAAACGACGATGGGCTCCCCCGCATGAGGATCAGCCCGTATTACAAACAGCTTATTTCTTCCGGACAAGGCGGAACCCCGGAGACCAAAGCGTATATGGATGAAAAATTGCGTGCTGCGCAGTGGGTTATCCGAAGCATCGAACAACGAAATCGGACAATCGTGAAAGTGGTTTCCAGCATCGTTAAATTCCAAGAGCAATTTTTTGACCATGGCGTCCAATATCTCAAGCCCTTGGTTCTGAAGCAAGTGGCCGAGGATATCGGGATGCATGAATCGACGATCAGTCGTGTGACGGCCAATAAATATATGTATTGTCCGCAAGGCATGTTGGAACTCAAGTTTTTCTTCAACGCTGGGCTTCAGCGAGCGGATGAGCCCTCGGGCATGCATTCCTCTGTTTCAGTTAGGGATATGATCAAGACAATGGTGGCTGAGGAGGATGTGAAACGTCCCTTGAAAGACGAAGAAATTGCCGCTCGGCTTCGTAAACAAGGCGTGCTTATCGCAAGGAGAACTGTGGCTAAATATAGGGCCGAGTTGAACATCTCATCCGCCAGTCAACGCAAACGCTTTTTTTGATCGTCGCCTGCTTCGCACCAATAAGGTCAAAATTGGAGGTAGCTAGGGATGAAGCTGAGAATCACAGGTCGCCACATGAACATCACGCCAGCGCTTAGAAGCTATGTGGAAACCCGATTCGGTCGCCTGGATCGGTACGGGTTGAAGGTTGGATCGCTTCAAGTCGTATTAGGAGTCGAGAAGCTTCAGCATAAGGCCGAAGTCACTGGTGCTGTCAGTGGCAAACGAGTGCAAGCCAAGACATCCACTCCAGAGATGTATGCCACGATCGATGCTCTTGTCGACCGTGTGGATGCGCAGTTTCGGAAATGGAAAGATCGCCTTGTCAATCATAAGCCGGTCAAGTCGAAGAGATTGTGATCGCGTTCCCCCGCGAGGCTCTCGTGAAATCTCGCCGTCACTCAATGTGCTTGAGCGGCTTGGCGTAATGGAGCGTCCAGAGAGCTTAACACGTTCCACGTCGATGAATCGAGGTTGAGCTGACGGTGAACTCCCACCCAATAGGAGTATCTCGGTTTTCCCACCGAAGCGATAACGATCCATGGCCCGGCTCAATCTAGTCATTATCAGCGGGTTGTCCGGTTCCGGTAAAACCTATGCACTCAAGGCATTTGAGGATGCCGGCTATTTCTGCATTGATAATCTTCCTCCCGCTCTACTGCCGACCTTTGTTGATCTCTGCAACCAGCAGCATAGCGAGATTGCCAACGTTGCTCTTGGGATTGACATTAGGGAGCGAGCATTCTTTTCCGATTTCGTCGGCATCTTGGAGAGGGTGAAAGCTCTCGGCCATGTGGTGCAGGTGATTTTTCTCGAAGCTCGGGAGGAGGTGTTGATCAGACGATTTTCAGAGACGAGGCGTCCTCACCCACTTTTGCCGCATCTCCCTGTCGTGAATGGAATTCGATTCGAAAAGGAACGTGTAGCCGAGCTCCGCCGCCGAGCCGATCGAATCATCGATACGTCCGACCTGACGGTTCATGAGCTCGGTGAGTTGCTTGCAAAACAATTCATACGGGAGTCCACGGATAGACGACTCACGATTTCACTCATGACCTTTGGATACAAATTTGGGGTTCCGTACGATATCGATTTATTGTTTGATGTACGATTTCTTAAGAATCCATTTTTCGTGCCTGAGCTCAAACCCCTCTCAGGAGATGATCCGCTGGTCCGAACCTTCGTTCTCACAGATCCAGACGCCGTTTCACTTATGGAGCACCTCGAAGACCTGCTGAAGTTCCTCTTGCCGCTCTTCCAGCGAGAGAGGCGTAGTTATCTGACCATCGGTATCGGATGTACCGGTGGACGCCATCGGTCGGTGGCGGTCGCTAGCCGCCTTAGAGAAAGCCTCTCTTCATTGGGATACGAAGTCGGCCTTAAACACCGGGATATCGACAAAACGTAAGCTGTTGTTCTGGCTCACAGCTGTTGGTTTTCAGTCGCGGCTCCGCTCCAGTCGCTTTCTTGACAGGTAAAGCATATTGACTATACTTAGTTTCGTGAATAACCAAAGGCATTATGGTGGTTAAAATACTACAGTGAAAAGGCCTAAATATATATCAAGTGAAGCGGGATTCAAGGCCTATCAGGTATGCGACTTGTTCGACATTTCCAAAGCGACGCTCTTTCGATGGGAACGGGAGGGGGTCATTGCCCAACCAGCTCGAGATTGGAGAAACTGGCGATTATATACGAGAAAAAATGTGGATGAAATTGAGAAAGTTATTCGTACTCGAAAGTCTGTCATGTAAAGTGGCTGGTAACGCATGTTGAGTTCACTCAAAAAGCTTGTGGAAACCGATATCGTTGCGATGCTGACTCCCCGACGGCAGTTAGTGGGGCTCGATATCGGATCGAGTGCCATCAAAGTCGCTCAACTCAAGGAAAGTAAGGGACGGTACTTTCTCCAAAAGTTCGGTGTGAAACCGCTTGAGCCGGAAGTGATTGTAGACGGGACGGTCATGGATGAAGGGCGTGTGGTCTCGGCTATTCAAGAATTGTTCGAGGAAGCCAATGTCAAGAATAAGCACGTCGCCATCTCGATTTCCGGGCACGCTGTCATTGTGAAGAAGATCAGTCTACCGCCCATGCCGGACGAGGAGTTGGAAGGACAAGTGAAATTGGCGGCGGAGCAGTACATCCCCTTCGACATCAACGAAGTGAACATTGACTTTCATGTCTTGCATTCGGATGCGTCAGAAGATCAGCAGGGAGATATGCCGGTGATTCTTGTTGCCGCTAAGAAAGACAAGATCAATGAACTGACCGAACTTGTCAAGGCTGCCGGGCTCATTCCAATGGTCATGGATGTCGATGCGTTTGCAGTGGAGAATATGCACGCGATTAATTATCCGATGGCGCAAGAAGAGACGACGGCGCTGGTGAATCTCGGTGCGAGCGTAATGAACGTGAACATCATCCGTGCCGGGTCATCGTTGTTTACGCGTGATATCCCGTTGGGAGGGAATAGGTACACCGAAGCGATTCAACGCGAGATAGGGCTCTCCTTTGAAGAAGCTGAAGAAAGTAAGAAAAAAGGCCGAGGAGTCGATCCCGACGGGATGTCGCTCAGCGGTGTTATGGACAGTGTGAATGCGGAAGTCGCGTCCGAAATCGCCCGGACGGTGGATTATTTCAAGACCTCGACGGCCAATGCTGAGCTCAGTCGAGTTCTCGTCTGTGGTGGCGTAGCCAAAGCAAAAGGGCTGATTCAACAGCTCGCCGATAGGATGCAGCTTCCCGTAGAAATGGCTGACCCCTTCGCCGAGATCGACATTACGGGCTGTGACATCGAGCCTGACGTACTGGCGGATTTGGCTCCTTCGGCAGCCGTCGGTGTCGGATTGGCGTTGAGAGCGGTGGGGGACAGATGATTCGGATTAACCTCCTGCCCGGTGGGCCCAAAGGAAGAGCGGCCAAACCCCAGTATGACGTGCGCGCACAGGTGTTGCTCGGCATCGGCGTGATCCTGATTACGTTGGCGGGGTGCTGGTGGTATTCGGCTTCATTGGACAGCGAGCTTGACGCTCGGCAGGAGGAAAAACGAGATAAGGAAAAGCAGGTTGTGCAGCTGAAAGAACAGGTCAAGCAAGTACAGGATTTTGAAAAACGGAAAAAACTTCTTGAGGACAAGAACCGGATTATAGACCAGCTCGAGCAATCCAGAATGGGCCCCGTGAAGGTTCTCGATCATGTTAGTCAGAGTTTAGAGCCGCTTAAAGTATGGCTTACAAAGCTGGGTGTGGCATCCGATACAGTTGAGTTGGAAGGGAAAGCCTTAACAAACGACGACGTGGTGGAGTTCGTGAATAACCTTCGACGTACGGATTATTTCACCGGCATCAATCTGCAGGAGAGTAAAGCTGCGATGGAAAACAAGATTAATTTGTACCAGTTTCGTTTGGCATTTCGTCTGAAGGGATAATGATGGCATTGCAGCGGCTCAACCTTGATGTGCTTCGCAATGTGCCGGCTTCGCAAAAGGCCGCGCTTCTATTTTTGCTCGTCGGCGGCATGATTGTCGGTTTCTATTTCTATATTGCGGAACCAAAGTCGGCAGCCATCACAGCTCTTGAGATGGAAAACAGCAAGCTCGAGAGTGAAATCCAAACGCTCACGATCAAAGCGAAACATCTCGATGAATTAGTCGCTGCGAACAAGCAACTCGAAATTGAATTGGCTAAAAAGAAAGAACGCCTCCCTCCGGAAGAAGAAGCGATCATGCTCCTGAAGCAGGTATCTGACCTTGGGGTGCGGTTGGGGCTCGATATCAAACTGTGGAAGCCAGGCGCCCAGACTGAAGATGCATCGAAGCTCTTCATCAAGATGCCGGTCAGTGTGGAAGTAGCCGGGGTTTATCACACCGCCGCACTGTTTTTTGATCGGATCAATCGACTCCCCCGGATTATTACGGTGTCGGGCCTTAAGATGGGATCTCCGAAGGTTGAACAAGGGCGAATTGTATCGCAAACGACATTTGATCTAGTGGCATATGCCGCCCCTCAGGAAAAGCCGATTTTGGGAGCATCGCCTTCGAATGCTCCTAAAGTAGCTCAAGTGGAAAAATAACGAAACCGTGACACCATGCCCGTCTTGGATATCAGAAAGAAGCCTAGAGAATATTCACTGACAATCTATGTCAGCGTGGTGTGCGCAGGGATCCTTCTTTCGGGTAGCATTGATGCACTGGCCGAGTCTTTCCCTGGCCTGATGGCTCCGATGCGACAAGATGCCCTCAAGCCGTCTTCTGTACCGGAAATTGCAAGGACGGATCCGCAAGTTATTGAAGTGCCATCAACGGTTTCAAATACTCCGGTGCCTTCCCAGCTTTCCGTATCAGACGGGGTAGTGGGGGCTGGGTATGATCCTTCCGGTCGTCGAGATCCATTTGCTCCTATCGTTCAGGAGCTTCAGCCAGGAAAGACGGATACAACCCTTCCGCCATTGCAGCGCGTGACCCTGACCGAGCTCAACCTTATTGCCATTGTATGGGGAGCCTACGGCTATACCGCTATGGTGCAAACACCAGAAGGACATGGGTACACAGTTCGAAGGGGAACAAGGATTGGGCAAAACAATGGAGTGGTCAGTGCAATTACCGAGCGGGGCATCATCATCCAGGAACGATTCACCGATGTATACGGCAAGAAGCAGGAGCGAGAACATATCAAGCTCTTACATCCCAAAGAGGGCTCAGAATGAAACCACTATTTTTACATGCAGGTAATTGCCGAACTGTTGGGTGTTTCATCGAAGCCTTGGGGCTGTCGCTTACCGCGCTGACCATACTTGCTCAGACACCTGCGCTTGCAAGGGAGATCGGGATGACAAATCAGAGTGATGCCGCCTCCGCGCGAGTGCTGGGGCAGGCTGTGACTACTATTGAGATCCATCCCGAAACGGAGCGGGTGACCGTAGTGGTTGCTGGGGATGGTCAGCTGTTTCCTGAGGCCAATTTTTTAGATGAATCTCGTTTAATCGTCGATATTCCTGCCGTGTCGTCCACTCTTCGGCGATCGGTGATACGTGCCGACCACTACCTGCTCAAGAAAATCAGAGTGGGACACCATGCTGATAAGGTGAGACTCGTGTTCGACGTGTCGGAACGGCCGATCTTCTCTCTTGCTCGCGATGAAAATAAGGTATTGATCACACTTAAACCGAACGAGCACAAAGTACCTCCTGTGGGCCCTGCCCAGTTTGATGGGGAAAAAGAGCGCGTTTTATTCACTCCGCGGACGCACAAAGTGTTGTTCGAGCCAGGAAATCGTGTGACCAGAAGGGTGGCGCGAATGGCCACTCCCGGACGATCTCAGTTTAGAGTGCAGCGCGTTCAGATGGCGGGAGAAAGTGCTTCGGTTGAAAAGGACGATCGCTCCGATGATCTTATAGTAGGGCAATCTCGATTTGTCGGGCGACGCATCTCGCTCGATTTTCAACAGGCAGACATTACCAACATTCTTCGATTGATCGCCGAAGTCAGCGGCTTCAATATCGTCGTCGGAGAAGGGGTCAAGTCGAAGGTCACCATGAAGTTGGTGAGTGTGCCGTGGGATCAGGCGTTGGATATGCTTTTGAAGATGAACGGCCTTGGCATGATCCGCCAAGGGAGCATCGTATGGGTGGATTCTTTGGCGAATATTGCCAAGCAGCAGGATGAAGAAGCACGGGCCAAGGATGCCAAGACCAAGGCGGAAGAATTAGTCGACCGCGTCTTCTATATCAGGAATCTCCAGGCGCAGGAACTCATGCAATCTCTACGACAGAACTTGAGTCCACGCGGCCTCATGCAATTTAACGCAGGAAGCAACGCCTTGGTCGTTCGAGAGACGGAATCCAAGTTGGCCGTTATTAAGCAACTTGTGGATGGGCTTGACCTGCAAGTCCCGCAGGTTCAGATTGAAGCGCGCATCGTTCAAGCTGATACCGTTTATGCTCGAGGGTTAGGGATTCAGTGGGGATTCCAAGCAGGGAATCAGACTCCCACTGATTTCTTCTCCGTAACTGATCTTACCGGTCCATTTGGGCAACTTGCTGGAACAGGAGCGAACACGCTCACCAGAAACTTTTTAGTCAATTTGCCAGCACAGGTCGGTGGGTTACCGGCCGTACCTTCGATCGGTTGGACCTTTGGGAAGCTTGGCGGCGATTTTGCTCTGGATATGCGGCTCTCGGCTGGAGAGTTGCTGGGGTTAAGCAAGGTGATCGCGGCGCCGAAGATCACCACCTTGGACAAGCGGGAAGCGAAGATTTCTCAAGGTGAATCGATTCCCTTCCAGACAACATCCTTACAGGGGACGCAAACGACATTTGTCGATGCGAACTTGGAGTTGAACGTGACGCCTCAGATTACCTCCCGCGATCCGAACGAGGAAGGCAAGCGAATTTTGATGCGGGTGCGGGCGACCCGGAATGCAGTCGGCGCACGGAGCAATCCAGCCGGCCCCAGCATCGATCGACGGGAAGCCACGACACAGGTGATTGTTAGAGACGGTGAAACCATGGTGATCGGAGGGGTCTTCGTCGACACGCAAGCCAACAACGTGCAAGGCGTTCCCTATCTTTCTCGTATGCCGGTGTTAGGTTGGTTGTTCAAGAACAAATCCGAATCGGTTTCAAAACAAGAGTTGCTCATTTTCCTCACCCCAAGCATTATCAAGACTTAGAGCCTGTTTCATCTTTGTGATCAGCAAGAGCCTGGTGATGTGAAGCATGTCACCAGGCTCTTGCTTTTGTGCCTCCGATCGCGGCAATACCGCCCAGAGTTTGGAATCCGTCCGGAACATGACCGTCTTTTTAGTTCGTTGGGGGCTGTGTTACGATACTTTCCCCTCATTGAAGTTCCATATGTGGTTCCGGAAATGACATGAAATCTTCAGGCTCCATCAGCGACTGGGTTGCGAAATGACTCAAACCTCGACAGTTAAGGTTTCTCTAACTGAAAGGAGCTATGAGATTATTATCCGAGCTGGACTTTTACAGAGGCTTGGAAGGGAATTGAAGAGATATGGAGTACAAGGAAAGGTCGGGGTTGTGACGGATCGACATGTCGCTCGGCATTACCTGAAGAGTAGCCTCGAGGCGATTAAAAGATATGGAATCGATCCCCTTCCGATCATTCTGGCTCCCGGAGAGCGATCGAAAACGCTGAAGACGGTGGAGCATATCCTCGACGTGTTGGCGCGTCATCGATTTGAACGGTCGTCTATGCTGGTGGCGCTCGGCGGTGGCGTCGTGGGCGACATGGTCGGATTTGCTGCCTCGATCTATCAACGTGGCATTCCTTATGTCCAGGTGCCGACGACTCTTGTTGCGCAGGTCGATTCCAGCGTCGGAGGAAAGACGGGTGTCGATCATCGACTCGGCAAGAATCTGGTCGGATCCTTTTATCAACCACGCGCTGTATGGGTAGATCCGTTGACTCTTCATACCTTGCCCACTCGGGAATTAGTGGCCGGGCTTGCCGAGGTCATCAAGTACGGAATCATTGCGGACGAGTCTTTTTTTGCCTATCTGCAGCGGCACATGTCTGAGTTGCGGAAGCAAGCGCCTGGTATCGTCGCGACAGTGGTGAAGCGATCATGTGAGATAAAGGCCGCGGTGGTTACCGCGGACGAGCGAGAATCCGATCGCAGACGAATCCTCAACTACGGTCATACCATCGGACATGCCCTCGAATCGTTGGGAGGGTACAAGTCGTTTGTCCATGGAGAAGCGGTGGGGATTGGATTAGTACAGGAAGCTGAACTCGCCTGTTTCCAGGGAATTTGTTCCCGCGCTGTGGTCGAAGAGATTCGGCACACCGTGAATGAAGCAGGGCTCAGTGACCGTATGCCGCGGTGGACGCCGCAGAGGATATGGAAAGCCATGCTCCATGACAAAAAAGTATCGGGAGGGCGAGTCATTGGGGTGTGGCCGGAACGTATCGGACAGGTGCGGATAGGACCGATTGAAAAACAGGTGTTTGAGCAATGGTATCGGTTGAACGGGTCTCTTCCGATGGGCATGCCTAATCGCGCATCTCTTCCATCTCCAGTGTAGAGTGCGCTTGGCCATGGGGAATAAGCCGGTTTTACGGAAGATGTATGCGGACGTTGCGAATCGCGATGGCACAGATGAACCCAACGGTCGGAGATCTGACCGGCAACATCCATCGTATCAGGACCTGGGTCCGAGACGCGAAGAAGGCCAAGGCCGATCTGGTTGTATTTCCTGAACTGGCTATAACCGGTTATCCTCCCGAAGATCTACTTCTCAAATCGCAGTTTGTGGCAGACACTTTACGGGCCTTGAACGAAATTACCTACGCCGTTCGCGGTTTGGTCGCCGTGGTAGGGTATGTGGGGCGGGAAGATCAAAATGATTCACATTCCTCCCCGTCCTCGATTGTCTCATCCTGCAGGCAAACACTCTTCAATGCGGCAGCATTGATCGTGGATGGCAAGTTGGTCGGCAGTTATAAAAAATGGTATTTGCCCAACTATGGGGTATTTGATGAAAGCCGTTATTTTCATCCTGGCCGGAGACTCCCATTGTTCCTCATCAACGGTACGACCATTGGGGTGAGTATCTGCGAAGATATTTGGTTGCCGGAAGGACCTACTCGTGTCCAAGCAGCGGCCGGTGCCGAGGTGATCGTTAATATCAATGCCTCTCCTTTTCATGTCGGCAAGAGTCGATTGAGGGAGCAGATGCTGGCGACGAGAGCGCGGGAAAACGGGGTCATTGTCACGTATACGAACATGGTGGGAGGCCAAGACGAGTTGGTCTTCGACGGGAGCAGTTTGATTCTTGACCCATCCGGCAACGTGATCGCACGTGGTCACGCGTTTCGAGAAGAATTACTGGTGGCCGATTTGAACGTGGATGCCGTTTCACGGGGGCGTGTGACTCATGGGCGAAAGGCGGCATTAATCGGAAAAGCTGTTTCAGCAGTCGATCGTCTCGTGGCGAACGAGACGGCGATAAAAAAGCGGGATCGGATTCGAATCGTGCCGGGGCTAGCCGAGCCATTGGATGAGATCGAAGAAGTGTATCGCGCGCTGGTATTGGCCGTGAAAGATTATGTCCAAAAGAATGGATTTACGCGAGCGGTGATTGGGTTGAGCGGCGGCATCGATTCGGCGGTGACCGCGGCTATCGCTGTGGATGCGCTTGGCGCCAAGCATGTCCTCGGTGTTTTTATGCCGTCTCTGTACACCTCACATGAAAGCGGAGAGGATGTTGTGGAACTCGTACGGTGCCTCGGCATCGATTTGAAGACCATCCCGATTACTCCGACATTTGAAGCCTATCGGGAGTCGCTGGCACCGTCATTTGTCGACTGTTCGGAAGACGCCACTGAGGAAAACCTCCAGGCCCGCATTCGCGGCAATATGCTCATGGCTGTATCCAATAAGTTCGGGCATCTGGTTTTGGCCACCGGGAACAAAAGCGAGATGAGCGTGGGGTACTCGACTCTGTACGGCGACATGGCCGGAGGGTTCTCCGTCATTAAGGACGTGCCGAAGACGATGGTTTATGGCCTGGCGCGGTTCCGAAATGAACTCGGTCCGTCGCCGGTGATCCCCAAACGTATTCTGGACCGACCGCCGACCGCTGAGTTGAGGCCGAATCAAAAGGATGAAGATTCCCTTCCACCGTACACTATTCTCGATCCTATTCTTCGGGCGTACGTAGAAGAAGACCGCTCACTCGACGAAATTGTCGAGGCAGGATTTGATCGCGCAACGGTCTCACGCGTGGTCAGGATGGTCGATCGCAACGAGTTTAAGCGACGTCAGGCTCCCATTGGCGTCAAGATTACACACCGCGCTTTCGGCAAGGACCGACGGATGCCGATTACGAACGGCTACCACATTGAGTAGTTATAACTTGACTGGTTCTCTTCCCTAAGCACACAGTGCTCCTCCGACATTTACCCAGTGATTCCGGATAGGAATAAATCGTCAGAACCGCTTCGCTTGGATCTTTCTTCCGTTTCTACTCCAAGACACGGGGTTTGGGCCATAAGCGGTCGAGTGATGTGAGAGATTACACGATTTCCACGTTGAGTGATGAAAATGGATGGGCTATGATGGCCCCCCCGAAGCAGCGGAAAGGCGGAGTGGCCGTGGCTTTGCGGAAGAAGGGGCGTGGCATCGGTTAATACCACGCGGCTCCTGGACCTATCTGAGAGCCGTCGGTGGTTCCTAAGGTAGTCGGGCAAGGAGGGCATCGACATGAAGCTGGTTGAGGCCATCGTCAAACCGTTCAAATTAGAAGAGATCAAGGATGCCTTGTTGGAAATCGGTGTCCAGGGGATGACTGTATCGGAAGTCAAAGGGTTTGGACGTCAGAAAGGCCATAAGGAAACCTATCGAGGCCAGGAGTATACGATTGAATTCGTCCCTAAGGTAAAAATCGAGGTAGCTGTGACGGATATCCAGGTGCCTCGAGTGATTGAGGCCATCACCAGCGCGGCGAAAACTGGTAGTATCGGGGACGGTAAAATTTTTGTTCGAGAATTGAACGAGGTCGTACGCATTCGAACGGGAGAAACAGGAGAAACCGCGCTGTGACGGTATAGGGATCCAAGCGGTGGAACGTGATCGCGGCAGGTCTTCCAAAGGAGGGATGGGGCAATGAACGTGCGTGAGGTATTGGAGTTCGCCAAGAAGCACAGGGTCCAGATGGTCGATCTGAAATTCGTCGATCTGCCGGGTGTGTGGCAGCATATGACTATCCCTGTGAGCGAGCTGAAGGAAGAGCTGTTCAAGGACGGATCCGGACTCGATGGATCGTCGATTCGCGGCTGGAAGGCCATCAACAACAGTGACTTGCTAGTGGTGCCGGACCCTGCTACAGCTTTACTGGATCCTTTCACTGCGGTGCCGACGCTCAGCTTGACCGGCAATGTCGTGGATCCGATTTCTCGTGAAAATTATGACCGTGATCCCAGGTTCATCGCACAAAAGGCTGAAAAGTATCTTCAGAGTACCAAGATCGCCGACAACTCATTCTGGGGGCCGGAAGCCGAATTCTTTATCTTCGATCATGCCCGTTACGATCAAACCAGCCATAGCGGCTTCTACTATGTCGATTCGGAGGAAGGCGCATGGAACATGGGGCAAGAGGGGATCAACCTAGGAGGAAAGATCCGGCATAAGCAAGGGTATTTCCCTGTGGCTCCGGCTGATACTCAACAAGATATCCGGAGTGAGATGGTCCTGGAAATGGAAAAGGTCGGCATTGAGGTCGAAAAGCATCATCACGAGACGGCCTCGGCCGGACAGGCCGAAATCGATATCCGATTTGATTCCCTCTTGCGGACCGCGGACAAGATGATGTTATACAAGTACATCGTTAAAAACGTGGCGCGTCGACATGGGAAGACGGTGACCTTCATGCCGAAGCCGCTTTTCAGCGATGCCGGATCCGGGATGCACACGCACCAGAGCATCTGGAAAGATGGGAAACCGCTCTTTGCCGGGAAAGACTATGCCGGTATCTCGCAGCTTTGTTTGTATTATATCGGTGGCATTCTGAAGCATGCGCCGGCGCTGGCGGCCTTTACGAATCCGACGACGAATTCCTACAAGCGCATCACCCCCGGGTTCGAAGCGCCGGTGCTGTTGGCCTATTCCAGCCGAAACCGATCGGCCGGTATCCGTATTCCGATGTACTCTCCAAGTCCGAAGGCCAAGCGTATCGAAGTGCGGTTTCCCGATCCATCCTGTAATCCCTATTTGGCATTCTCCGCGATGCTCATGGCGGGGCTCGACGGCATTCAAAACAAAATCAACCCAGGCGAACCGGCAGAAAAAGACCTGTATGATCTGGACCCGAAGGAAGCTGCCAGCATTCCGACCATGCCCGGGAGTCTTGAGGAAGCGATCAATAGTTTGGAAAAGGATCACCAGTTTTTGCTCAAAGGAGAAGTGTTTACCGAGGATCTGATCGAAGCCTGGATCGGCTATAAGCGGAGCAAGGAAATCGATCAGATGCGCTTGCGGCCGCACCCGTACGAGTTTTTTCTCTATTATGACGTCTAGCCTCAGAGACCAGTAGATTGGCTCAAGATGCATAAGTGGAGGGTCAGCGTTTCCCGCAGGCCGTCTTCCAAAGCGCATGATTGCCGCTGCGCTCTTTTACCGGCTGCCAGTTCCCGCTTTCGATGTAGCCGGGGGTCGATCTGCCGGTGCCCATCTGGCGGGAAAATTCGATGACTTGTAGCACGCGAACGCGAGACTGCTCACAGTCAAATTCCTTGTGAGTCTTGAAGGACAGGTATCGTGTTGTGCTGTTCCATTTGAGATCCGTTAGTTGCCAGAGGGTGGCGCGAGTTCCCTCTCGATGAATCGTCTCCGGATCGAAGTAGAGAGTCTCGGGACCGGTAGGTTGGTACTGTTTCTCAACGGCCTTCCATTCCGCATAGACCGGTCCTGAGCTGAGCAGCATCAGCAGGGCAATGAACACCAATCCCTTCATGGCAGTGATTCCGTTCGGCACTGATCAAAGGAATGAGGTCGATCCGGTTTGGATGGCATAAGGGGTCACAGATAAAAAATCAAGCGCAGATAAGACGTTGCCGAAGGATGTGCCTCAGCGACCTCTTGAGCGTCATCCCCGCATAGGGTATTCTCGCGCTCTTAACCGGGAGGAATACCATGCCGAAGCGAATTCGTACGGGGCTGACACGGAGTGATATTCTCGATCGATATGTCGAGCGGTTCAAGCAGCAGCTCGTGAAATTTCAACCCTTCCTCTCGCGTAAACGAGGGTCTGCTTCGCTTGAAGATTTCGATGAAGCGGCGGAAGAGCTGATCAGCCAGGTCTTCGGCGCGGCATCGGACGAATCTGAGGCCTATTTCTTTGCAAAGACGGGTGAATCGGCACTGTTGCCTGAAGAAGCGCAGGAAAGCGGAACCCACAATATTGAACGTGAGAGCCTCCAACAGCGCCGTCAAGTGCTGGAAAGCTGTCTGGCCGACCTCGAATTACGTCGACGACTGCAGGCAACAAGAAAAAAGAAGGGGATCGAGACGGCACGTGTTGAAGACTATATGTCACATGACGTGCGGAGCATCCACAAAGAAGCGACGATCAAACAAGCGGGGCAGCTCTTGCAAAAACATAAAGTCGGCTCGTTGATCATCGATGACGGGTCGCGGTATATCGGCATCGTCACCGATTCAGACCTGACACGCAAAGCCATTGCAAAAGGGCTTGACCCAAACACCACGACCGTCGGCACTTGCATGAGCCGGCCGCTTGTTACGATTGAAGAAGACGAGCCACTCGCCGAGGCCATGTCGCTGATGAAGAAGCAGAGCATCCGACACCTGCCGGTGACTGCCGATGCCACGATCATCGGGGTACTTTCAGTCTCTGATCTCCTTCGCGCGTTCGAAGAACAAAAAACTCCATAGCCTTCGTACAGCTAGTTTCTAGTAGGTGGGCGAAACGGTTGCCGAAAAGCCTGCTAGAGCTCCGATCAGGTACATTGCTGTCATGCCACCAATCATGCTGCTCAGTTGCGAGTCACTTGGGAAAAGCTATGGAGCGAAGCCGTTATTTACCGACCTGTCGCTTGGACTCTGCGAAGGCGATCACGTCGGACTCATCGGTCCAAATGGTTCCGGGAAATCGACGTTGCTCAAGATTCTAGCCGGTCTGGAGGATCCGGATTGCGGCATCAGGTCGGTGCGGCGGCAGCTCCGTATCGGCTATGTGCCACAAGAGCCCTCGTTTGCGGAACAACACTCGGTCGAAGATGCGCTGTCACAAGTTCTTCTGGACGAGGGATTAGACCCACATGAGCAAGGAGCGCGTATTGCCAAGGCCCTCAGCCTCGGCGGGTTTGTTCGATCGGACCAGTCCGTCTTGACGCTGTCTGGCGGATGGAAGAAGCGGCTGGCGATCGCGCGGTCGTTGATGTTGGAACCGGACGTACTGCTCATGGACGAGCCGACCAACCATCTGGACGTCGAAGGCATCCTCTGGCTTGAAAGTCTGTTGAAAACCGAACCCCATGCCTTCATCGTCGTCAGCCATGATCGGCGATTCTTGGAATCCGTGACCACGAGGATCTGGGAATTGAATCGCCGATACGCCAATGGCCTCTTTCAGGCGAATGGCCGGTACAGCGAGTTTTTGGAGCAGCGCGACGCAGTGTTACAGTCGCAGGCCGACTATCGGGCGTCACTCGCCAATCGAGTGCGGCGGGAAGTGGAATGGCTGAGACGCGGGCCGAAAGCCCGCACGACCAAAGCCAAAGCCAGGATCGATCAGGCCGGTCGGCTCATCGATGAACTGACCGATATCGAGTCGCGGCAAGGGAACGCATCAGCCGGGATCGACTTCACCGCGTCCGGACGGAAATCGAAACAATTGCTGGTCGCGAAGGGAATCGGAAAATCACTCGGCGATAAGCTCATTGTATCCGGCCTCGATATTTTATTGGGACCAGGGGAGCGGATTGGTCTGCTTGGACCAAACGGTAGCGGGAAAACAACCCTCCTCAAGCTCTTGGCCGGCACGTTGGAGCCGGATAGTGGCATCATTACTCGTGCCGATCGGCTGCGCGTCGTGACCTTTGAGCAACACCGCGAGTCATTGGACCAGCAGGCCACGTTGCGGCGCGCCCTCGCCCCAGCCGGCGGCGATGCCGTCGTATACCAGGATCGGTCCGTACATCTGGTCTCATGGGCCAAGCGCTTCCTCTTTAAGCCGGAGCAGCTCGATCTGCCGGTCTCCCGCTTATCAGGCGGCGAGCAGGCTCGGTTACTGATTGCACGCCTCATGCTTCAGCCGGCTGATCTCTTGATTCTCGACGAACCGACCAACGATTTAGACATTCCGACGCTCGATGTGCTGGAAGACAGTTTGCTGGAATTTACCGGCGCGCTGGTGCTGGTGACGCACGATCGGTGGCTCTTAGACCGTATCTCCACCAGGCTCCTCGCATTGGACGGAATGGGTCGCGCCGAGTGGTTTGCCGACTATGCCCAATGGGAAGCGGCGCAGGTGAGAAAAGAGAGGAATGAAAAAAGATCTCAGATCTCAAAGGAAATCGACGCGCCGACTCAGTCGCCTAAACGGAAAGGCTTGTCGTACAAAGAACAAAAAGAATGGGAGCAGATTGAAGCGAAGATTCTGGAAGCGGAAGGACGGGTGGCTGCTTGCCAAGCTGCAGCAAATGATCCGGCTATTGCTTCATCCGCTGGCGATTTACAAGAGCGCTATGCCGCACTTCATACTGCCCAGGCGGAAGTTGAACGCCTTTATGCTCGCTGGGCTGAGCTGGACGAGAAACGCACCCAAGCGATTAGTAGCGCGCCATCCTAGTTTATAAATTGACCACAGCGCACTAATGGTTGGATAAAGAGCTAGCCAATATGGAGTTTTGCAAGGGACTTGAGGAAGAGTTGCAAAACTGACATCGACAAGCAGCTTGCTCGGCTGTGTCAGGAATGGCTTGACCCAAGCGCAAGTGGCAAGCGGATCGGCACCACCACGTCGGCAATCAGCCGCTACGAAATGCGGACTACGATCGTTAGGAACTGAGAACCCTTCAAGAAATTGTCCGTGTTGCGGTGGTCGGAGATTTTCTTAGAGGCATGGCCCAAGAGCCATCGAGCTGCATAGTGCGGAGTATGAGTGTCGACGTTTTGATTAGACTCTCCTCATGCCGAGAAGAACCCGGCCTATATTGGATGACGCACTGAATCTCTCAGTGCTACAGGTTGATGATGTAATGTTTGTTCCTGCCACCGCTGGATGATACGAACACTCCTACTCCTTTGTCCACTAAGTCTCGAAGGTCATGCGTGGCAGTGACTTGGACACGCTGATGATTGACGTATATTTCTTGACACTCATGCCATCTGTGAAGCCGTTTGGTCCTTTGTCCAGCATGCCCGCATAGTCATCCGGTGCCAGCAAAACCGCCTCTCCTCGAAAAACGATGCTGTCAAACTATATCCTTATTCGGCTCGATGGTGTCTGTCTGTAAGTTGAGCCGAATAGGTTGCATATTCGGCTCATGAGCCTAAAATACCTTAATGCAGTCCCCGCACAACCATTGCATTGACCGGACAAGCTTTCAGCCTCTTTGATTGTGTTTGGTTACATAGGGTTTTCTCTTCCGACTGCTTCCTCTTAGGGTTCTGCCGTTGATGACCGATAAAGAAGATTGAGAGTCTGTTTCTATCGATACACAATCGAAAGGACCTTCCACCATGCCATCGGCGAGCGAGCTGGTTCAATCCTGCACCACGGTGTTCACGTTGCCGGAGATTTATCTCCGCGTGCGGGAGGTGGTGGACGACCCAGATTCGACCATGGACGATCTTGCCGACGTTCTCAAGCTGGATCCGGCCATTTCGGCCAGGCTTCTCCGCATCGTCAATAGCTCCCTCTATGGGTTTCCCAAGCAGATCGATACCATTT
The DNA here is from genome assembly GCA_030123625.1 of Nitrospira sp. NCBI lineage: Bacteria > Pseudomonadati > Nitrospirota > Nitrospiria > Nitrospirales > Nitrospiraceae > Nitrospira > Nitrospira sp. Next base: position 2,969,876 of record CP126121.1, read on the forward strand.
CCCGTGCTGTCAACATCGTCGGTATGCAAGCCATCAACGACCTCGTTACCGCAACGACTGTCGGACGGACCTTCTCTGGAATGCCGATTCAACTCATGGACGTACCGATGTTCTGGCGCAAGAGCGTGCTGTGTGCCTTACTCGCAGGAAAGATCGCCAAATCCTGTGGCTTGGAGGATAGCGAACGCTTCTTTATCGCAGGCCTGCTGCGTGACATTGGTCACTTTGTCCTCTACCAGACCGTTCCGCAACGGGCTCAGTCTGCTCTCATCGAAGCGGGCTATCTCGGAACATCCCTGGCCGAAGTGGAGCAGTCCAACATTGGGTGCGACTTCGCGGAAGTGGGGGCTGAACTGATCAGATCCTGGGGCATGCCTGTGCAGATCGAACAGGCGATTCGCTGCCAACTGAGCCCGGGTGATGCCGGTGAATTCATTGTCCATGCGTCCGTCGTCCATCTGGCCGGTGTCGTCGCCGATTACGAAGAGTTAGAGACGAGTCGGAGGCCTGCCGCAATATCCTTTATCCCCCATGCCGTCACCGCCACACGGTTTGTGCCGGCTAACCTCCCGGCACTGCTCTCGGATGCCCGGGCCCAGCTCCAGGATACCTTGGCGGTTATCCAGCCCCGCGCCATGGCCGCGTAGGGTGCCAGAAATGGGCTTCTGACCGCTCGATATTTGTTTTTCATCCCTTCAATGTGTGCGTTTCATCCTTTGATGTATGTACAACATCTTCCGATTGAACGGTGTGCTATTCGATGGATTCGGAATGGAGACGGAAATACTGGGAGAAATCTCCATCTGTGAGGCGTCAAGCTATAGAATACTGGCCAATCGACTCAAGTCGAGCGTCTGGGCAAAAATAACTGGAATGCCTGGTAGTCTTGGGATAGCACCGGTTGGCTGGTTGTGACTCGATCACAGTAGATGAGCCCGATCGGTTTCGCTCTCACGCGTAACGCGCTACGATCGCCGATGTTGGTTTCCAGATCTCGATAAAGTCCCGATTCAAAGTCCTGCCCATCTGGTCTGAAAAGTTAGGAAGATAGACTGAATCGACTCGCTTGAGAACCGTGAGGAAAAACTGATGTTCCCAGCTGAGTGAGCCTGATAGGGAACGGAGGTAGGGTGCTGAGGATTCACACCAAGCACCAGTCTTCCAACAAGCAGATCACTATCGTTTTGGTTCAGAAGTGCCAGACCTACGCGGTCAAACCCGGCATCCCGCTGTAGGGATTGTACAAATGTCCCGAGTAGGCCATTGAGATCTTTTGCTGATTGTAGCGAGTCCTGAAAGGCTTGGAGTATTTCAAGCGGCTTAGTTCGAATGGGAGCAGCCGGTTCGTTTCGCGGTGGGAACACCGCCTGTTCTTTGCCGATCGTCGGTTTGATAGGCGGGTGCGGGATTGATCTGGTGGCGTTCTGCTCATGCGATGGTAACATGGCTTCATCGGAGGAGTCGATTGCCAACCCCATTGAGCGGATGAATTGGCGCCCCCCGATCCATGGCTCGAATCATCAAATCCGTGAATGGGCCCGATGAGAGTCCGCTTCCGAGTTGGAGTGTTTTCTTAGCTTCCTCAATAGCGGTCCGTGGCGCGGGGTCGGTCAGCGCCGCGATCAGCCGAATGGAGCCGACGATAATACCTCGGTAGGCTTGGAGCCCACTTTGCCAATGCTCCATCGGCAGGTCCTCTGGATGACGGAAGAGCTCGATTAGATCATCCGGTAGCTTCCACATATGGGCCAACGCGTGGGCCAAGGTCAGCCGTGGTACACCAATGAGGCGCGTCTCTTGAAGCACACATTCCGCAGGGCGTTTGGTTCTCTTGGAAATAGACTGGAGAGGAGAAAGAGGTCCGGGTCTTGATAGGCAGTGGCCAAATCTCCGATCGAGTACAGGAGGGCGTCGGTAAACAACTGCCCGTGCTGTGGGTATCCGACAGCTATTCCCAATTCGTTGGCATAGGTCGCAGAGATGAGAGACTTGGCGATCAAGGCTCGAAATTCGTGTTGGCGAACTGGCCAATGTTGCAGTTGTTCGACAAGACGTGCCGCAGCCACGAGGGACCGGACGGTGTCGAGCCCAAGCCAACTGACAGCATGGGGGATCGGCACAATCGTTTGCTGTGGGCTGTAGGCGATGCTGTTGCCACTTGCAGAACTTTGCACGTCAATCCATGATCTCGGCTGATCACCCTGGCAAGATTCACGGCGTTGGACTGCGGTCCCATATGATTCAGGATTTGCTAACAGGCTGACTGCAAGACAGGAAGACAGCTGCTGGATTCGTCGACGAGAGGCCTGAGCTTTTGATGGAGGCGAGGGCGGATTGAGTCGATGAAGGCCGATTCCGTGGCCGCACTCGATGATATCATAGAGGGGCCTGCGTTGGGATTTAGAAGCTCTATCGGTCAGAACTCTACCAAGCTAAAGGGTACAAAATTGTGGGGGAAGTAGCACGCGGTTATAGCGGTTATATAGGCGGGAAAGAAACAGAATGAGGAGGATGTTAATCAGCCATGAGTGTCGCAGTCGGACGAAGGTATCCGTGCGGACCAGAAACGACTTCTGACTCTGTGGAATGTTCTGCGGGATTCGCGAGCTAATTCAACCAAGTGGCTTTCCAGGAAGGCCGCTTGTTCCAGGCGCGAAAGAACGCCCCATCCTATTGACCTTCTTCTACATCTGATGAGGGAAGAGGCCTAATAAATGCTGGGCCTCCTCCTACAGTGACGAAATCAGGGAAAAGGGAACCTCCGAACACGTACACCTTTCCTCCTGCCTCAGCGGTCGTTGTAGAATGTCTAGGAAGCGGAACAGAGACTTGAGTCGTCCAAACATTGGAAACGGAATCGTATTCTTGTACGGTATCACGGATGTCCGAAGCACTATAGCCTCCAATCGCGTACAGCTTATTCTTCGAGGGGACTGCGACGAGTCTCATTTGGGAAAGAGTTTGTGGAGGAGATGGTCGAATGATCCATGTATCGGTAGCTGGGGTATATTCTGAAAATGAGCCAGAGGAGAGTGTGTATAATTTCCCGCCCAATGACGCCACTGTGTACTGAGCATTCCCGAACGGGACTGGGGATTTGGTGGTATCCCACATATTCGTCGCCGGATCGTACTCAAACGTCGAGGAAATCGGGGGGGCGCCGCCATTGTTAAACACGGTGATATAGATCTTGCCGTTAACAGCCGTGCCGGCGATAAAGCGATTGCCGAGAATGGGGTTTACAGAATTACCGGTCGGCATTGAAGCCTTGGAAGTCCAGGTGTCGGTTGACGGGTCATACTCCTCAGTGGCGTAGGAGTAGATCACTTGATTGACATCAACGTAATTCATCCCTCCAATCGCATAGATTTTGTTGTTCACCATTGCCACAACGGGAGAGCGGCGGGCAGTAGGCATGTCGGCTCGGGTTGTCCATGTGTCCGTAATCGGATCGTATGCTTCGGTTGTCGCCAGCGCGTTTCCTGAAAATCCTCCGATGACATAGACTTGGCCATTCACAACCGCAGCACCGGCTTCAAGTCGAGGTGTCGGCATCGACGCTCTCGTGCGCCAGAGAAGGCCGGGTGGGGCTGATGGAGTAGCGGAAGAGCCAAAAGATTCCTCACTTTCTCGGCCAATACCGGCCGCAGTTACGAAGAAGTAATAGGTCTTGCCATTGGTCAACCCTGTGATCGTATGTGGAGATATAACACCGACAAATTTTGCTCCATCGGGTAAGCCGGCATAGTTGCTCCGATCAAGATTGATGTCCGAAGCCATGTAGAGATTATAAAATGTTGCTCCGGCAACAGGATTCCACCGGACGGTTACTTGACCATTGCCGGTCGTGACTGTGTCTCCCGTGGGAATCTGAAGGACTGAACCAGGGGGAGGGAGGGAGCCTTCTTCTACCGCAGCAAGGGGTGAGGGGAAGGTCTCGCTGGTATTTGATGACCCACCGATCGCGTACAACTTGCCTAGCGCCTCTCCGACTGCAACTGAGACGCGGGGAGAAGCCATGGACGCTCTCAAGGCCCAGTTCTGGGTCTCGGGATCATACTCTTCCACGGTACTGACTGGAAGAGCGTTCCGTCCTCCGCCAATGGAAAAGAGTCTCCCTCCAACGGAGGCAAAGCCAGTGCGAAACCGGTGTGTGGATAGTGGAGGCCGAATGATCCAGCTATCTTTCAAAGGATCATATTCCGCCATTTCTCCGATGTCGGAAAGGGCATACACCTTGTTATGCAAGGACGCCACCGTATAGCGCGTGTAACTAAACGGAGGTTGTGTCTTACTCGTCCATACATTTGCGGCAGGATCGTATTCGAGTGCATGCGTGATCGGCGAGAGCGTCCCAGGATTGTTGTGCGCTGCAACATAGATCTTTCCGTTCGCAACTGCCCCACCGATAAAACGATTCCCAAGCACCGTGTTCACGGTTCCACCAGTCGGCATGGAGGCTTTCGAGACCCATGTGTTGGTGGCGGGATTGTATTCTTCTGTGGAATAAGAATAGATCAAGTTATTCGGATCGGAAGAGAAGTTGGCTCCGCCGATGGCGTAGATCTTGTTGTTGACGGAGACGACGATCAGCTGTCTGCGCGGAGTCGGCATGTCTGCTTTGCGAGTCCAGCTGTCTGTAGCGGGATCATATTCTTCAACTGTCCGGAGAACGGATCCAGAGTAACCTCCAATGGCATAGATCTTATTGTTGACGGTTGCCACGCCAAATTCTGTGCGAGGTGTCGGCATTGGGTTCTTCAGTGTCCATGTAATCGGAGGGCCGGCAGATGCCAAGGGCGAACCTGGCGGGACACTTTCTTCTCCGCCGCCACTTGAACAGGCAAGAAGAAAGAATGGAGCAAGCAGGAAGCCTGAACGGACAAATCGCTTGAGGCGTTCACCCGAGATCATGAGCCGTCACCTCGTTGAGTAAGTTAGGCACTATTCGTGCGCGTTCTGTGGCGGCGAAGGATATCTAGGGAGGTACCCGAAAACAGCCCCCCTTTGGAGGAAGAAATCCGTACCAATTGCGCCATTGAAGAACATTAAGTCGTGAGGAGACGTGATTCTCGAATGAGGGGGTCGGACGACGCAGCGGGCTCATTTCAGCGTAGGTGCAGCGAGCGCCACACGGAGCGGCGGTTCTTGGTAGGGAAATCGGCGCCTATCAGGTCCAATGTAGAGTATGCCGGCAAGTCGATTCAGACCTAAGGCCGCTGATTTAAAATTGTCTTAAGAATTCAGGAGCCGGTGAAGTTCGTCTGCCCAGATCCAGGGAGAACCATCGTCTTCGTGCTTGCAGTAGACAAAGCAGTCTTGTCCCTGTTGAGAAGCATTCTGAAATTGTTCAGCCCATCGTCGAAGCTCTGCATGGCCGTATTCATGTTTGCGAAGTCGGACATAGCGAAACCGAGCTGTGTCTCGGTGCTCTGCCTCATGCTCATCCGTCTCAACTGCCGCCCATGCGACCGAATACCGACGCAAGAGCCGTTCGATCTCTTCAGCCTGCCAACTCTCATGCCGAAATTCTACCGTCCATTGATGGGTCGTCGGCAGAGATTCTAGAAATGTCGCCAGCCGTTCGTCATCGCGTTTCAAATTAGGAGGCAGTTGAATCAGTATCGGGCCGAGTTTACCCGCTTTATGGAGAGGCTCGAGCCGTTGCAGCATGGCCCTTAACATGGGAAGCCCTTCCGGCTTGAGGCGACGGATATGGGTGATTTCTCTGTGGGCCTTGGGTGCATAGAGGAAGTGAGGAGGAGTATCGGTGAGCCACGTCTGCACAGTTTTCTCGCTCGGGAGTCGATACCACACGCCATCGAGTTCAACCGTCTGATACCTCGTGGCGTAGTAGCGAAGGAAATCGGTTGGTTTGATGTCGGATGGATAAAAACGGTCAGGCCCCTGCCATGCCTTGTATGAGTAGCCCGATAGTCCAATGTAATACGCCATACATAGATCTTCACACGATGAAGCTCCCCTTACTAGATGGAATCTTCCTTCCCGCAACGCACGTCAAAGAAAATTGGAAGGAACGGACCGGACTTCATCTTATCGATAACTCAGGACGAAGCAGAGCTATAGCCCACGCTATACTCACCCATTTATGTGTCAATGCACACCGGCGAGAGTTGAGTTTCATCCTATGAAAACGGGAATCGGGGGACAGGCTACTTTCTATGCGAAGAGTGTCAATGGCGTGGTGCGCTCAAACATATGCACAGGTGATCCGTTGTGTAGCCGTCATGGTAGTCGAGAAAAAGGCGAACTACTATACAGGTATACAGGTCAACCTGGCGATCGTGCTCTGGCTGCCCCCGCTGATAGGTACGAAATACCCTCTTCACCAAATCCTACAAATCGCGTGTCATAAATCAGAGCAAGCGATCCGGATAGTCGGAAATGATGCCGTCGACGCCCATGGCTTTGGCGGTCTGAATGTCGGCCGGTTCATTGACAGTGTAGACGAAGACTCGAAGCGAACGGTCGTGAAGCGCCTTGAGAAAGGACGGCGTGAGGATTTCAAATGCCACACCGGCATGGGTAGCCTGAGCGTCCTTCGCGAAGGCCGTTCGATTGACGAGTACTGCTTCGATGAGAGCCAGCGTCTGTGCTCGAGGTTCCTCACGACGAACCGCAAGCAATTCATCGTGAAGGAAGGAGGCGTAGATGACGGGCCCACTAAACTGGATCTCCCGGACGGTGCGGCAGATCTGCTTGGCTGTGCCCTCTGCTTTGATCTCGATCATCACGCCGGTTCTCCCTAATGCCGCGCGGAGCGCGTCAGCCAACAGTGGAAGGGGTTGCCCATCGCTGGTGGTGAGTCGTTTGACATCGCTCCAGAGATGGTGCGCAATAGGGCCATGTCCGTTGGTTGTCCGGCCTAGCGTCGCATCGTGCAGTAAGACCAACTGGCCGTCGCGTGTCGCTCGCACATCGAACTCGACCAGGTGTGTGTGGAGGGCAATGCCGCGCTCAATGGCGGCGAGGGTGTTTTCCGGTGCGTGACCGCCCGCACCGCGATGGCCGATGCGCAAAATCACTCCATTACTCCCTGTAGTGATATGGCCACATTCGCCGGGATTGGTTCCGGTGGTGGACGAAGAAGTTACCTTTGTCTCTCAAGTTGTCCAAATCATCCATACGGCTTGGTACATGCCGGGGTCGATCAGTGTTTCCCAGAGTCTTTGAGAATGCTCAGCCAGTATCGGGTGTGTTTCAGTTCCCCAGTCTTACGGAGTGCACCCTTTTCGACAAGGTCTTGCAAGTCTCTGGTGGCGGTCGCTCTGGAGGTATCGGTGATTTTCAGGTAGTTGTCCGCACTGAGTCCGCCTTTAAACCCTTCCAAGCCTTCCCGAAACATGCGTGCGAGCACTTTCTCTTGTCGGAGATTGAGTCGGCCACGCAGGCGGTCATAGAGCTTGGTTTTTTCGATGAGGAAATCGATGAATCGTTGAGTGTAGCGCTGTGCGTCCAATATTGTTTGGGCGAAGTAGAGGAGCCATGCGGTGATCTCCAGCTCTTTGTTGTTCTCTTCAAGGGCTTTATAGTACGCTGGCCTATTCTTAGAGAGTGTGTGCGAGAGCGCGATCAGCGTCGGGTGGCCGAGACATTGAGACAAGGATTTCTCCGAGAGGGCTCTCCCAATTCGCCCATTGCCGTCTTCGAATGGATGGATGGACACAAAATAGAGGTGCGCGATCCCTGTGCGAGTCAGAGCCGGCAAGGGTTGTGGTCCGTTTGGCGCAGTGTGATTGAACCAGGAGAGGAACCTGCTCATCTCCCTCTTCATCGTGTTTGCCGGCGGCGCTTCAAAGTGGACTTTTGGGTTTCCGATGGGACCTGAGACGACTTGCATCGGGTTTGGACCTGTTCGGTAGATGCCTATACATGTGAGATCCTTCCGACCCTGTGCGAGCATTTCATGCCAGGCGAATAATTGTTGCTCGGATAGAGGGCTATCGTAGTGCCGATAGAGATCAGTCATCATCGCCGCTATGCCTTGCTCGGCAGGGGGAATCTTGCGATTGTCCGTCTCTAGGCCGAAGTTCCGACGCATCGAGGACTGGACAGAGTGGCGATTGAGTATCTCTCCCTCGATTTCCGAAGTCGTGATGGCTTCATCGCTGATAAGATCGATTGTCAGACGAGTCTTGTTGTCTTCCGTAAGATGCTTGACCGCGCCACGAACGATTCCCGCCTCGTGCAGAAAGCGAGTTTCATATTGAGCCAAGGTCTCCCGTTCATAGGTTAAAACCGGCCATCCTTCTTGTTGCCAATTCCATGTCAGAGTCATAGCGTCCTCATGTATGGCTCATAATAACCCGTTTATATGAGTTATAGAAGGGGTTCTTATAACTCATGGAAGATGGCGAGGAGGTTGGTTGTTGGGAGCTACAGACGTCCGAATGTCCGCTCGAAGAACTCTTTGGTGAGTTTCATATGCTGTACGATATCCGTCTGGAGGTGGCGCGCGCCGGCTTGCCAGTCGTCGGTGGTATAACCCACGCGGCGGGCGAGGAAGATGAATTCGTCGGAATCGACCGGTGGGAGAACACGATCTTTGGCATTGCCGCGGACCATGCGAAGACCGTCGATGAGCATCCGGATGAAGAAATAGGCCTTGCGGAGAGCGTCGCCGTCTTGTTTCGTCACAAGACGACAATCGACGAGAGCAGACAACGCCTGCATGGTGTTGGGGGTGCGCAGGACAGGCCGCCGATGACCGTGCATGATCTGGAGGTACTGGACCGCATATTCGATATCGACAATACCTCCGGGGCTATGTTTGAGGTTGATCGTGCCTCGCTCCACGAGTTGCTTCAACTGCTGCCGGCGTAAGTCGAGAGCGATACGGAGGTCCCAAGGTTTGCCGCTGTAGACATAGCTGTCACGATGGGCTTCGACGCGCTTGCCCAGAGCCGCGTCGCCCGCCACATGCCGCAGTTTGATCAAAGACTGGCGCTCAAACGGGGCGGCGAGGCCTTCCTCACTGTAGTAGCTCGTGATCTCGTCGAATGGATTCGTCAGCGAACCTTTCCCGCCGTGGGGTCTGAGGCGTACGTCCAGATGAAAGATGCCCTCTTGCTTGGCCTCGATCCACTGTAAGAGTTCCGCGCCGAGCCGCTCAAAGTATTCGCTGTTGTCGATCGATTGCTTACCGCCGGTTCTGCCTGCGTCGCCATAGACGAACATCACTTCAATATCGGAGGCATAGCCCAGTTCCTCGCCTCCGAATTTGCCTAAGCCGAGTACGGTGAAGGGACAGAGTTTCTTGTTCGCCAAGCGCGGTGGGCCATACAGCTTATCCAACTTGGCCTGGCAGTCTTTCAAGCTTCGTTCGACAATGATCTCCGCCAGTTGAGTCAAGGCGGCGGAAAAATCCGGCAGGGCAGTGTCCGGCTCAACGATATGCTTCATGTCAATGCGGAAGAGCTCACGGTCTTTGAAGCTGTTCAGCGCCGCCTTCCGGTCCTCGTGGGTTTTGGCCTGGTTGACCGCGCGATCGAGTTCTTTGCGAAGCTTCGCTCTCGGGGTCATGAGTGGGGCATCACGATAACCTTGCAGGAGCGGCAGGAGGTTGCTGTATTGGCGACGCAGAAAGTCTTCCCAGAGAAAATCGCTTGCGCCGAGCAGTCGGGCGAGGAGAGGAAAGGTCTTCTTGTCGCTGAGAAACGCCAAGGCTTCTTGTTGAACCTTTCCTTTTGCCTGCTGGACCGTCAGATCAAGGAACTGATCAAAGGCCTCCAGGGCCTTGGTCGGATCGGGGGCCCAGGTGAGGGCATGGGTGAACTGTTTGATGAGGACCGCCGTCAGACGCAGCTGTTGCTGATCGGTCACATCGATGAGCTTGTGGCCGTGACGGTTGCGGACATAAAAACGATCATGAATCTTTCCATCCTCGACGTCGAATCGGGCTTTAGAGATGTACACGTTGCGCATCGCGAGGGCGTTGGCGAAAGCGTATAAAAAGGCAGGCGTATCATTCGAACGGATGTCCATGATGGTGTCGGTAGGAGATTGGCTGTTGTCGAACGTGATCTGCACCTGATGGAGCAGACCGCTGAAGGATCCGCGTCGCTTGCCGAGCTGTTCGACCAGACGCCGATTCACCGCAAACCGTGCCTCCTCGAATTGTCCTGTGTCCAGCAGCGTGATCACCGAATGAAGCGCGTCGGACAATTGCTTCTGTTGAGCCACGCCCAACTCTTCGCCTGGTATCGGTAAGACGCGGAACACATCCACGATTTTTTTTCTGCTCAGACCAAGGTTGCCCTTTGCGCGAACACGCGGTCCGTATCCTGTCCAACTGGTGCGTGCGGATTGCTGAACGGTCTTTTCGCCAAATGTATAGATATGCCCTTCCTCAATGTTGAGGCCGAATGCCGAGAGCAGGCCGCAAATTGTGGCAAATTCGGAGAAGTAGTCGTAGGCCACGATCGTAATCTCAAACCGCTTATTCGGTAGCTCGACAAAGTCAATTTCACAGGGATGCTGCGGTGTCAGTTGTGCCGCCAATCGGGCGTGCCGGGCAGTCGCCGGAGGTTCGAACCGCCGGAAGTACTCCTCGTCCATGCGGGCGAAAAAGTCTTGGAGTACATCGGATGGGATATCAGGGCAGAGCGGGCGAACCGAGTTGAGAAGCGATGTGCGATCGGGAGAGCCTATCGGCATGGGCTTCAGTATACCCGAACGGGTTTCATTGTGCGTAGAGGAACCGGTCAGTATAATGCCGCGCCATGAGTCGTCTCTCGGTACCGCCTGAATTCCGACGAGTCCGGTCCTCCGCTCAGGATGACGCCTCCAAGCCGGATCCGAAGCCTGTTTTGCTCGCTGCCAAGCGGAATGTCGAGGAAGCGCGGGCCATTTTGTCCGCTTATGGTCTGCGTGATCTCAACCAAGCTGACTGCAACCTCGATGCGATGGCGGGCGACCCGATTCAACGCCGGCGGCTGGCCGATATTCTGCCGATGTTGATGGAATCGATTTCCAGGACGGCCGACCCGGATCAGGCGCTGAACCACTGGGAGCGCATGTTGGCCGGCGTATCCCGCAGCTCATTTCTCGATTACTTGCGCACGTCGCCTCGCATGCTCGATCTTCTCTGTATGATTTTCGGCAATAGCGACGCCTTGTCCTTTACGCTGATCCGAGATCCAACGTTGGTGTATTGGTTGGCTGAAGAGGAAGTCCTATTACGACCTCCGACGCGGAGAGGGATGGAGAATGCACTTCGCCACAGCATCGGGCACCTGACTTCCAAGGAATTGAAGCTGGACGCTCTGCGGCGGTTTCGGCGGCGGGAAATGCTGCGCATCGGCGTGCGAGATCTTCTTCGTCTTGCCATAGTATCGGAGACGACCGGCTCATTGTCCGATTTGGCCTGCCTGCTGATTCAGGCCGCCTATGAGATTGTTGAGACAGATCTCAAGCGGCAGTATGGTGTGCCCATGCATCAAACCCGGCAGGGACGATGGGGAGAGACCAAGTTCACTGTCATCGGGATGGGGAAACTCGGCGGACGCGAATTGAATTACAGTTCCGACGTTGATTTGCTCTACATTTACGAGTCTGATGAGGGGGAAACCAGAACGCCGTCAGGCAGACGTGCGGCCAAGCCGGCCGGCGTCGGCGTTTCCAATGAGGAATATTTTGAAATTCTCTCCCGTGAATTGACGAGGGCTCTGACCGAACCTACGCGGGAAGGGTACGTCTTTCGGGTCGATTTACGTTTACGTGCGGAGGGATCCGTCGGACAGTTAGCCCGCTCGCTTGCCAGCTATCAACGGCATTATCTCGTGCGTGGACAAGTCTGGGAACGGTTGGCGTTGTTGAAGGCTTCGCCGGTGGCCGGCTCCTACGAAGTCGGGCAGGCATTTCTCAAGCTGATCAAGCCGTTCGTGTTGGGGACAGGGGAGAAATTGGATCGTGATAAGGCGTTGGCGATCGTCCAGGATGTTCGTGCCGTGAAGGACATGATCGACGCGAGAATGATGGACCGCGGCCATGCACAACGCAATGTGAAGTTGGGGATCGGCGGGATTCGAGAGATCGAGTTTTTCGTACAGACCGTTCAAGTCTTGGCCGGGCGAAAAGTCCCGGCACTTCTGGATCGCAGCACGCTCGGTTCGCTGAACCGGCTGGCTCAGAAAAAACTGCTCTCCATCAATGAGCGCGATGCGTTGATCGACGCCTATCTGTTCCTGCGCGATGTCGAACATAAGTTGCAGATGGTCCATGATCTCCAGACTCATGCGCTTCCCGAAAGATCGGAAGAGTTGGAGCGCTGCGCCGTCCGGATGGGGTACGGAATGGACGATCGTAAGAAGGCAGTCGAATCGTTCCAGGCCGACCATCAACGCCATACGGAAACGGTTCACCGTACCTTCCGGTCGCTGTTCTACGAACCAAAGACCTCGCCTGTTTTAAAAGCGACACTCCAAGAAATGAACGCAAGCTGCTGAACCCGGAAATTGTCCGGTGAGACGGCGCTAAGAGGCCTGCAGCAAAGTTTATGAGCGTAGGTACGGGTCTTGTATTTCATAAGGACGCCCGGCGAAACTGGAAATACAAAGGTGAGCCCGTGTCGCGAATCTGGAGCACACGTCTGCAGGGCGGGGTCATCGTTGCCCTTTTGCTGGGGGCTATCGGCACGCTCCTGTACAACGCGCATTCTGCTGCGACACTTCCGCAACAAGAACTGCAGATCCGTACCTCCCTCCAGGAAGCCAGCCACCTCATGGCTGAATCTGCGGGCTCAGCCCTTCGATCGATGTCACGAGAAAACCCAGAACAGTTGGAGGAGTTGCACCAAGCGTTAGCCTCGGTCTCCAATCAAGTTCTCACCAATTTCCCCGGTGTGGAAGGGGGATTTTATTTACGTGAGGCGAATCGGTTCAGTGGGTATGGTTTCCCGACCGCCGGCGCTAAGCATCCCTCGGAGCCGTCGAGGACCGATCCGCCGCCTTTGGAAGCGCCGTTGATTCGACAACAAGCTCAACAAAGCCTCTCGGAACAATCCCCGCTCTTCACCGTTCGGGATATCGGTCCCAGTCGTGTCATGGTCGTGACGGAGGCGATCGGTTCCGAACGTCCCGCGCCCGCTACGACATGGGCGATGGTTCGCCTGACAGGACCGGAGCAACTGCAAAGCCAACTTCGCCGTTATGAGATTTCCATCGGCCTCGCCTTAGCGGGCCTGGCCTTGGCCTTGGTGCTGACGTTCACACTCAGTCAATCGCTGGCGCGGCAACGATCCGCGCAGGAAAAACTCACGGAAGAATTACGTCGATCGGAGCAACTCGCGTCGCTCGGGAAATTGCTCGCGGGCGTGGCACACGAGATTCGAAACCCCTTGGCCGGGATCCGTTCGACGATTCAGCTCTGGCAACGGTTTCCCGATCAAACTCATATCATGGGTTCCGTGGATGCGGTCGTGCAGGCGACAGACCGTCTCAACGAGATTCTTACTCGGCTCTTGCATTTCGCGAGGGCCGAACATGCGGACCGGCGGCCGATCCAGATGAACGAGTTGGTGGCAGAGACATTGGCGTTGCTGGAGGCCCAAGCGACTGTTCAAGACGTGCGGCTCGAGCCTGATCTGGGGAAAGGATTGCCGCCGGTGCTGGGATCTCCGACCGCGCTGCGTCAAGCCCTGTTGAACCTGGCCACCAATGCGCTGCAGGCCATGCCCCACGGTGGCCGGCTCCATTGCCGTACGCGTTGGCAAAAACAGGTACAAGCCGTGGAGCTGACCATTGCAGATACTGGTTCCGGCATCTCGCCAAAAGACCGCGGGCATTTGTTCGAACCGTTCTTCACCACTCGTCCGGAAGGAACGGGCCTGGGATTGGCGTTGTGCCGCGAGATCGTCCTGCAACATGGCGGGGTTATCGAACTTGTCACGCAATCGGATCCGGGCGCGACGTTCCGAGTCGTTCTTCCAACGGGGGAGCGGTAACAACCATGCCATCCCGCGATTCAGATACCATCCTCGTTGCCGACGACGACCCGGTCATTCGGAGAAACCTTCGTGTACTCATGGAAGCGGAGGGCTATCGGGTCGTGGAAGCTGCGGACGGTATGGAAGCCGCCAAAGCGCTGGAGGCCTCCTCCGTTATCCTGGTCCTGCTCGATCTGAAGATGCCGAAGTGCACAGGATTGGACGTCCTGCGCGATCATCAGGACCGATTGGAAGACACCCCGGTCATTGTGATCACAGCCTTGGGAGGAAGCAGTGCGGCCATCGAAGCGATGAAGCTCGGCGCCTATGACTATATCACCAAGCCGTTCGATTTGGACGACGTGCTCTTCACTGTTCGACGGGCTCTGGAGCAGACCGCTTTGGTTGCGCAAGTGCAGGCCTTGACGAGCCGCGACGCGGCGGCGGATTCCTCTCCTGAGGAGCTGGTCGGACAGAGCCCCGCGATGCTGGCCGTGTTCAAGACGATCGGGAAGGTGGCCACAACTCAGGAGCCGGTGTTGATCCTCGGTGAAAGCGGCACCGGTAAGGAATTGGTGGCGAATGCCGTTCACCGCAATTCGGATCGCGCAGGGAAACCCTTCGTCAAGGTGAACTGCGCCGCGCTCAGCCCGATGCTGTTGGAGAGTGAATTTTTCGGACATGAACGAGGGGCCTTTACCGGTGCCGTTATGCGCCGTATCGGGCGGTTCGAACAGGCGAACGGAGGAACGCTGTTTCTCGACGAAATCGGCGATCTCGGTCTCGATTTGCAAGTCAAAATTCTTCGCACGCTGCAACACGGACAGTTCGAGCGGGTCGGTGGCGAACAGACGATTCAGGTCGATGTGCGGATCATTGCGGCGACGAACCGCGACCTCCCCGCGCTGATCGCCGAACGTCGTTTTCGAGAGGATTTGTATTACCGTTTGAATGTGGTCACGATTGAATTGCCGCCGCTGCGGTCTCGCCGTGGGGACATTCCCGTTCTCGCAGAACATATCATTCTGACACTGGCCAGAAAATACAACTGGCCGCAGTTGGCGATTTCTCCGGATGCGATGCAGCATCTTTCCCTGCAGTCATGGTCAGGAAACGTCCGCGAGTTGCAAAATGTGTTGGCTCGGGCGGCCATCCTGACGAGAGGCCGCCTCATCCGGCCGGAGGATCTTAAAGCCGGCCGATTGCCGTCTTCCAGTTCCGTTCAAACTTCGCCTTCAGCAGCCACATTCCACCTCAGGGACATCCTTGCGGAGACCGAACGGCGCGTCATTCAGGAAGCGCTGAGCCATACGACATGGAATCGCACGCAGGCCGCCCGTCTCTTGGGCATCAGCCGCCGGCAACTGTTCGACAAGATTCGTGAGTACGGCCTCGCCCGAAAGCCCGAGTGCTGAGAAGAACTCCTCTCACCTGGGGGATTTCTGCTCACCTCGTTGGTGGAACTGCCGACAGCCAGGTAGCAGCTGCTTCTCCCTGTTCTAGCCGGTGTCGCCTCTCGCGTCTTCCTGCGGGTGAATAACTCTCAACAATCCAGAGGTTCGCGCGGCGTCTTCTTCATGAGACGACCAGACTCGATCTCCTGCTGTCTCGGCACGCCTCGTGGTCCGTTGCTTGCTCAATCTGCTTCCAGAATCACTACAGTTCAGACGGAGCCGTATCATGTGGATGGTTTTTTCCGCCTTGCGCCGGCCGGTGACCGTTCTTGTGGTCATTGTCGCAGTGGCGCTCTGTGCCGTTCTGGCCCTATCCAGCATGTCCATTGATATCTTTCCCGATCTGGGATTGCCCGCCATCTATGTGATCCAACCGTATGGGGGAATGGCACCATCCCAAATGGAGGCGTATCTGGTTTCCTTCTATGAATACCATGTCCTCTACATTCTCGGGATCGAACACGTTGAGTCCAAATCGATTCAAGGCGCAGCGCTCATCAAACTCTTCTTTTATCCAGGCACCGACATGAATCAAGCATTGGCGCAGACGGTGGCCTACGTCGACCGATCGCGCGCCTTTATGCCTCCCGGCACGTTGCCTCCGGACATCATCCGGTACGATGCCGGCAGCGCGCCAGTCGGTTATCTGGTGTTCCACAGCGAGACGCGCAATGCCGGCGAAGTACAAGATTTGGCGCTGTTCCGTGTGCGGCCGTTGTTCGCTACGTTGCCCGGTGTTTCCGCACCACCACCCTTCGGGGGAAATGCCCGTACCGTGGTGATTCACGTCGATCCCGAGCGACTCCGCGCCTATCAGATGTCTCCGGAAGAGGTGGTTCAGGCCGTCAACAAAGGGAATGTGATTACACCGGCAGGCAATGTACGGATCCGCAATCTTCTGACGATCACCGCGCTCAATGCCGTGGTTTCCGATATCCAACAGTTCCGGGATCTTCCCATCCGCACCGGTGCAGGGCCCACTGTGTATCTCCGCGATGTCGGATGGGTCGAAAATGGATCGGATATCCTGACCGGGTATGCGCTCTTCAACGGCCGCCGAGCGATCTATATCCCCGTCACGAAGCGGGCGGATGCCTCGACATTGGCGGTGATCAATCGGGTCAAAGAAGCGTTGCCCAGCTTCAAAGCCGTTATTCCGGATGACATCGACATCTCGTTGGAATTCGATCAGTCGGCGATTGTGACCAATACGATCAAGGCGCTCGGCATCGAAATCATGTCGGGATCATTGCTGACCGGGCTGATGGTGTTGATCTTTCTGCGGAGTTGGAAGAGCAGTCTGATTGTGCTCCTGACCATCCCCTTTGCGTTGTTCGGGTCGACCGTGGCCTTATGGGTCACGGGCCAGACCATCAATATCATGACTCTGGGTGGTTTAGCATTGTCTGTGGGAGTGCTTGTCGATGCCTCGACAGTCGCTATTGAAAGTATTCATGCTCATCTCGGAAAGGGGGCCTCTGCTGCCCGCGCGGTGATCGACTCAGCTGTCGAAACGATCGTTCCGCGCTTCGTGTCGATGTTGGCTGTGCTGGCCGTTTTCATTCCTTCGTTTTTCATGACGGGCGTCGGCCGCGCCTTATTCATCCCGCTCGCCTTGGCGGTGGGGTTTGCCATGATGGCTTCGTATGGGCTCTCCAGCACCTTCGTCCCGGTCATGGCGGTGTGGCTGCTCGGCCGCTGGCGACCTCCTGAAGAACGGGATGGGATTTTCGAGCGCGTCAAGCTTGGTTACGAGCGATGCCTGCAGATTCTTCTGCCCCATCACCGGCTCATTGTCATCGGGTACGTGACGGTGGTCATGATCGTCATTCTCGTAGTGGGGCATTATCTTGGAACCGAACTTTTCCCCACGGCGGATACAGGGCAATTTCAGGTGCGACTGCGGGCACCGGATGGAACGAGGATCGAACGAACGGAAGTCCTTGCGAAAGAGGTGCTCGCCGCGATTCAGGAAGAGGCGGGGCCTGATAACGTAAGGGTGACGCTTGGGTATGTCGGTACCGTCGGCTCAAGTTATCCCGTCAACCTGCTGCACCTCTGGACCAGCGGGCCTCATGAGGCGGTGTTGAAAATCGCCTTGAGGCGGGACGCCGGGATCTCGGTCGAGGACTTGAAGGACCGTCTGCGCCGGAAGCTGCCCGAGCGTCTCCCCGGCACGAACTATTCGTTTGAAGCGGGAGATCTCGTCAGTCAAGTCCTCAGCCTCGGCGCTCCAACCCCGATCGAAATTGCCATCACGAGCCCAAATTTAGACGCCAACATGGCGGTGGCCCATGAGCTGATGGTCAAGCTATGGGCCGTTCCGACGCTGCGCGATCTCCAATTCGGACAGCCATTGGAATATCCGACAGTCGAAGTTGACCTGGACCGGTTCCGAGCAGGGCAGCTGGGCGTCACGACCGAGGATGTGGCACGTTCGCTGGTCGCGGCCACTTCTTCGAGTCGGTTTGTTCAGCGAATGTACTGGGCGGATCCTTCGTCGGGAGTCGCCTATCAGATCCAAATCGAAGTCCCTCAGGCGCAAATGGTCGGCTTGGAGGATGTCCGGAATATTCCAGTCATGACGCCGGTCAACGGGAATCCTTGGGTGTACGTGCGCGATGTGGCCACTGTGACGCAAGGCACGATGCTCGGCGAATATGACCGCCACAATATGCAGCGGATGATCACGATCACGGCCAATGTAGCCGGAGAAGATTTAGCGAGGGCCGCCGATCGTGTCACGAAGACCATTGCCGCATTAGGGCAGCTACCCAAAGGAGTCACCGTGACTCTTCGCGGCCAAGTCGGCCCCATGCGCGAAACGTTGGCGGGGCTGCGCACCGGCCTCTTGCTCACGATGGTGGTGATCCTGCTTCTGCTGGTCGGCAGCTTCCAATCGTGGCGCAATGCAGGCATCGTGCTATCCACACTGCCTGCCGCTCTCGCCGGTGTGCTGGTCATGCTCCTTCTGACCAGGACGACCGTGAATGTGCAATCATTTTTGGGGGCTATCATGGCCATGGGGGTTGCAGTGGCCAATGCGATTCTCTTGGTGTCCTTTGCCGATACGCGATGGAGGGCCGGTTGTTCCGCTGCAGCGGCGGCAATCGATGGCGCCTGTGAGCGACTGCGCCCCATTCTCATGACGAGCCTGGCGATGGTCGTCGGCATGATTCCGATGGCGCTCGGACTCGGCGAAGGTGGCGAACAGACAGCCCCTCTCGGGCGTGCGGTGATCGGAGGATTGGTCGCCGCCACGCTATCCAGCCTGTTGGGGGTGCCTGCCGTGTTCGCCTTCATTCACGGAGAACGAAGGGCAAGAACCACGTCCTTGTTGCCGGAAGCGCCGATGTCGCTCGCCGAGCAAGAAAGTCTGGATGTTTCCGTCGAACAGGATCATCCATGAAGACTCATGGAAGGATGATGGCCGGCGGTTTCTTGCTCCTCGCGCTAAGCGCCGGATTGGCGAGCTTTCTCACGGCATCGCCGTCAGAAGAGCGGGCTCACGAAGACCAGTCGAGAGAGCGACGCCGAACGGTCGAGGTGGTTCCTGTTCAACTCCGTCAACTGGAGATGAGTGCGCGCCTGCCGGGCGAGCTTTTACCGTACCTGGCCGTTGATCTGTATCCTAAGATTTCCGGTCTCCTCGATTGGATCGGTGTTGATCGTGGAGATGACGTCCGGCATGGACAGGTCCTCGCCCGGTTAATCGCACCGGAACTCCGCGCGCAACGGGCGGAAGCGGAGGCGAAACTGCGCGCCGATCGCATCACGCTTCGGCATCTTCGAACAGCGGCCGAGACTCCCGGAGTGATAGCGGTAAATGATCTGGAAGTCGCTGAAAAGACCGTGGAGGCGGATCGGGCCCGTGTCGACGCGCTCAAGGAAATCGAAGACTACCTAATAATTGCGGCTCCCTTTGACGGCAGGGTCACCGAGCGACAGGTGCATCCAGGCGCCCTCCTGACTCCCGGTCAAGGTAAACCGCTGTTCCGCATAGAACAGCTCGATCGATTGAGGCTCGTCGTTCCTGTGCCTGAAGCCAACGCGGGTGAAATCGCAGAAGGCGTGGAGGTGCCTTTCACGGTGTCGGCCTATCCCGGCGAACGATTCATGGGAGTGGTGAGGCGCATTGCGCGGTCCGTGGATGCGAAGACTCGGACGATGCCGGTCGAATTGGACGTCGGAAATGGAAAGCAACGCTTGGCTCCGGGGATGTTTGCTGAAGTGGAGTGGCCCGTGCGCCGTCCGTATACCACCCTCTTCGTTCCGCGCAGTGCCGTGATAGCGACCACGGAGCAGACGTTCATCATCCGGATCGATCCTAACGGCACCACTGAATGGGTTCCTATCAAGCGGGGAGAAATCATGGGCGATCTCCAGGAAGTATTCGGGGGGTTGAAACCGTTCGATGCCGTGGTAGCGCGGGGCACCGATGAATTACGCCCAGGGACGAGGATCGATCTGCGATCGATTGAGGCGGCATCTGATTCTTGAGACACAGGATTCGCCCTCCCATCCTCGTCAGCGTCACCCCTCGTATTAGTCCTAGGAAATCGGGCATTCCATTATGAAGTATAAACACGACACACTCTGGAGGAGGGAGGGAATTGTTATGAAGCAATGCACAATAATTGGGACCGGCCTGGTTCTGCTGGCCGTGGGTTTCACCTTAGAGCCTCAGGCCGTTCACGGGCAAGTGATGAACCTTCCGTCTTCTCCTCTCAAGCTCGACCAGGCCATTCAATTCGCCATCGATCACTATCCCTCCGTGCGAGTCTCGGTGGCCCGTGTGGCCGCCGCGAAATCAGGTATCGATCTGACACGAACCGCGTACTTGCCGAGACTGGATATGGGGTACCAAGTCAGCAACGGCACCTTCAACAATGTTTCAGGGCTGTTCTTTCCAAACGCATTCACTCTTCCCATTACCGGACCCGATCTTGCTCGGAAATCTTATTCCGGAGCGTGGGGGAGTGCCGGAGGTGTGGTGGCTGGATGGGAACCGTTTGATTTCGGACTGCGTGCGGCGAATATGGAGACGGCGAGGGCGGAGGAGCGCCAGAGAGCGGCGGGTGCGGACTTAACCAAATTGGACGTGGGTGTGGGGGTTGGCGAGGCCTTTTTCACGCTTATCATGGCCGAACAAGCCGTGGAAGCGATGCAAGCGAACGTGGACCGTCGGCGCGTATTTGCCGAAACGGTCGAAGTCCTCGTCAAGAGCAAGCTGCGGCCTGGGGTCGATTCGAGCCGTGCGAAAGCCGAAGAGGCCATGGCTCGTACCCAGCTTATCCAAGCTGAACAAGCGCGTGAAGTCGCTCGGGCCGCATTGGCGGAAATGCTCGGAGTCGCCGGTGAGCGCATTGAGGTCCAAGCAGGTCCGTTGCTCAACCGACCGGTCCTGACGCCGTTGCCCGATCCGGCCCCGTGGACCCATCCATTGGCCGTCGCTCAGTCGGCTACCGCCGAGGTGTTTCGAAAACGCAAGGAAGCCTATGATTATGCATGGGTACCGCGGTTTGAACTGCAAGCGGCTTTCTTTGGACGAGGCAGCGGTTGGGACAACCAAGGCAACAGAACCAACGGCGCCGGCGCATTATTCCCCGACGTTCCGAATTGGGCCGGTGGCTTGACCGTCAACTTTTCGTTCTTAGATTTCGTCGCAATTCGTGCCAAGCGTTCCGTGGAGCAACACAATGAGCTGGCGGAGCTTGCCGCCTATGATCAGGCGCTTCAAGCACTCACCGGAAAACACGCCAAAGCCGTCGAGACGGTCAGAGCCGCGCGCCGCATGGCCGACAATACCCCGATTCAATTGTCCGCGTCGCGAGACACCGAAATGCAAACGAAAGCCCGCTACCGTGCAGGCCTCTCAACCGTCGTCGAAGTCGCCGAAGCGCAACACCTGCTCGTCCAGGCCAGTATCGAGGACGCGCTTGCCCGACTTGGTGTGTGGCGCGCCTTGTTGGGATTGGCGGGAGCCCGCGGGAACTTACAACCGTTTTTCGAACAATTCCGCGCTTCTACGCAAGGATCGTAAGGACGCGACCATCCTCAGGACATACATCGACCGGCATACTGACGAATGCTCTCTTTTGCAGGTCGGCTGGATACGGGAAGCGGTCTGGGCTTGCTTGCCCAACTCCGGATGCCATGAAAATCCTTGAAACACAAAGGGCCCGGCGGTTTCGCGCCGAGCCCTTCGCTACGGAAAGCTATCAGCTATCGGCCATTAGCCTCTAGCCCTTCACCATCTCAGCACTCAAACCTCAGAACTCAGTACTGAGCTAGTACATCCCCTCCATGCCGTGGCTGTGGCCGCCGCCCGGCATAGCCGGCTCTTTTTTCTCCTCGGGGAGTTCGGTGATCATGACCTCGGTCGTGAGCATCAAGCCTGCCACGCTCGCGGCGTTCTGGAGCGCCGTCCTCGACACTTTGGTCGGGTCGATGATGCCGGCCTTGATCATATCGACATACTCATCAGTCGCGGCGTTATACCCGCCATTGGCGTTTTTGTCTTCCCGAACCTTGCCGACGATGACCGAGGCTTCCGCTCCGGCATTCGCGGCGATCTGTCGGATCGGCTCTTCGAGCGCACGACGGACAATGTCGAGTCCGACCTTCTGCTCGGTGGTGACGTCTTTGAGCCCATCGAGGGCCTTGATGCAGCGCAGATAGGCCACACCGCCGCCGGGGACGATGCCTTCTTCCACCGCCGCCTTCGTGGCGTGCAGCGCGTCCTCGACACGGGCCTTCTTCTCCTTCATCTCGGTCTCGGTCGCGGCGCCGACGTTGATGACGGCCACGCCGCCCACGATCTTGGCCAGCCGCTCTTGCAGCTTTTCACGATCGTAATCCGATGTCGTTTCTTCGATCTGGGCCTTGATCTGCTTCACCCGCCCTTCGATCTTCTTGGAATCGCCGTATCCTTCCACGATCGTGGTATTGTCCTTGTCGATCGTGACGCGCTTGGCGCGGCCGAGATCGGTCAGCTTGACGTTCTCGAGCTTGATGCCGATGTCTTCGGAAATCACCTGGCCACCGGTGAGGATCGCGATATCTTCCAGCATGGCTTTGCGGCGATCGCCGAAGCCGGGAGCCTTCACTGCGGCGACATTCAAGGTGCCGCGCAGCTTGTTGACCACGAGGGTGGCCAGCGCTTCACCTTCGACTTCTTCTGCGAGGATGACGAGCGGTTTGCCCATTTTGGCCACCTGCTCGAGCAGCGGGAGCAAGTCCTTCATGCTGCTGATTTTCTTTTCGTTGATCAGGATGAGCGGTTCTTCCACGGAACATTCCATCCGCTCCGCGTTGGTGACGAAATAGGGAGAGATGTAGCCGCGATCGAATTGCATGCCCTCGACAACATCCAGCGAGGTGGTCATGGACTTGGCTTCTTCCACGGTGATGACGCCGTCCTTGCCGACCTTCTCCATGGCTTCCGCGATGAGATCGCCGATGGTCTTGTCATTGTTGGCCGAAATAGTCCCGACCTGCGAGATTTCAGTCTTGCTTTGGCACGGCTTGCTGAGCTTCTTGAGTTCGGCGGTAATGGCCTCGACGGCCTTGTCGATCCCTCGCTTGATCTCCATCGGGTTGGCCCCGGCGGTGATGTTCTTTGCCCCCTCGCGGAAGATGGCTTGAGCCAATACCGTGGCGGTGGTGGTCCCATCGCCCGCTGTGTCGCTGGTCTTGCTGGCTACTTCGCGGACCAGCTGGGCGCCCATGTTTTCGTATGGGTTCTTGAGCTCGACTTCCTTGGCAACGGTGACGCCGTCCTTGGTAATGGTCGGTGCACCGAATTTTTTATCTAAAATCGCATTCCGACCTTTCGGACCGAGGGTTGCCTTGACGGCGTCCGCGAGCTGATTCACCCCTTTCAGGATGGAGGCTCGTGCCGTATCGCCGTACATCAGTTGCTTTGCCATTGGGTTCCTCCTCTTATCGTTTTTCTATTGATTTAATGAACTAAAAATTCGCCGCCATTGCATAGGCCGGGCTTTAGCTGGTAAAGATACCGAGGATGTCTTCTTCCTTGAGGATCAAACACTCTTCATCCTCAATCCGAAGCTTGCTGCCTGAATACTTGTCGAACAATACTTGATCACCGACTTTGACGTTCTCCACTTTCTTCCCGACTGCCTGAACTACTCCCCGTTGGGGCTTTTCTTTCGCTGAATCCGGCACATAAATACCACCGGCGGTCCGATCCAACTCCTCGGTGTAGGTGACAAACACCCGTTCGCCTAAGGGTTGGAATCCCTTGGCCACATTCTTCTTTTCCTTCTCGGCTGTACCCATAGCAGAACCTCCTCCTGATGAAAGTTAACTCGTTAGGTGTTAACGGCTGTAAAGTCGGGCTGAACTCGCTTGCAGTCCAGGCAGCCTGTGACTCGGTGGAGATAGGCCTTCGTTCACCTAAGTCAAGAGGGGGCTCACAGGATTTTTAAAGCACCAAACATTCTCTCCACTGCGGGGATTTCCGCATCCTAACCTATTGAGAAATCAATATTCCAGAAGTATTTTTCGTGGGTGAGGACGGGATGAGGAGATATCACGTTCGTAACCGATCAAAATCTTTAATATCTTTTTTAAGATAGTCTCGGAGGCGTTTGATGATGCGGGCCTCTAATTGACGGGTCCGCTCCTTCGTAATACCGTATTTGTCGCCCAGATCATCGAGGGTCAGAGGGGTGTCGGACAGAATGCGATTTCTCAGAATATCTTCGTCACGTTCTTCCAGTGTCGTGGTGAACTCGGCCAGCTTTGTCCTAAAGAGGGCCTTGAGCTGATGATCGGCGAGCTGTTCATCCGCCGGTTCTTGGTGGGACGGCAAGACATCAAGCAGCGTGCTGTCTTGATTCTCACCGATCGGTTGGTCGAGCGATAATTCCCAGTTGCCGAGGCGCTGATCCATTTCGATCACGTCACGCTCGCGCACGTTCAGACGATCAGCGAGTAATTTCGTGTCGGGCGAGAAACCGTCCCGTTCGAGCTTTGCTTTTTCCTTTTTTAAGTTATAGAACAGTTTTCGTTGATCCTGAGTCGTCCCGACCTTGACGAGCCGAAACGTGTGTAATAGGTAACGAAGGATATAGGCCCTGGACCACCATGCGGCATAGGCATAGAAGCGGACGTTTTTCGAGGGGTCGAATTTCTTGATGGCTTGCATCAGGCCGACATTGCCTTCTTGAATCAGGTCCATGTGGTCGGCACCCGTATGGAGGTACTCGGCTGCAATCGACACCGACACACGCAGGTTGGCCATGATGAGTTTAACCGCCGCCTCGCGGCTGCCGTGGGTACGGTACTCCTGAAAAAGCTGAAGTTCCTCTTCCTTTGAAAGGTATGGGTACCGCCGTACCTCGGCCAAGTACTGCTGGAGAGCCGTGACCGGTACCACCGCAGTCGTGTCGGAACGGGAGACTGTTTCATGCTCAGGAGCAGGACTCAGCTCGGTACCGGCAGGGAACTCGTTCTGATCTATCTGCGAGGGTTCCTCATCTCCAGGTTCGTCCGGCATATCTGTATCGTCGATGATGGACATATAAGCGGCAGACTACACCAGACTCCTAGGTCGCAACAATGCTGAAAGAGACCCGAGTTCAATTTTGATGTGAACAAGACGGTTAAGAAGAGGCATGTCTCTCACCTGTATAATTCGGATTCGGGATTCAAACTTCCCTCTGGATAGAATTCGCCGGCAGGACCTGGGGATTATGGTCTATTTTTGTGGTTGACAGCCGGGACAGAAACAAGGTTATGTGTCACCCTCCTAGCCCGCATTATTCATGAACGCTTCTGCTGCAATCGCGGATTCGCTGCTGCGACGAGCCTTCGGCTGGCAGGCTCGCCCCTCGCAACCTCGACATACTGTTCAAGTATGCCTCGGTTTCTCGGGACTCCACGCAGAAGACACCGCCGCCTCACCGCCTCGGCGGCGTCCACAAACGTGGCGCTCATTATTCTTCGCGCCGTGGACCTCGCCACGCGACTGCGCGATTTCGCCACGAATCGCCATGAATAATGCGGGCGCTGCTAAATCTTCGATGTTTAGATGTTTAATGGTAAATTGTCGTGCCGTGACCGGTAGGACTTAGACATGACCACTCCTTTCGATACCATCGAAAATGCGATTCGTGACATCAAGAAGGGAAAGTGCATCATCTTGGTGGACGACGAAGATCGCGAAAATGAGGGTGACTTGGTCATTGCGGCGGAGAAAGTCACTCCGCACGTGATCAACTTCATGGCCATGCATGCCCGAGGCCTCATTTGTCTAACCCTGACGCCTGAAAGGGTGGAAGAACTGCAGTTGCCACCGCAGGCTTCCGAGAATACGGCGATGTTCGGGACCGCCTTTACTGTGTCAATTGATGCGCGCAAAGGCATCACAACCGGTATCTCTGCAGCAGATCGAGCCACGACCATTCATGTTGCCATCGACCCTAAAAGCGCACCGGCTGATTTGGCCAGACCTGGGCATATTTTTCCGCTGAAGTCGCAAGTTGGTGGCGTATTGAAACGAGCGGGTCAGACTGAAGGATCTGTAGATCTCGCGCGGTTGGCCGGACTTACGCCGGCGGGCGTCATCTGCGAAATCATGAATGAAGACGGCACAATGGCTCGCGTGGCTGAACTCACCAAGTTTGCGAAGCGCCATAAGCTGAAGATGGTCACGATTAAATCTCTCATCGAATACCGTATGCAGCGCGAAACTTTTGTGAAGAGGGCGGCCAGCGCCCGCTTGCCCACGACGTTTGGCGAGTTTGAGGCGGTAGCGTTCGAGAATCAGATTGACGGGGTGACGCATATTGCTTTAGTGAAGGGCCGTGTCGACAGCGGGGCCCCAACACTTGTCCGCGTACACTCCGGATGCTTGACGGCTGACGCGTTAGGATCGTTGCGTTGTGATTGCCGCGATCAATTGCATTCTGCGATGGAGATCATTCAAAAAGAGGGCCGAGGCGTTCTTCTCTACCTGAATCAAGAAGGCCGAGGAATTGGGTTGTTGAATAAAATCAAGGCCTATGGGCTGCAGGATCAAGGAAGTGATACGGTTGAAGCCAATTTGCAACTTGGATTCAAGGCGGATCTGCGCGACTATGGAGTCGGCGCGCAAATTTTGGCGAATCTCGGCCTGCACCAGATCAAGTTGATTACGAACAATCCGCGCAAGATTGTGGGAATCGAAGGGTATGGTCTTAAGGTCGTTGAACGAGTTCCTATTGAGGTTCCTCCGCGCGCCGCGAATGTCCGGTATCTTCGCACAAAGAAAGCGAAACTGGGACATCTTCTTAAGAAAGTTTGACAGGTTTCTTCAAGTCCCGTCCCTGGGACAAGACGGCTATTGAATTGAAAGATGAAGCATAGAAAAATGAGTGATTCCCCGGCGGGATTTCGAATCGGCATTGTCGCTGCGAAGTTCAATCAGCAAGTCACGAACAAATTAGTCAATGCCTGCGTGAACACGCTGACTGCCCATGGAGTCCGTAAAGAAAACATGAATGTGCTGCGGGTACCGGGGGCATTCGAAATTCCACTGGTTGCGCGTACCATGGCAAAGTCCGGTCGGTTTGATGCGATCGTCTGCCTAGGGGCGGTCATTCGGGGTGACACCCCGCATTTCGAATACATCAGTGCTGAGGTCAGCCGGGGCATCGGGCAGGCGGCTTTAGACACCGATGTTCCGATCATCTTTGGTGTGTTGACCACTGAGACGGTTGCGCAGGCGGTGGAGCGAGCGGACACGAAGAAATTCAACCGTGGCGGCGAGGCAGCGAAGTCCGCGATCGAAATGGTGATGGTGATGAGACATGTGAAGACCGCCGGACGGAACTCGGATGCGGGGCCATCGGCTGGATTACGGCCGACCGCCCGGCGGCTTGCGGATTAGCGGTTATGGGAGCCCGTCATCAGGCCCGCGAGCGAGCCTTGCAAATCCTGTTTCAGCATGACATTCATGGGAAGGCCGCCGTGCACCTCGACGAGTTTTGGCGTGAATACACGGCATCCGATGAGTCAAAAGCGTTTGCGGATCGGTTGGTGCGGGGTGTGTTGGAGCACAAACAGGAGCTTGATGCCACCATCGGCAAGTATGCGACGAATTGGA
The DNA here is from genome assembly GCA_030123625.1 of Nitrospira sp. Classification (NCBI taxonomy): domain Bacteria; kingdom Pseudomonadati; phylum Nitrospirota; class Nitrospiria; order Nitrospirales; family Nitrospiraceae; genus Nitrospira; species Nitrospira sp. Next base: position 2,997,390 of record CP126121.1, read on the forward strand.
CGGTGAGTCGCATGCCGATTGTCGACCGCAATATCTTGCGTGCCGGACTGTATGAGTTGCTGTGGTTGGATGAGGTGCCTGCGAAGGTCACGATGGACGAAGCCATCGAACTCGCGAAGAGTTTCGGCGATGACGATGCCTCAAAGTTCGTGAACGCGGTTCTGGATAAGGTCTTGGCCACCGAGTCGCGATTGGCTGTCAAAAGACGTGAGGCGTCAGGTGTAAAAGGTGAGGCGATGGGGAAAAATGATTGAACGCTATACACGTCCCCAGATGAAGGCTATCTGGGATCTGAAGCATAAGTATGAGATCTGGCTGGAGGTTGAACTGCAAGCCTGTGCGGCCTTTGAGCGGGCCAAACAGGCGCCGCGTGGGACGGCGGCGAAAATTCGGAAGAAGGCCAGGATCGATGTCGAGCGGATTGCCGAAATTGAAAAGGTTACGAAACATGATGTGATCGCCTTTCTCGAATCGCTCATGGACACGGTAGGACCTGAGCATCGGTTTCTTCACATGGGACTCACGTCTTCGGACATTGTCGATACCTCGCTGGCCATACAAATGACCGAGGCGCTCGATCTGATCGTGGGGGGAGTTGATGAGCTCCTTGCCGTGCTGAAACAGCAGGCGTTCCGCTACAAAGACCAGGTGATGGTGGGACGGTCACATGGCATTCACGGGGAACCGATCTCTTTCGGGTTGAAGATGGCCCTGTGGTACGAGGAAGTTCGGCGTCATCAGATACGATTGCGGCAGGTGAGAAACGAGATTGCGGTCGGCAAACTATCCGGCGCCATGGGGACGTTCGCGCACCAGGGGCCGAATATTGAAGACTATGTCTGTGCCAAGCTTGGATTGAACGTTGATCCAGTTTCCAACCAGGTGGTCCAACGAGACCGCCACGCGTCTTATGTGACGGCCCTTGCATTGCTTGCGGCAAGCATCGAGAAATTTGCCACCGAGATCCGCCATCTTCAACGCACGGAAGTGCTCGAGGCCGAAGAGTATTTTTCAGAAGGGCAGAAGGGATCTTCCGCGATGCCTCACAAGCGGAACCCGATCGTCTCGGAGAATCTCTGCGGCTTGGCTCGGGTGGTACGGGCCAACAGCTTAGCGGCGATGGAAAACGTCGCGCTCTGGCATGAGCGCGACATCAGCCATTCGTCTGTCGAGCGAGTGATCATGCCGGACAGTACGACTTTGATCGATTACATGCTGGCCAAGGTGACGGATCTGATCAAACATTTGGTCGTCTATCCGGACCGGATGAGACGAAATCTTGAATTGACCGGAGGACTCGTGTATTCGCAGCGGCTGCTGTTGGCCTTGGTTGAGAAGGGAGCGCAACGAAAAGAGTCATACGAAGCGATTCAGCGCAATGCCATGGCTTCCTGGAGGGGAGGGGGCGGACTACAAGAATTGGCTGGTAAAGATCCGTTTATTTCCGAGCATCTTACACGGAGTGAAATTGCCGCCTGTTTCAACCCAAAATATTACCTGCGCCACCTCGATCAGATCTATCGACGGGTGTTTGGGCGGCACCGCCATCATTCGCGCGGTGGCAAGGAAAACATAACGAAATGATGCTTCGACCGGCTGTCACAGTGCTGATCCTGCTCTGGTTGATCGGTGGTTACTGGGTATCGAACGCTCAGGCGGAAGCAGATCGAGAAAAGCTTCTTTCTGAACCGGGGGTCTACGGGACGTTTGCCGTCTTCGCGCTCAATGAGGAGTGGACGAAACAAGACCCCGCGACGCGGATCGTCCGTCTGACGTCGCTCAAAGGTGTGGTGGAACAGCATCGAGAGCACGTGGCAATCGATCTGTACCTCCTTCGAGGGCTTTCCGATCAAGCAGACCTCTTGTTCCGGATTCATGCGGCGGAATTGCGCGAGACGCAGGAGTTTCTTCTGGATTTGAAGAGCAGTCAATTGGGGAAATATTTCAAGACGGTCGGGATCATGCACGGGCTCACCAAAAACCTGAATTATGCGTCGGGATTCCCGGATCAGATGAAGGCTGACTTAAAGACCATCAGTGAACCTGGCCAGAAACCATATGCAATCGTGATTCCGATCCGGAAATCGGCCGAGTGGTGGGGCCTGGATCATGAGAAGCGGGCCGCGATGATGCAGGAACATACCGCCGCCACGTTGCCCTACGTGAAGACGGTCAAACGAAAGCTCTATCACTCCAGCGGACTGGATGATCTGGACTTCATTACATATTTTGAAACCTCCAAGCTGGAGGACTTCCACAGCCTGGTGCTGTCGCTCGAGAAAGTGCAGGAATTTCGCTATACGCGGCGATTCGGACATCCGATCATACTCGGGACGATGAAATCATTGGACGAGGTTATAGAACTGTTGGCGCAGTAAGCTGAACCACTGAGGTCCGATCATGGCGACGGGCGAGCTTCTTTACGAAGGCAAGGCAAAAAAGATCTTTTCGACGGGAAATCCGGATCAAGTCGTGCAGTATTTCAAGGACGATGCGACAGCCTTCAACGCACAGAAGCGCGGCACGATCGTCGACAAAGGTGTGATCAACAATAAGATTTCCGAACGGCTTTTTCGGCTCTTGGAGCATAACGGGGTACGGACACACTTTGTGGAGCGATTGAATGACCGGGAAATGCTCACGAAACGAGTCAGAATCGTACCAATCGAAGTCGTGATCCGGAACGTCGTGGCGGGTAGTTTGGCGAAGCGGCTCGGGCTGAAAGAGGGGAGCCGGATCGACCCGGCGGTCGTTGAGTTCTATTACAAGAACGACGCACTGGGAGACCCGTTGGTTAATGACGATCACCTACGGCTGATGAATGTGGCCACACCAGGCGTGTTGCGTGAGTTGCGTGAACTGGGGCACGCGGTTAATAAGGTCCTCAAACCGTTCTTCTCCGAACGGAAGATGCAGCTCGTTGATTTCAAGCTTGAGTTCGGAGTCTTTCACAATAAACTGATCCTCGCGGACGAGATTTCTCCGGACACCTGCCGTTTCTGGGATATGACGACCGGTGAGTCGATGGATAAGGATCGGTTTCGAAAGGATATGGGGAAGATTGAAGAGGCGTATCAGGAGGTGTTAAGGCGGGTTTGTGGGTAGAGGTGACCTGAACCTTGTCCGCTCAAGCGCGTCAACTCGACCGCACTAAATTTCGCCGTTGCTCGGCACGCGAAACTTGTTCCGTTCTAAGCGGAGCTTAAACGGAACATCGAACATCGCGAGCCGTCCGCAACGCGGACCGCTCGGGCTCAATACGTGCGGTGTCCCGAGTTTCCGCGATATCGCGGGACAAGGCTCAGAGTCTCCTCCTGATCTTTGAGAGAGGAAGAAAGGAAGATGCTGCGGGCGTACTTGAATTATGGCCTGATCGCGTCGGTGGTGATTTGGGCGGCCATCGTGGGCGTGATGGCCTATCGGTTGAACGAGTCGCCATGGCGCTGGGCGTTCGTCGCCTTAGTATTTTGCGGTGGGCTCACCGTTGCAGTGATCATCTGGATCAAGAAATATGTGGATCGGTTGAACGACGCCGAAGAGAAGCGGGAGAGCAAGTTGTGAAAGCCAAAATTCATGTGACACTGAAGTCAGGCATCTTGGATCCACAAGGCAAAGCCATCGAACATGCGTTGGACTCATTGGGGTTCAAGAATGCGGCGAATGTCCGTGTTGGGAAGTACATGGAACTGGATCTCGCAGAGCAAGATAAGGCTAAGGCTGAGGCTGAGGTCAAGAGCATGTGTGAAAAATTATTGGCGAATACCATCATTGAAGAGTATCGGTACGAACTTGAATAGTGCCGTGTGCTGAGAGTTGAGTGCTGAGTGTTTCGAGAAGAAAAAGGTTCTCAACGTTCAACTTCCCACTCAGCACCTAGCACTCAGGACTAATTTATGAACATCGGCGTCGTTGTTTTCCCTGGTAGCAATTGCGATCACGACTGCGAGCATGTCTTTAAAGACGTGCTCGGACAAAACGTGACGATGGTATGGCATAAGGAGACGTCGGTGGCCGGTTTGGATGCGGTGATCCTGCCGGGCGGATTTTCGTATGGTGATTATCTCCGGACCGGCGCGATTGCGCGGTTTTCTCCGGTCATGCAAGCGGTGAAGCAATTTGCCGCCGAAGGAGGATTGGTGCTCGGGATCTGTAATGGCTTTCAGATTTTGCTGGAAGCGGGTTTGTTGCCGGGCGCCATGTTGCGGAATAAGTCGTTGAATTTTATCTGTCGCGAGACCTACGTCAAAGTGGAGAACGCTGCGACGTCGTTTACAAATGCCTGTCAGTCAGGACAGGTGCTCAAAATCCCGATCGCTCATGCGGATGGGAATTACTACACCGATCCGGTGACATTAGCCGGCCTTCAGGCCAACGCGCAGATCGTCTTCCGTTATTGCACGGCGGATGGAAAGGTGACGCCGGAGGCTTGTCCGAACGGCTCGCTCAATAATATTGCCGGCATCCGCAATGTGGAAGGCAACGTCCTGGGGATGATGCCGCATCCTGAGCGATGTGCCGAGGTGATGTTGGGCAATGAGGACGGGCGGGCGATCTTCCAATCGATGATCGCGACTTTGGAGCGAAAGGAGTCGGCGGGAGCGCGGTGAGTGTTTCCACGACGATTTGGCCGAGATCGCTCTTCGGAGGATTGAAGATGAGAAGTGGTCGCGGTAAAGTATTGCGTCGGTTGGTGTGCCTTAGTCGCACATTTCTTCCATATAAATATTAAATATAATGAGGAGGGTCGTGATGAGACGTGTAGGTGCAGTGTTGGCGGCGGTCGGTCTGTTGACCTTGGGGGGCGGTATCAATGTTTGGGCTGCGGCAGATGACGGCAGCAAGATAACGATCAAGAGTCCGGCCCAGGGTCAGAAGGTGAAAAGTGACGTCGAAATCGTCTACGATCTCGAAAAGGGTAGCAAAGCGACGCACGTCCATTGTTTCGTGGATGGGGAATATCAGAAGGGATGGAAAGGAACGGTCAAGGGAATGTCACCCGGGACTCGCGAGATCAAGCTCGTGGCGGCAGATAAGGATCATGAGACCTTAGCCGCTGAATCATCCGTAAAGGTGGAAGTGCAGTAAGAACAGGATCAGGGTTCGTTGATCACACAGACCGACTCGGCGAGGCGCCGGATGCGCGCTTCGCCGGTCATGTCGAACGATGCTTGCAGCGATGCCATGCATACCCTGGTATTCGGAACACCCCATAAGAAGTTTTGTCGCTGTGACTGCTAGGTCGTGATACAGGCCGGCATGCCACTCATCACCCAAGACCTCATCGCTCAGCACAACCTCACGGGCGATGAATACCAAAAGATCATCGACATCCTGGGGCGTGAGCCCAATTTGACGGAACTTGGCATGTTTTCTGTGATGTGGTCCGAGCACTGCTCCTACAAGAGTTCTCGGGTACACTTGAAAAAGCTGCCGACGACCGGGCCTCGTGTCGTGCAAGGGCCGGGCGAAAACGCGGGAGCGGTCGATATTGGCGACGGGCTGTGTGTGGTCTTCAAGATGGAATCGCACAACCATCCATCGTTTATCGAGCCCTATCAGGGCGCTGCCACGGGAGTCGGCGGCATTCTGCGCGATATCTTTACGATGGGAGCGAGGCCGATTGCGCTGCTCGATTCACTACGGTTTGGCGAATTGCACTCGCCGAAAAATCGCCATCTCATGAAAGGGGTCGTCTCCGGCATCGCGGGTTACGGCAATTGCATGGGGGTCCCTACTGTGGGAGGCGAGATTGCCTTCAACGACATCTATGCCCTTAATCCGTTGGTCAATGTGTTTTGCCTCGGTCTTGCCCATCAGAACAAGATCTTCCGTGGCACTGCTGCAGGCGTTGGGAATCCCGTCATCTATTTCGGCTCCAAAACGGGCCGCGATGGGATTCATGGAGCGACGATGGCGTCCGATTCGTTCGACGATCAATCGGAACAAAAGCGGCCGACCGTCCAGGTCGGGGATCCTTTTACGGAAAAATTGTTGCTGGAAGCCTGTCTGGAACTGATGGAACACGATCTACTCGTCGGGATTCAAGACATGGGTGCTGCAGGGTTGACGAGTTCCTCCTGCGAAATGGCCTCACGCGCCGGCAACGGAATCGAGTTGGACCTCACGGTGGTACCGCGGCGCGAGCCCGGGATGACGCCTTATGAAATCCTGTTGTCCGAATCGCAGGAGCGTATGCTGATGGTGGCGAAAGCCGGTAAGGAAGACGAGTGCATCGAGATTTGCCGGAAATGGGATTTGGACGTCGCCGTGGTCGGGAAAGTGACCGCCGACGGAATCTTGCGCGTCATGGATCAGGGGAACGTCGTCGCGGAAATTCCGGCGAAGGCATTGGCCGACGACGGACCTCGATATGAACGGCCCTACCAACCGCCTGCCTATCAGGATATGTTGACGAACCTCAACTACGACGCCATTCCCGATGTGAAGGAGGCGAATGCGGCATTGCTGGCCTTGTTGGAGTCGCCGACGATCGCCAGCAAACGGTGGGTGTACGAACAATACGATCACATGGTGCGGACGAACACCACGGTGCGTCCCGGTTCCGATGCGGCGGTGGTGCGTATCAAAGGCACGAAGAAGGCTGTGGCGATGACGGTGGATTGCAACAGCCGCTATTGCCTGTTGAATCCCTATGAAGGGGCTCGGCTGGCGGTGGCCGAGGCGGCGAGGAATCTTGTCTGCTCAGGGGCCGTGCCGATCGGCTTGACGGATTGTCTCAATTTCGGCAATCCGGAGCGGCCCGATATTATGTGGCAGTTCGCCATGGCGATCGAAGGGATGAAAGATGCCTGCGAGCATTTCCAAATCCCAATCGTCAGTGGAAACGTCAGCTTTTACAATGAAACCAACGGACTCTCCATTTATCCAACCCCCATGCTGGGTATGGTCGGGTTAATCGATGACACTGAACAGTCGATGACTCAGTGGTTCAAGCAAGACGGCGACGATATTATCCTGCTGGGCTCCTGTCGTGAGGATTTGGGTGGATCGGAGTACCTCAAAGTCGTCCATGCCCGCGAACAGGGATCGCCGCCCTATCTCAGCCTGAATGCGGAGAAGACGCTCCATGACTGTGTGCTCTCACTGATTCATGATGGACTTCTGCAGTCCGCGCATGATTGCTCGGAGGGAGGTATCGCTGTTGCCTTGGCGGAAAGCTGTATCTCCGGTCCCGAGCGGACCATGGGGGCTGTGGTAAGATTGTCCAGAGGCAGGCTCCGAAAAGATTCCGTTCTTTTCGGTGAGAGTCAGTCCAGGATCGTGATTTCCGCCAATCCGGTCCATCGAGGGGCCATTCTCCACCATGCGAGACGCGTTGGTGTGCCGGCTGAAGTGATTGGAGCGGTTTCCGGTGAGCGATTGATGGTGTCCGTCGGAAATGAAGGTTCGGCGGAACCAGTGATCGATCAACTGGTGACGGTGCTCTTGGATCGATGGGCGTTTTCTGTAGAGCGATCGTTAACCCAAGCTTAATTGAGTGGACCGTTGAGGATCATGAATAGAGAGCTGCCGATCGTATCTCCCGATAAGTTTCACGATGAGTGCGCCGTCTTCGGCGTCTTCGGCCATGAAGAAGCCGCTAATCTGACCTACCTTGGACTGTACGCACTGCAGCACCGCGGGCAAGAGGCGTCCGGGATCGTTGCAGGAGATGGAGACCAATTCTTTATACAGAAAGGCATGGGTCTCGTCGCCGACATTTTTCACAAATCCGTGCTGGAGAAACTGCCCGGCCATATGGCTATCGGACACAATCGCTATTCCACTGCCGGTGGTCACGATTTGAAGAACGTGCAGCCGCTGACCGTGAACTTCGCACTCGGTAATTTGGCCTTGGCTCACAACGGCAATCTCATCAATGCCCAAATGCTCCGACACGAACTCGAGGCCTACGGAGCGATCTTCCAGTCCACATCGGACAGCGAGGTCATTATCCATCTCATCGCACACTCGCGAGCAGGCTCCTTTCTCGCGCGGGTCATCGATGCTCTGAGTCAGGTACGAGGGGCCTTCTCGGTTGTGTTGATGACCGACAACGGCCTTATCGCCGCTCGGGACCCCTACGGTCTCAGGCCCCTATGTATCGGGCGTCTGCGCAGCAGTTGGATTGTGGCTTCCGAAACCTGTGCGTTTGACTTGCTCGATGCCGAGTACGTTCGAGAGGTGGAACCGGGCGAGTTGATCGTCATCAGCGATCAGGGACTCGACAGTCACCATCCGTTTCCTAAGAAGAATCCGGCCATGTGTGTGTTCGAGTACGTCTATTTTGCGAGGCCGGACAGCCGCATCTTTGGGGCCAATGCCGTGTATGCCACACGTAAGGCGTTGGGTCGCCAGTTGGCCCAGGAGTCATGGGTACCGGCGGATGTCGTCATCCCCGTTCCCGACTCCGGTGTGCCGGCTGCGCTTGGCTATTCCGAAGGGGCGGGAATCCGGTTTGAAACCGGGCTGATCCGCAACCACTATGTCGGACGGACGTTCATCGAACCGGAACAGTCGATTCGCCACTTCGGGGTTAAGGTCAAGCTGAATGCAGTACCCGAAGTGTTGGATGGGAAACGAGTCGTCGTCATCGATGATTCATTGGTGCGTGGCACGACGAGCCGCAAGATCGTCAAGATGATCCGGCAAGCCGGGGCGAAAGAGGTTCACATGCGGATCAGCTCACCACCGATTCTCTCGCCTTGTTTCTATGGAATCGATACCCCCACGAAAAAAGAGCTGATTGCATCGGATCATTCCATTGAAGAAATCCGCAAGTACATCACGGCCGACAGTTTGGCATATCTCAGTCTTGACGGCATGTTAAAATCCGCTCCGAGGACAGCCGATCAGTACTGTACGGCCTGTTTTACAGAGCGCTATCCTATCCCGTTTACCCGCGCAGAAGAGCTTCAGTTAGGCCTGTTCGAATCAGCGCGCTGAACTCGTCTGCACGGAAGACATGACGCCTCCAAAGGAAGACGATCAGAAAGCACTGCGGCCGCGGGGCAGACGCCGGGTGCAAGTCGACTATCCGGCTTTATTCACGGGAGATGAACGATCAGGCCATGGAACGGTGACTAATCTAACGATTACCGGATGTGAAATTCAGAGCCATGTCCAGCTTCCCATCGGAGCCGGTCTGAGCCTCCATGTGCAAACGCCAAAGGCTCGTCCTCCGATTGGCATCGCCCTCGCTATCGTCCGTTGGAAGAATGGTGATCGATTTGGACTCGAGTTCGTTCGATTTGAGGGTGGAACCAAAGAACAGCTCGAGGACATGCTGAACCAGCGTGAGAGCCCTGCCGAGGATTAAATTCCCCTGTCTTGCGGTTGCCGCTCCAAAAATCGTCATGGTAGGATGCCGCATCGGTCGATGCGTCAGGTGAGGAACCTCGGTTCCCGATCTTGGAGAGTGGAAAGTGAGAAGGTGAGGAGAGACAGGAAACGATGGATGAGATAGAGGAGGGAAAACAAAAGTTTTTGGAGGTGGTGAAGGAGATCGACGAAACAGTGCAAGTCGTGATCCCCGTGACTCCATCCAATAGCATGTTTCTGGTCTCCCTGACAAAAGGGCCGAACCGTAAATTTATCACTGTACCCGAAGACGACATGATCGACTTGCCTCGCGAAGCGAGCATCCGGGCGAAAGTCACCAAAACGGTACAGGACGCTGTCGGCAGTCTGTGATTTTCTCTGTGCCATAAGCCATTGGTCATCAACCATCAACTCTACGTATCATCTCTTGCTATGAGACACATCTTGCCCGGCATCTGGCAATGGTCATGGTTTTCCGACGAGAAGCAGCTCGACTTCAACGGATTATTCCTGGTGATCGGTGAACATAAGATCCTCGTAGACCCACCTCCGATGACGGCCGAGGCGAGGGCGGTCGTCCGCCGACATGAGCCGATTGACTACATCCTCGTCACGAATCGAGATCATCTTCGAGAGGCTGCGGTCTATCAGGCAGAGTTCAAGTGTCAGCTCCGAGTGCCGGAAGCCGATGCCGCCCAGATGGATGTGAACCCAACGGCGACCTATAAGGATGGCGAACTGTTACCCGGTGGTATTTGGGCCATCCATCTGAAGGATCAGAAGTCTCCGGGAGAGTCGGCATTGTTTATCGAACGGGGACGAGGGGTACTGATCGTCGGGGATGCGCTGATCGGCAAGCCGCCCGGTTCCGTCCGCCTGCTTCCTGCCGAGAAGTATGTGGATATTCAGAAAGCCAAGGAGGGTCTCTGCCGCCTCTTGACGTACAACTTCGATAGCCTCCTCGTCGGAGACGGCGCCTCCATTCTTGTCGGGGGGAAACAGCATGTGGAACAACTCTTGTCGGTGACGTCATGACATTGCGTCACAGCCTATCCGAAGAATTGAATCGACAAGGCAATGAACATTTCTCACGAGGGTACTACACGGAGGCCTATACCTGTTACGCCAAGGCATTAGAGTATGATCGGTTCACCGGTGATCAACGCGCTCTGGTCGCCACACTCGGCAATTTGGGTAACATCTGCGCAGTCAGTGGACGGCGGGATTCGGCCCAAGCGCATTATCAAGAAGTCTTGGAATTGCAAAAATTCCTCGGTGATGAGAAAGGCATCGGGACGACGCTGGCAAACCTGGGAAACCTCCGGGCTGATGCGGGCGAATGGGGTCGGGCACAGGCGTATTATCTCGAGGCTCTCGACCTCATGGTCAAAACGCATGATGAACCGGCCCAAGCCGTCCTGTTTTCGGACCTTGGTCTGGTGGCTCGTGAAACCGGTCGCTTTGAAGAGGCGATTCAGTTTTACGAACGGTCGTTGGAGTTAATGCGTCGGCTGAGTAATCTGGGCGGTGTTGCGGACGCCTGGCGCATGATCGGCCGCACATTCTTGACACAAAAGCGATACGACGAAGCCATCGCCTGTTGTCAAACCAGCCAGTCGGTCGCCGAACGATTACGAGACGAGCTTCGCGCCGGTGGCGCCCGATACGTGCTCGCTCAATGTTATGAAGAAATGGGACGTTTGCAGGATGCCGTAGATCTCCTTGATCAGGTGGTGCACATGGATCGTAAGTATCGCCTGCCGAAATTGGAAGAAAACACCCAGCGTCTACAAGCGCTTCGCGCCCGCCTCACTGATCCGTATCAGTCGCAACCTTGCCGAGGGATGCAGGCATGACGCAGCAAGCTTCCCAAGCCTGGATCCGGCTGCGTACCAATCTCAAACGATCTTTTCCCCAGTTTTACGAATTGGAGCCGGATGGTCCGCTTGCCATGGATCTTGGCGGCGATGGCTGGCTCTTGGAAGTCAGGCCGGACGGGAAGGTTCTTTGCCAGTATGGGATGGCGATGGATGAAGTGATGGCGCTCATGTCTGAAGGAACGCCGGAAGATTTAGGAACGGATGAAGTCGCCAAGCTGGCCAAGTACTTTCTGCAGCCGGCTGTTTCCAAATATCGGGCGCTCCTCCTTCAATCCGGGTTTGTTGAAGAGACCGAAATGACCGACGAGTTTGTAGCGGTCACGTTTGCGCGAGGTGCGGATTTTGAAAATGTTGCCAAGGTGGAAGATCTGCTCCGATGGTGCCGCAGGCAAATCGGAAGCGCATCATGACGCAACGAATCACGACATTCGACGAATTTCGGGGCGTTGTCTCAGGCTATCGATTGCCACGAGTGTTGTTGGTCGCGCTGGAACTGGATCTTTTTACGACTGTCGGCGACCGATTGTGGACCATCCCGGATCTTGCCAAGGAACTCAAGGTCAGTGAAAGGGGTTTGGGCATTATCTGTCGTAATCTCGCCGCCGTCGGAGTCTTACAGAAGAAAGGAGCCAGCTATTGGAATAGCCGGCTGGGAGCAACAGCGCTGAATGCCGATCATCGCGCATATCGTGGCGGATATTTGAATTTGATCAAACGCCATTGGGCGGACTGGGTACGATTGTCGGAATCCGTGCGGAGCGGCTTGCCGATCGACCATGATACTCCAGACAGTCCGGACTACCGTCGACAATTCACGTGGGCCATGCACCACAGGACCTTGGAAATTGCCCCTGCGATTGCCGCGCAAGTTCATATGGGGCGTGCGAAAACACTTCTGGACCTCGGTGGAGGGCCGGGCACCTATGCCATGGCGTTTCTCGCGAGGAACCCAACGCTTCGCGCGACCGTTTGTGATCGAGAACCTGCTCTTGAAGTCGCCAAAGAAATCGCCGCCACGCACAAAGCGAGGCATCGACTCTCCTACCTCCCGCTTGATTTCTCGAAAGATCCTATCCCCGGCTCATATGATGTGATCTGGTACTCGAATGTGCTGCACATCTATTCGCCCGAAGAGAACCGGGCCATTTTTCGCCGAGCTCGAGCGGCATTGAAGCCGGGTGGCCGATTCATCATCCAAGACGCGTTTCTGCACGATCGCGAAGGTTTGTACCCGGCAGAAGCAAGTTTGTTTGCTGTGTCGATGTTATTGTTTACGGAAGGCGGAAATACCTATCCAGTCTCGGAAACGGCCAAGTGGCTGAAAGATGCGGGATTCATCGCGGTCAAATCGCTTCCTATCAGGAAAGGGATGGAGGATTGGGAGGACGGGGTTCTAGAGGCATCGGTCCCGGGCCAACGTCCAAAAACGATCGGCCGCCGAATACAATCAAAAGGAAATAGAAGAGTCCGCTGACCACATTGGCTATCAAGGAAATTCCCACTTCCGAATCTTTTGTCAGCGCCTGAATAATTGTGGCTATGTCCAGTGCCAATCCAACCGTGGCGTAGATCACGCAAGCCATGGCGGCCCATCGGAGATGAAGCCAAATCAACACCGAGAGTACCAGAGGCAAGAGGGTGAAAAAGCCGATTCTCCAAGCCATGCCGGGTTTTATGGAGATGTCGTTTTCTATGAGGAAAAATCCTGTCTCGACGACAAGCGCGCCAATCAGCAGATTCAGCAAGACGGTTTGTTTCATCTGAAGACTATAGACCGTGGAGGAAAACGTCGGCAATGGTTGTCTTGTTGCCTGCGATTTCAAAGTGCTAACCTTTCTGCACCATGGAATTCAAGAAGCAGATCGCAGACCAGTTATCCAGGCACGTCTGCCTACTGGTCTATGATGGAGAATGCCGATTGTGTGTATCTACAAAACAGAAACTCGAAGAGCTAGGAATTGGGCAAGCAGAATCCGACCTGAAGTTCCTTGCGTATCAGAGCGATACGGCAAAGAGAATTTTAGGGTCGAATTATCGTCCTGGTCGTCCTGATGCAGCCTTCTTGATTCGACCTTCAGAAGAAGTGCTCCAGGGGTTCGAAGCGTTTCTTCCTCTCATCCCCAATCTCCCCGGTGGGAGGCTTCTGCTGTGGTGGTTACGGTTCCCATCTGCCAGACGGCTCGCCAAATGGGGCTATCGCATGGTCGCACGCCATCGGTATCGATGGTTTGGCGAAGTCGAACGCTCTAGTCTGCAAGATTGAGTAAGCGAGTCCTATCTTTGCGAGATCCCCCCTCTTTCGAGAGGATTCTTCCTACAGCGAGGAATTTACGGACGACAGACCCTCTTCCAGAATGCGTCAACCTTGAGGAGGGTATATGTTGCTCAGATGGGACGTATTGTCGGGTTTTTTTAGCCTAGTTCATGTGACTGATCAACTGCGGGACCGTGCTGACCATGACTCTTCGAAGATCCTGATGAGGTTAGTGGCAGCCGTCTTGTGTCTCTCATTCTCTGGTGGCCAGGCGTGGAGCGAAATCGGTACAGAAAACAAAAGGGCGATTGTGGCCGCAGGGTTCGGTTACCAAATCGGCAGCGTCTCAACGATTGCGGTAAAGGTGTATGACGCTGCATCGGGCGACATCTTGTCCAATGAAATTTATGAACTAGCCGTCAAAGAAAGCGACGGTATGAGCTCGAACCGAGGGCCGCGTATTTTTGCCGGTGGCGTCGGACTGGGCGCTACAGATCTCTCCAATTTCGTATTGCGGGTATATGACGCAAATACCGGCGTATTCCAATGGGAGGGGCGACTAAGCCTCGTGCAGCCCGATTGGAAGGCCGGGGGAAAGGTCGTATCGACCGCACTGTCTCGGCGAGCGACTCTTACTAAAGTACACATTATTGAAGCGACTATGGAGCAACCGGTATTTTTGCTTCGTGCAATGGATACGGAGACCGGGGTGCTTGTGTGGGAGGATGAGTTTACGACTATCCGTACACGAATTCCGCGAACTCATCGGATTGCAGATCGATCGATCCAGCCGGACGGCATTCCACTCGCGAGGTCCCACACCTTTAACTTCAAGATTCGCATGTATGACTCCAGCGGAAAGAAAGTTCTGTGGGAGGATCAGCTCTCTCAGCGGGAGTCCGATGAAGGGCCTGAGCAATCTCACAACGATCAGGCCGATATACTTCCCCCCGGGCCTAATCTCTTGCAGAAAGAGTCCATAGCGGGATCGACCTAAGGAGAGAGAGTTACAACCGATTCCGTTCGAAGTTCTCGAGCCACTGCCGCTGGAACTGTTCGTATGAGACGAACAACTTGTTTTGAAGGGCAGCTGCCATGGTCGACTTGGTTTGCAAAGCCTTCAGCAACGCATCAATGCCGGCCATTCCCCAACGCTCAATCAAGTAGCGTGTTGCCGAATTAGCCTCTAAGTAAGCCACCGTCGATGTACTGGCCGGCAGGGCGTCCCAGGAGCCTTCCAGATAGATCAAGGGGATCACTTTGATGTCCCCGCTCATAGCCTGATCAAGCTCGGGCCACGCATCTCCCGCCAATTGCATGGCCAGGCCTTCGTTCAACCAGGTCGGTAATGACCCACTGCTTGCTCCTAAGCGGTCATGGAGTAGAGCATGGACATACTCGTGGCGGAGCACGCTTGCCAACCACTTCCGATCCGTGGTCGCCCCTTGAGTGGGAATCTGAATGCGTCCAAGGGCGGGGTCATAGAGACCATCGGCCCAAGCGGGGCTCCCGGTCACTCCTTGAAACGAATCCTTGGCATGGAGAACGACGATGATCGACTTCGAGGGAAAATGACCGAACTTCTGTCCAATCTCTCGATAGGCTTCTTCAAGAATCTCCAGAACTGAGATCCAGGTATTCTGGTCTTCTTCACCGTCAAACTTTACGACAAAGTGAGTACTGCTTCTTGCGGCCATGTTGGATTCACTCGACTGAGTGCGGCGAACCTTCGCCGTGACGGCGGCCAGGTATGACTGCAATCCCGGGTCCTGCTTTGCTCGATCGGTTGCATGGCCTAAATGCTTCGCTGCTTCTTCCAGTTCATCCTGTTCTTGTAACCAGTCGGCCATGGCTAAGTGGGGAAACGGTTCTTCTGGGGCCACCTTCATCAATTTCATCAGGAATTCGGCATTCAGTGCGCGGTCCCGCTGCTCCCAATAAGCATGGGCGAGATTCATGAGGATCACGGGATTCGACTCGTCAAGATCAGCGGCGCTCTTGAATGCACGGACAGATACCCGCGTACCGTTGAGCCGTTCCTGTTGCAACCCGAGATTGTTCCATAGGACAGCAACGAAGGACTTGACCTTCGCCTCCGACAGGACAGCCGGAGGCAGCTCTTTCAGTTTCGTTTCGGCGATCGACAGGTTATGTTTTTCGATCTCATCCCGAATGGACTCCAGGAGGCCTTCATGGAGGGTCGGCGGCACCACGCTCTGATCGAGTATGCGAACCGACTTTGCCTCGCTTTCAGGCGACCTACTCAGCGGGGGAGCGGGAGGAGGAGCAACCGGTTCAAAAGTTTCTGTGAGATGCTCCGTCTGTGGCGGCAGCCTCAAGAATAGGTTGTATCCAATCACCAGAACCAGGCCGGCTGCAAGCGGTATCAGAATATGTCTAATGTTACGGCGATACATGAGTTGTCGATATCGAGTGTAGCACCCTAAGAAAATGGGACCAAGCAATCGGACAAAATAGGCGATTGACTTCGACCGCCGTGTATCTGTTCGTTGAGGGTGGAAAGGCGCTGTGTTACCATCCCAGCCGTATGCAGGCTCCCACCGAATCGAGTTCGCACACGCCGTTTCAGGAGTGGTTGGACCGCCTTGCGCGACCGATTGAGTTTGCGAGCCGAGACGATTGTGCCCATCTAAGGACCATCACAAATCTGAGTTCGTTTATCCCCGCACAAGTCTTGTCTGCCCTTCGCCAAGAGGTTTATCCTAAGGCCATTGAATCCCGCCTGATCTCATTGCGTGATCTCTTTGTCGATTTTCATCCGGCGCTCCCTTTCGATGAGCAACGTCGACGACTGCAGGCCGCTGCGTTGCTCATTAAGGCGCTTCGAACAGTTGACCGACAGAAACCTATCCGACTGAAGGATTCGTCGAGGCATGCTTCCTGTCACTCCGAAGTGACAAGTGCGGGCAGATCCGATCTTTGGAATCTTCCGGTCCGTTTTGTTAAAGGCGTCGGGCCGAAGCGCACCACTGTCTTGCAACGATTGCATATCGCGACGGTGGAGGATGCGCTCTGGACCATTCCGTGGCGTTACGAAGATCGGTCGGTTATGACACCGATTGGGAATCTGGTCCCTGGGATGATGGCCTCAATTTGCGGGGTGATAGGAAAATGCGAGGCAAAACGGACAAGAAACCGGCGGTTGAGTGTAGTGGAAGTCGGCGTCGAAGATCAGTCCGGGCGACTGCAGGTGGTCTTCTTCAATCAACCCTATTTGGAGGAGCTTCTGAAGGTGGGGACCCGCGTGATGATGAGCGGGCAGGTCCTCTCATCTCGACAAGGATGGATGGTCCCGCGAATGGATGCGGCGCAATACGAAATCATCGGAGAGGATACCGAATCGACACTGCATGTCGGTCGTATCGTTCCGATCTATCACGAGACCAAAGGATGGACCTCTCGCCAGATGCGGGTATTGGTGAAGAATCTGTTGACGGACCATGGGATAGAGCTTATGGATCATTTGCCTGTGCCTCTGCGGGCGCGGCAGCAGTTGATCCCGATTCATGAAGCGCTGCAAGATGTTCATTTTCCCAAAACCGATACCGATCTTCAGCTCCTGGAACGAGGAAGGACGGCGGCGCATCGACGATTGGCGTTCGAGGAACTCCTGCTCCTTCAACTGGCACTGGCAACCAGGCATCGATCGGTGCACGAAGAGCCGAAGGCACTGCGGTTCAATCCACGAACACCTCTCTTGCAACAGCTCAGTCGTCTCATCCCGTTTTGTCTCACGACGGCACAAGATCGAGTCATTCGTGAAATATTTCGAGACATGATTTCGCCGCGTCCCATGAATCGTCTGGTACAAGGCGATGTGGGAGCCGGGAAAACGGCGGTCGCCTTGCATGCACTGGTGATGGCCTGCGGTTCAGGCTATCAGGCCGCGTTGATGGCGCCGACCGAGATTCTAGCGGAGCAGCACTATCGAAACCTTTCCGGGATGTTGCAGGCCCTAGGACTTCACACGATTCTCTTGCGTGGAGGAGAGAAATCCTCGGTAAAAAAGACACAGGCTGAGCGGCTGGCATCAGGCGACAGTCAGGTGGCGATTGGAACTCATGCCCTCATCCAACAAGGAGTGAGATTCAAGAACTTGGGGTTGGCGGTGATTGATGAACAGCACAGGTTCGGTGTCTTGCAGCGAAAGACGCTGATCGACAAGGGTTATAAGCCGGACGTGCTTGTCTTGACGGCCACGCCCATTCCCCGGACATTGGCGATGACGGTGTATGGTGATCTGGATGCATCGGTGATCGATGTCCTGCCACCGGGACGAAAGCCGGTGAGGACATTCCTGTTTCATGACACGCAGCGACGGCGTGCCTATCAAATTGTGCGTGATGAATTGCGGGCCGAAAGACAAGCGTATGTGGTCTATCCGCTGGTGGAAGAATCGGAAAAGACCGACCTCCAGGCGGCGATTCAGGGAGCCGAACAGTTACAGAACGGGGAATTTTCCGACTTCCGTGTCGGCCTCCTGCATGGGCGCATGAAAGCCCCCGAAAAAGAAGCGGTGATGGCTGACTTCAAGGCTGGAACGATCCAGTTGTTGGTCACGACTACGGTGATCGAAGTCGGAGTGGATGTGCCGAATGCGACAGTCATCCTGATCGAGCATGCCGAGCGGTTTGGTCTCGCACAGCTGCACCAATTGCGCGGACGGGTAGGGCGCAGCAGCCGGCAATCCTATTGTTTCTTGATGGCTCAGAATCCGGAGCGGGGAAGGACGCAATTGGGACAACATTCTCCGGGAAGTAATGCGTGTGCGTCTACGGCAAAGGAACGGCTGGAGGCGCTCGTCCGGTCCAACGATGGGTTCATGATTGCCGAGGAAGATTTGCGGATCAGAGGCCCCGGTGAATTCTTTGGGTTGCGTCAATGGGGGATGCCGGAATTTCGCGTGGCAAATCTGGTGCGAGACGGGGACCTATTGCAGCAGGCTAGGCAAGAGGCCTTTTCGCTGCTGAAATCTGACCCACGATTGAACGAGCCGGCCCATCAGAGATTGCGAGAGGCGATGTTGCGGAAATGGGAGAAGAAGCTCGAACTTGGATCGATAAGCTAGGACATCGGTGGGACTCTTTCAGCGAATAAAAGATGATGTGCGAGCCGGGATCGCCACGCTACGGCTGGGGACTGCTCACGCCGCGGGCCGTGCATTGGAAGAGACGGAACTGCTCCGCATGCGGCTGGAGCTTCGCAAGTTCGATCAGCAACTCTCCGATCTCTACAAAGACATCGGTGAACGCGCGATCGACATGAAGGAACGGGGCGAAACGGCAGAGCGGGTTGTATACGACGCCGAAATCGTGCGTCTTGTCAAAGAGGTTGAGGTGATCAAGGAATCAAGGAAGAAGCTGGAAGCTGAAATGAAAGAAATTCGGAACGAGCAATGAGCGAGCCGCGTCGGCACGCGCGACGATTCGCCGGTATCGATATCGGCACTCTGACTTGTCGTTTGTTAATCGCGGATCTAACCCCCGGACAACCTCTCCAAGAAGTCCGATCGGATCGACGCATTCTCCGCCTCGGTGAGGGGGTCGATCGGACTAAACGACTAAGCCCAGTCGCAATGGATCGGGTCATCGACTGTCTACAAGAATGGCAGAATGTCATCACTGTCAGTCATGTCGAGGCATTGTCGGTCGTGGCGACGAGTGCTGTCCGAGATGCTGACAATCGAGATGGCTTTCTTGAACGCGTCAAACGAGAAGCCGGGTTCGATGTTGACGTGATTTCGGGAGAGGAAGAAGCGCGGCGGACCTTGCTCGGCATTCGCTCCGGCTTGCCGTTCGGGGTAACGGAAATCCTTGCATTGGATATCGGTGGCGGAAGTACCGAATTTATTTTGGATCTGCAAGGACAGAAGCCAATGATCCGCTCGATCGATATCGGAGTCGTTCGCTTCTGCGAACGGATCTTGCGTCACGACCCTTCGACTGATGAGGAAGTGAACTTGGCGCGGGAGTGGGTGACACGAGAGACAAAAACGGCTGTGGCTGGTCTGGGCGACTATCGCCGCGCGACATTCGTCGGAACTGCCGGTACGATCACATCTCTTGCGGCTATGGCCCAGAAACTTACCACCTATGAGCCGGTGAGAATTCACAACTACACACTGAGGTTGGAAATCATCCGGGAACTTGAACACCAGTTGCTCAGCAGAACAAAGGCTGAACGAGTTGGTCTGCCAGGTTTGGAAAAGAACCGCGAAGAAGTTATCGCCGCCGGAGCGATCATCATCCGGACGATTATGGAAACGCTGGGTCGAGAAGAATGTTTGGTGAGTGATCTGGGATTGCGGGAAGGGCTGCTGATTGAGCTGGCGCTACATATGTTGTGAGGGGGTGACAACACTGCCTATATGGACTCGGTTAATCAAAGGCGGTGGGCAAATAGATGGATTTGAAGGATCTATTGGCACAGTTGGGGGGGACCCTGAAGAAGCAGGGCGGCGCCAGGAACTTCAGGAAAAACTAGAAACGCTCAGGATGCGTGTGCGTGTCGCGCCTGAAGGCGTGAGGGACGCCGAGATAATTGAAGCCATCCGGCCCCAGTTTGAATTGATCTCAGGCGATGAGTTTTTGGATGAATCAGCGTGGCTGATGGACGCTTTGTCGTTTACCCATAGTTCCTATTCCCCCAGATAAGATTCAAGAGGCTTGGCAGGAATTCAGGAGGGCATGGCGAATTGGTATTTTGAACATCGTCGGGACTCAGGGCGAGATAAGACAGCCATGGCCCATCGGTCGCTCGCTTTGTATGAATATCTCCTTGCGCAAGTCCGCGGTTATGAATGCGATTCGGAATATGAGGGTTTGCTCTCAGAGATTGGTCCAAGGGTTGTGGATCTCTACTGCGAACTGCGTACGTATGACAGGGCCAAGTTCTATATTCAGCTCCTCGTGATTGAGCACAAGTCTAAGCGCCTCTCAGAAGAGGATTACCTCGAAGTAATGAGGACATACGGATTGCTGCTTATCAAGGAACGTGGTGAAGCCGCTACAACTGTTGAAGAAGAACTTCACAAGATCAACCACCTTTGCTGGGATACCATCTCGGTCCGTGATCGGCAGATTAATGTTCTTGAGGAGGAGAAGGCTGAACTTCTCGATAAGTTAGCGCGTGGGGCTAATCCGGGGTTGTTTGTCGAAGCAGCCAAGCGAAATTATGGGTGAGTGGCTGGTTAAGCAATTTCCTTAATCGTGGTCTTTAACCATAGTAGAAACTTTTGGTTCGCTGCTGTTTATCCGTGGACGCGCCGAAGATGAGAGTTTGGCCTAGCGAGCAGAAGGAACCAACCGGACTACCCTCAAAGCCTCTACTTCTGTGAATACCCCCGATAGCCTTCGTTCTCGGTGAATTGCACCCTCGTTGTCCCGCCTGGTTTTCTGGAGAACCAGTATGGTTTCTTGTGCTGGCCCGGAGAGGGGTGTAAGATCAGCCTGGCCTACTAACCTCTTCTGAGGAGGTTTATTGCGATGAAACGTACACAATACCGGATTCAACCGCAGACGTGTGAAGCGCTCGCTCGTCGAATAGCAGAAGAACTAGAGAAGGAACCCGCGATCAAGTTTAGCTATCTCTATGGGTCGGTACTTGATTCCGATACTGTACACGATGTGGATGTCGGTCTGTATCTTCATGAGTCCGAGGCTGCAACCAGCTCAGCGACTCCCATAGATCTTTCTAATCGTCTCACCGCGCTTGTCGGGATGCCGGTGGATGTTCGCGTACTAAATGAGGCGCCGCTGTCGTTTATGTATCACGTTCTACGTGGGCAGCTGCTTGTCTGCCACGCTGAAGAGTGCTTGACCGAGATGCTGGAAGACGTTGCTCGGCGCTATCTCGACCTTGCGCCGTTGCTCCGGCAAGGCACCAAGGACGCGTTTGCGGCATGAGCCTCAATCCGGATCTCATCCGCGCGCGATGCGCTGAAATCGATTCATCGTTAAGCCGGCACGAAGAGTTGCACTGCCTGTCTCGCGAAGCCTTTCAGTCCAACCAGGGCTAGAGCCTTTTCTTCCTTATCCCCTCTTCTGAGGGTGGCCTGGGTGGCTCCTTACTGCGCGCATTGACCGAGCACCGCCCTTGATGTGAGAATTTGGTAATTTTTGTGCGCGTGGTCAGCGAGCACAGGGAACCTCGTGGCTACGCTCAGCTTCCTACTTCTGCGAATACCACCGATAGCCTTTGTTCTCGGTGAATTGCACCCTTGGCGCCCCACCTGGTTCATCGGTAGGCAGCCGGATCGAAGTTGCCCCTGAGGGAGGAGTCTTGTACACTTCCAACAACGCTTCGAGTCGCGAACGCGGACTATGCAAAGGTATTCCAGTCAACCAGATGATCAGCGGATTGCCGCCAACTTGCGCCGTGCTATCGAGCTGACGGAACTCGGATTAGCTTTGCGTCGATCAGTGCTGCAACAGGATGAGCCTCAGGGCGATGCCATGGTCCAAGTCATGCGCGAGATTCGGCGCGCAAAAGAGCAGGCATGGCGGCAGAATCGTTCTTAGCTCAGACCCTCTCCACTCTTATCACGGACTTCAATCGACGCGGCATTCAGTATGCTCTGGCCGGAGGCTGGGCGTACAGTGCGTTGGTCGAGCCACGAGCAACAACCGATATCGATGTCCTACTGTTACTGGAGCAGCCTTCCCGTGATCGGCTTCAGTCTTTGCTCTCCTCCCTTTTTGATTCAACCATCGTCCATCCAGCCGCGATGGTCTTTCATGGAATTTCGATTTGGCGATGTGTGGGAATTTTGAAAAACCAAGAAGTCGTGATTGATCTGCTCTTGGCTGACTCCGAATATCTGCAGACAGCCCTGTCGCGTCGTCGACAGATTCTGCTGGGCGATTTATCAGTGCCGATTCTGACTGTGGAGGACTTGATCTTGCTCAAGACTCTTGCGGGTCGGCTCCAAGATCAGGCTGATCTCGAGAAGATCAGACTTCGTCAGGATGAACTTCATGTCGATTGGACTTATGTCGGGGAATGGAAAGCAAAGTTGGGCCTTGCCCATTAACCTGCTCTACTTCTGCGAATACCACCGATAGCCTTTGTTCTCGGTGAATTGTGCTTTCGGCGCCCCGCCTGGTTTTTCCAGCAGCAGCACTTTGAAGTCCTGGAGGCCGAACCACGCAGGATCGGCGAGCTCGTGATAGTGGAGACCTTGCAGTTTAGGGAGCATGTCCCCCAAAGCCTGTTGCAATTCCTTTTCAGTATAGGCTCGCACGGCAAAGAGGCGGTTGATCGACTGACAGAATCGCTGAATGGTGTATGTTGCACCGGTGCAGAGGACTTTCGTGTCCGGCTTGAGTCCCAGGAATTGCGGAAGAGAAAGATACCGCTCCCGAAAACCGAGCCAGTGTACCGCTTTCCGAAGGTGACTGTATTGGACCTCGTATTCTGTATGTCCCGGCAGCTTTACAGGTGCGGGCCATCCGTCCTCGATGCCGAACTCAGTGAGAAACGCTCGGCCACCCGGCTTGAGCACTCGCCACAGCTCGGCGACGAAGCGAATCGGTCCTAAGTTAAAGATCACCGATTCAGGAGGATCGTTTTCGATCGGGAGATGAAGCCGCCTGATCCAATCCAGCGCTTCTTGGTGCTGTGTGGTCTCTCCCACCCCGCCCGTCAGCTCTTTTTTGCCCAGTCGCACGGGTGTCATGTCCGCCATGTTCTCGTTGTCGATCACGAGATCGATGGAGTGATCAGCAAAAGGAAGCGATTCGGCATTGGCGCTGGTACCGGAGACATTCCAACCAGCGGTTTTGGCTCGAGTGATTTGGAGTTTGAGGAACGGTTGCGTGATGTCGAGCGACAGGTATGTGATGCCCTGCTTTTCGAATGGCAACAGATCCTTGCCGAGTTCTTGCGCGAGATAGCCAAGTCCCCCGCCGATTTCCAGCAGGACCTTGGGTTTGGGATTGAACCAGCCGAGTCGACGCAGCTGCCGCATGAGAAGGCGCCCATAAGTCAAGCCGCTTAAAGCCTCGCTCGGTTCACGGAAGAGATGTGAGACGGTGGTTTCGATCCGGTCAAAATGATCGTCGTCTTCTTCGCTTTCGGCAAGTTCGTGACGATGGAATTCTTCCAGGTGTTCCTCGCCCTCGAACCCTTCCCGACCCGACCAGCCTTCACGGACTTGCTGCAGAAGGGTATCCCACTTGGCTTTGTGCCGATGACCTCCCGGCGGGTCCGTTCCGAAATAACAAACGGAATAGTTAGGCATGGCCCATCGTTCAAGGTGCCAGGACCCTGGTTGCCCGTCCGGGCCGCAGATCTTCATGCCATATTGTTCCATGAGCATACCGACAGTCGTATGGCCGTTCATGGCCTTGAGCATGTCCAGGCCGGTGCGATTCAGCCGGATGAGCGGTAGGTTGTCATCGAGCGGAGCAAGCCACCATTCGTTCGACTGATGGTGATAGGCGACGAGGTCGGGAATGTGCCAGGCAAGGAGGTTCAGCGTCTCTTCTGTCAAGCTTCGGGGTTGATGGATATCGGCAGCAGGTTTCATGGAGAACGGTTTTTAGTGATGAGCTTCGCAGCCTACAGGAGCAATCGGTGATCGTGCAAGATGATCGATATGTTACAACTGAGACGGTGTTGAGAGATCGTCCGTCACGACCAGCTGACCTCGCATGATGGGATGGATACCGCAATGATAGGGGTAACGGCCTTTCGGCAAACCAGGCACCGTAAAGTGTCCTCCCGGTGCGACGGTTCCCGAATCGAACAGGCATGGATGTTCTTCCTTTGCGCAGTCATTGTGGGTGACGGTATGGTGGGTTGGCGTCGGATTATCCCACCGAATGGGTGTGCCGCTCACTACGGTAGCGGTAGCAGGAACATAATAGGGTGATCCGTTCTCCATGAGGATCTGGGTGGTCGGAAAAAGGTCCAGGGTCGGCCCCCCTGCAACGGCCCCAATCCCTATAGCAATCGCCAGGATGCGTACTGGGTTCACGTCGGCGGTACTCCTTACAAGAGGACTTGTCGCAAAGCCGGAAACAATGAAGATTCAGGCGCCTTTTCCTATGGGTTGCCATTCATAGCACGGAATTGAACCGGACTACTGAAAGATACTCCGTTATCCAAGATCCAAGCGATGAAAATCAAGATCGGATGGTTGCAAGAGGCTATTCGTTCATGCTAGATGGAGGCCGTTGAGCCGAGCTGAAACGAAGAGGAGGAATCGGAATGGCGAACAAGAAGAATAAAGCCGTCGCGAAAAAATCGTCGCGGACGAAAAAAGCTGCACCGTCACCGAAGAAGAAGGCGGTCAAGAAAACAGTGAAAAAGCGGGCGGCTGTCAAGGCGTCCAAACCGGCCTCAAAGAAAAAGCCCAGCAAGAAAGCGGCTGCGAAATCCGCGAAGAAGGCTGCGCCCAAAGCCGGCCCCACGAGTGAATCGGCGAAGAAGGTCGTGACGGAAGAGGACGAGGCCCCACGCAAGTCTGTAGCGCTGAAACCGCCCATGCCTATGGAGCCGGATGATGCCGATCTGGCTGATGAAGATGAGATGGCCGGCGATGAGCTGGAAATGGAAGGCGAGATCGAGGAAGACGACGTCCAGGAAGAATTGGATCTCGACGCCGATGACGATCGAGATGAGCTCATCGACAAATCCGACGACTTGTTGGACGACGAATACCGACACAATTAATATCTCGTCTGCCCCGGCTCCATTTTTAGCACGTCCCGTTCAATACAACTCATAGTTGACGGAAGCAAGGGACGTTCGGTTTGCGTTCATCGCATTTACATACCGCCGCTGGGAATCTTTAATTCCAGCGGCGTGTCTCATTACCTCCAGAACATTACGTTGCTCTTCCCCGGCGATACGGACAGAACTTTGCTTCACCACAGCTCACCTGACACGTATGCTGATTCTGGGAAGCGGGTGTGGTCTGGTTGGCATGTGGCTCTGGTGCTCATAATCGCCCCTGTGACTTGTCCACCCGAAGCCAATGCTGCTTGCGTTGCCGAGGCACCTGCGATTGGAATTGAATCGGGTCTCATGATCCATCTTTCGCCCGGCTGTACGCCGGCTGAGCGGGAGGCCCATGTCGTGCGTGGTGAAGCCGTTATGGATGCGATCGCCAAAGGGCGTCCCGTCGATCTTTTTGGTGTGATTGTGCACGGGGATCTTATCTTCGATCGTCTTGCTGTACAAGCGACGTCCCATTCTTCGGTATCTGCATCGGAGATGGCGAATCAAGCAGCTCGTGCCGGCGGCAATGGACAGCGAATTGTTCGCGAGACACTGAGCATAAAAGATTCCGTGGTGTCGGGCACCGTACGCCATCGGTCAGCGGACGGCACGCTTCGGTTTGAAGGACCTGTTGATTTTGAGGGATCTCATTTCAAGGAAGAGGTGGATCTCTCCCGTTCGGTCTTTCAGGAAGCGGTCGAACTGTCTGCTGCCACATTTGAGAAAGGCGCCTATTTTGTTCAGGGGCAGTTCGCCCAACGGATGGACTGCCGGGAGACCAAATTTGGTCCCAGCACCAGGTTTCATCGGTCCGTATTTCATGGTTCGGTGAATTGTACCGGTGCACTCTTCGATGGCATGGCGGAATTTCTAGAAGTGATTTTCGAACAACCGGCGACGTTTGAGCGATCGAGATTCGGCTTGGGGACGGGATTTTCCGGGAGTCGCTTCAAGGATCGGGTCAGCTTCCGTGAAGCGATCTTCAGTCGCGAGACGTTCTTTGGGTTTACGGTCTTTGAAAACGGAGCGGTATTTGCCGGTGCTCAGTTTCTAGGGTCAACTGATTTCTCAAATGCCGAGTTCAGACAACAAGATGATCTTGCAAAGGCACGTTTTGATCACACACCGGTTTTTGACCAAACGAAACGGCTTGAATCGGCTCAGCCTGCCGGCCTTCAGTATGCTCTCACCGTATTTTTTCTCCTGGTGGCCGCCTTGCTGGTGACATATGCCATAAAACTTAAATGAGGAACACTTCATAACCCAATATATAGAATC
This sequence comes from Nitrospira sp., assembly GCA_030123625.1. Taxonomy (NCBI): domain Bacteria; kingdom Pseudomonadati; phylum Nitrospirota; class Nitrospiria; order Nitrospirales; family Nitrospiraceae; genus Nitrospira; species Nitrospira sp. The sequence goes on from CP126121.1 coordinate 3,023,868, forward strand.
ATGCTTGCCCGTTACACCATAAGTTGATATAACGACGCCGTGGACTCTCAGGCAGAAAATTTTGAGCAAACAGAGCTTCCGTATCAGGTCCGCATTGAAAATTTCGAGGGGCCACTGGACTTATTGCTGCATCTCATCAAGAAGAATGAGATCAACATCTATGATATCCCGATCGCGATGATCGCTCAGCAGTACCTCGAGTATTTGGAAGCTATGGAAGAACTGAATCTCAACGTGGCGGGAGATTTTTTGGTCATGGCGGCGACGTTATTGCAGATCAAATCCAAAATGCTGCTGCCGGTGGATGAGACGGCCGACGACGACGAAGACGGGCCGGACCCACGGGAAGAACTCGTTCGACGGTTACTTGAATATAAGGCATTCAAAGAAGCGACACGTCAGCTCGACGACCGGGAAAAAATATGGCGCGAGATCTTTTGGCGTGAGCAAGCTCCATTGGTCGAGGAAGTTGAGGAGGAACTTCCATTAGAGAATGTCTCACTGTTTGACCTTGTGGATGCGCTCAAGGAAGTCCTTGAGCGGAATCCGAATAGTCGGCTCATCGAGATTGTTCCCGACAATCTTACGGTTCGTGAGCGGATGAACCTCATTCTGGAAACACTCGAAGGCAAAGATTCGGTCTCGTTTGCCGCGTTATTCGAGGGATCGAGCCATCGAATGGTGGTCGTCGTGACGTTCTTGGCATTACTTGAATTGATGAGGCTGCGGATTGTTCGTGTATTCCAAGCGGAAACATTCGGGCCGATTCTGGTTTCACGGATGTTCTCCTTGGTGCCCGATCCGGCAGAGCGTGATGATGTCGATGAAGAATGGAGGTGGACATGACTCCACAGACGGCGGATGTGGTTCATGATATGCCGGAAGCCGACATGATGAATATTGGAGAGCTGAATGGATTGCCTCATGATCAGAACTTCGATGATGATCGGGTGCAAGGGATGGGCGAGCTCCAGGCGATTCTGGAAGCACTGCTCTTCGTTTCTTCCGAACCGTTGCCCTTGGCGCGCCTTGTGACCGTGATGGGGAACGTGCCGAAGATAGAAGTGGAAGAGGCGTTGCACAATCTCGGTCAGGCGCTTGAGCAAGAAGAGCGCGGCGTGCGACTGGCCGTAGTAGCGGGCGGCTACCGTCTTGTCACGAAGCAGGATTATGCCCCCTGGATCAAGCGGATGGACAAGGCCAAGACGGCGGCAAAATTATCCAGATCCGCCCTGGAATCATTGGCGATCATTGCTTACAAACAACCGCTGGTACGGTCTGAGATCGAGGAAATCCGCGGAGTGGAAACCTCCGGTGTATTGCGTACGCTGTTGGAACGAAAACTGGTGCGTATGGTCGGGCGCAAGGAAGTCCCCGGCCGTCCGATCATGTACGGGACGACCAAATTCTTCCTTGAGCATTTTGGCTTGAGCGATCTCTCGCAGCTACCCCCACTGCGGGAATTCAAGGAATTGGGTGAGGCAGAACAATCACTCCTTCCCATGGACGGTGGAGAAGTGTCGATCGAAACGCTTGAGCCGGGTACGGAACCATCGGTGGATGGTGAACTCCAAACGTCTGTTCCTCTTAATGAGGTATTGGATCCTCTTCCGACCGCTCAGTAGACAACAGAGGCTGGCTAAGGTGTGGACTTTTTGCTAGATGGGGAATTCTTGAGGCGCTGGAGTTCGGCCTCCTGTTCGTCTACTTTTTTCCGAAGGGCCTTCATTTCTTCTTTAAATGCCTGCAGGTCCGCGTCCTGCTTCCCAACCGCCGGTCCTTGCACTTGAGCAGGAATTGATTGAGACTGTTGTGGAACCGGCGTTGCTGCCGCGGGAACCGGCTGTGCACCGGCGGCGGAATAGGAAGGTGCCGCAAGTACTCTCGCCAATAGTTGATAATCGATGGCTAGCGACCGATCTTCAGATTTTCCAATCCAACTCGACCGATCGTATACATCGGGGCGCACGGCCGCTTCCGGTAGGAACGTGACTTCTCGGTCACGGAGACCATCGGTGTCCGGGAGCGGGCGAGGTTCTTTTTGGCTGGAATTGTACTTTTTCCCTGGGCGATATCGGTACTGAGTCAATGTGAAATGCAGCGACAGGCCGTCCGCGAATAGATAACCGGACGTCGTTTCTCTATTCTGGCCGACCTTCGGCGACTGTGAAACCTCGGGAGTGGAATAGACATGAAATCCCACCCGTTGATTAGGAGTCGCTTGAGCGAGGGCAGTGGCAATATGTGGGGTCAGGAACGCAATATCATCTTCGGAGAAGGTACGAATATCGTTCAGGTTGGTTGACTTCAAGGCCTTGCCTAATAGCAATAAAAGGCCGGTTTTTTCTTTTGTGTGCACACCACGCAAGATATCTGCAACGGTCGTCTCGGACAATTTGATGGGATGTGCGGCTTGGAAAGAAGTGTCAGACACATTCTCAAGGAATACCGTGCCCAGGGCTGCCTCGTGAATAGGTGTGGGTGGGTGAGGGCCGGCGCAACCGAGAGCCGTGAGAACAAGGCTGCTCAGCACGAGGAGGCTCAGAACAAATGCAAAAGAAGAGCGTTGAGTGAAATTCATGGGGTTGTGTTACTGAGTTAAGCTCACGCGATGCGTAGTGTAACAGGAACATCCGGCAAAAACAAAAAAGACAATTTCCCACCTTTTATCACCATCTCACCATCACAGGCTTGTATAGTCCGGTTCCTCTCAGGATGCCCAGTTCAAATGGTGTAAGCCTTGTCTGCCTGGAATTGGTAACAACATCATCGTCCTCTCTACAAAATCGGAAGCCCCAAAAGTCTTGCAGGATACCTGGAATCATGGGAAATGTAAGTGGTGGAATGGGAAATCAGAGAATGCAGTACGGGCGTCAACTAAGGAATACCAATTGCCGTTGTTTTCTGCGGAAGCTCATCCGCGTAAGTCCAAGAAGGACCATTGACGGTGCAATGTTGAATGTATACAATGTTGTCGCCTCTTCGGAGGAAACGAATTGAATGATAATTAGACGCATGTGGGGCAGGAAGTCCTTTTGCAATGCTATTCCCGTACAACGCACGGTACACATAAATATCCATCCTTGGCCTCCTCCGGTTAGTTCAAATGTTCCCATTGGTTCCGTGGCGTTCATTCTAGAAAGGAGGGAGATGAGTCTGTTCGCGAGTCAGGTTAATCGGCGTAACGCTGTGCAGTTAGGCAGATCGAAGGAAATTTTGCTCTAAAGGGCTAATGCAGGCGGCCGATCGTTCGGAATAGGTTCTAGGCAGAATGAGCATCAACCAGAAGTTTGCAACTCACGGCATACGAAAAGGAGTGATGCAACATGGACAAGAAAGCCCCACAGGATTCACAAAAGGTCAAGGAAGCGGGAACCCCTACCGAAGAAATTGGATCATCGCGGAGAGAATTCCTAGGACAGAGCGGGCGCGTGGCGGCAGGAGTCGGTGTCGCGGCGCTACTGGGAAATCTCGGTAACTATGCCTTGTCCTATGCGGCCGGTGGTCCTCCGATCAAGATCGGCGTACTGCATTCTTTGAGCGGTACGATGGCTATCAGCGAAGTGTCGCTACGCGATGTCGTGCTCATGGCAGTCGAAGAAATCAACAAGGCGGGCGGCGTCATGGGGCGGCAGATCGAGGCCAAGGTCGTTGATCCTGCGTCGAATTGGGACCTATTTGCCGAAAAAGCCAAGCAGCTCCTTTTGGAAGATAAGGTGTCGGTGGTGTTCGGCTGCTGGACATCGGTCAGCCGAAAATCAGTGCTGCCGGTCTTTGAGAAGAACAACGGGCTGCTCTTCTATCCTGTCCAATACGAGGGTGAAGAATGTTCACGCAACGTGTTCTACACCGGGGCGGCGGTCAATCAACAGGCGGTGCCGGCAGTGGAATACTTGATGAGCCCCGAGGGTGGCGGCTATAAGAAGTTCTATCTTCTCGGTACGGACTATGTCTTTCCACGCACGACAAACAAAATTCTGCGTGCCATGTTGTTGTCAAAGAAAGTACCTGCCTCCAATATCGAAGAAGAATATACTCCGTTCCACCACCAGGACTATCAAACCATCTGCGGCAAGATCAAGAAGTTTGCGGCAGGTGGCGGAGCCGCCGTGCTCAATACCATCAATGGCGACAGCAATGTGCCGTTCTATAAAGAATTCGGCAATCAGGGTCTGCGCGCAGAAGATGCGCCGATCATGGCGTTCAGCGTCGCCGAGGACGAACTGCGCGGGATGGATACGAGCGCGCTCGTGGGGCATTTGGCGGCCTGGAACTACTTTCAAAGCGTGGATACGCCGCAGAACAAGAAGTTTGTGGCGAACTTCAAGGCCTATTGCAAGAGGAATAATCTGCCGGATGGAGAAAACAGAGTCACCGATGATCCGATCGAGGCCGCGTATTTTGGCGTGTATGTATGGAAGCAGGCGGTTGAAAAGGCTGGTTCGACTGAGGTGGACAAAGTCCGCAAAGCCGTCTATGGGCAAAAGTTCTTGGCCCCCGGCGGCCAGATCATGATGGATGAAGCCAACCAACACACGCATAAACCGGTGCTGATCGGAGAAATCCTGAAGAATGGTCAATTCAAGACCATTTGGCGATCCAAAGGATTGGTGAAACCCGAACCGTGGAGCGAGTATACCAATCCTGAAAAAGGCTGCGATTGGATTAATCATCAAGGAACCTATCAAAAGAAATAAGAATCGGGACGGCATGGTAGTTCCCTGTTTCATGAACCGTCCTGACGGTGGACACTGCCGGCAGGTAACAGGCCGGAATCTCGTTATAGTGGGCAAGGCTCCGGCTTCCCTGCCAGCAGCGTCTCGTCGGAAAAGTTATCGTAGGGAGGTTATTGGTGATAAGCCTGGCCGGCATCCCGAAAAAATTACTTATACCGGCGTTATTCCTTTTCTCAGCGCTCGGGCTTTGTCTACAATCGGCACTGGCGGCTGACGAAGCGGATCAGACAGTTGCAACTACAACATCCCCCGCGGCGAGCTCCATTGAACAAGCGCTCATCAACGTAAAAAGCGAAGACGCGACTGTTCGTAGCGAAGCGGTCGCCTTCCTTATTGAAAATGGAGATGCGAGTCTCATCCCTAAACTTGATGAGATCCGTGCGGAAGCCGACCGGGCTGTCCGGCAGGCCATCAAGCCGGTGATTGATCTCCTCAAAAACCGGGCGAACCTGACAAGCGAACAGCCGGATACCAGACGTTCCGCGGCTGCAGATCTGGTGGGAACAGGACGGCCGGAGGCTGTTACACGGTTGCAGGAAGCTGCTGCTAAGGAGCAAGTCTGGTGGGTCAAATATACGATGGAGGAATCCGCGCAGCTGATTCAACTTCGTTCTGGAGATCAAGCGGTTAGGTTGTCAGCCGTCAAGAAACTCGGCGAGCTCAGAAGCCAGAACGGGCTATCCGCGCTCAAAGAATTTGTTGAAGCAGGTGCCCAAAGTGGAGCGACCGATGAGCAGAAGGCATTGGCGGAAGCGGCACAAACTTCGATCGGGCAGATTGACTCCTGGAGTTGGTGGGCGAGCACTATTGAGACACTATTCCGAGGCATCAGCCTCAGTTCTATTCTCTTGATCATGTCCCTCGGCCTGGCCATTGTCTTCGGCTTGATGGGGGTGATCAATATGGCGCACGGCGAGTTGATGATGATCGGGGCGTATGCCACCTTCATCACGCAACAGACTTTCATCGCTTGGTTGTCGCCCGATGTCTTTGATTGGTACTTCCCGGTGGCATTGCCTGTCGCCTTTCTTTCCGCTGCCTTGTTCGGATGGGTGCTCGAAGCCACCGTGATTCGCTTTCTCTATGGGCGACTTCTTGAGACGCTGTTGGCGACGTGGGGCGTCAGTTTGATCTTAATGCAGGCCGCCCGGGTGTACTTCGGCGATCTGACGGCCGTTATTGCTCCCGGTGCGCTTCGTGGTGGGGTGCAAGTGATGGTCGGAGTCTATCTTCCTTACAATCGGATTTTCATTATCGTGCTGTCGATCATCTGTGTCTTGGGGATTTACTTTTTGCTCTTCCGATCGAACCTCGGGGTTCGGGTACGGTCGGTCACTCAAAATCGCAATATGAGCGCCTGTCTCGGCATCCCGACCAGAAAAGTCGACTCCTATACGTTTGCTTTTGCGTCGGGATTGGCCGGCGTTGCGGGCTGGGCGCTCACGATGGTGGGGAATGTCGATCCTGGACTTGGGCAAAACTATATCGTCGACGCCTTCATGGTGGTGGTGACGGGGGGGGTTGGAAAACTCGCCGGGACAATCTTGGCTTCATTAGGAATCGGTGGATTGAACAAACTGATCGAGCCGGTGAGTGGGGCGGTCTATGGAAAAGTCTTTATCTTGGTTGGTGTGATTTTATTCCTACAGTGGCGGCCACAGGGCTTGTTTGCAGCTAAAGGACGCAACGCTGATGCCTGAACAAGGGGTCACTCATCAAGACAGCCGCGAGACGTTGTCTTTTTACGCGGTCGGGATCTTGTTCCTGATTGTCGTCCCACTGCTGAATGTGTTGCCTGCTGAAGATTCCTGGCTGCACATTTCTGACTTTCGTCTCAATCAGTTCGGCAAGTTTTTGGCTTTTGCCATTTTGGCTCTGGGACTGGATCTCATCTGGGGCTATTGCGGTGTCCTGAGTCTAGGTCAGGGGGTATTTTTCGGGTTTGGCGCCTACTGCATGGGTATGTATCTGTCGCTGCAGATCGGAAAAGAAAGCGTGTACGGAAGCGAACTGCCGGACTTCATGGTCTGGACCCAAGTCAAGGAGCTGCCTCTTTTTTGGTATCCATTCAAGAGCTTTTGGGGCGGCTTCTTGGGGGCGATGCTTGTCCCGATGCTCTTTGCGACGATATTTGGATTTCTGGCGTTCCGTAGCAGAATCAAAGGGGTGTATTTTGCCATCATCACGCAGGCGTTAGCGTTTGCAGCCTGGCTGGTCTTCAATCGGAACGAGACGCGGCTCGGCGGAACCAATGGATTGACGGATTTTAAGCAATTGCTTGGCTTTCGGCTTTCCGATCCATCGACGCAACGGGGACTCTATATTTTGACGGTTTTGGCTCTTGCAGCCTCCTACATGCTGTGTCGTTGGATCGTCGCATCGCGCGCAGGAAAAGTGCTGATCGCGATACGCGACAGCGAATCACGAGTCACATTTTCAGGGTACACCCCCTGGATGTACAAACTTTTTGTGTTTGTCGTGGCGGCAGGGCTCGCAGGATTGTCGGGAATGCTGTATGTGCCGCAGGTCGGCATCATTACACCGGCACAGATCGGGGTCTTGCCGTCGCTTGAGGTGGTCATCTGGGTTGCGGTCGGTGGGCGTGGCACGTTGATCGGGGCAATCCTGGGCGCGGTGGCTGTGAACTATGGTCGCAGCGTGTTGACTAACTATTTCCCGGAGGCATGGCCGTTTATTCTCGGCGGGCTCTTCGTGGTCGTGGTGACGATGTTCCCGGATGGACTCGTGGGAATGATTCGGAAATTGAGCGAGCGGAGGAAGACGCACCCGCCTCTGATCAAGGCGGAAGGGAGTACGGCGGCGTGACGGACAAAGACCTGATTCTGAACTGCGAGAACGTGGTCGTCGACTACGACGGATTCAAAGCGCTGAACAATTGCAACTTCAGTGTCTACTATAACGAGCTCCGTGTCGTGATCGGGCCGAATGGAGCCGGGAAGACCACCTTGCTCGATGTGATCTGCGGGAAAACCAAACCGACCTCGGGAAAGGTCATTTTCGGCAAAGGTATCAATTTGGTCGGAAAGAACGCGGAGGATATCACGAAGCTGGGAGTCGGCCGTAAGTTCCAAGCTCCTTCGGTCTATAGCAACTTGTCGGTCTGGCAGAACTTGGATCTTTCGGTGAAGCGGGCAAGCAAGGGAGTCTTTCCGACATTGATGGGACGGTCGTCACCGGCGGAGCGAGAACGCATCGATGAGACGTTGGAAACCATAGGATTATCGGACCATGCCCATGACCGTGCCGGCTCCTTGTCGCATGGCCAAAAGCAATGGTTAGAGATCGGCATGGTCATCCTACAAGACCCTTCGCTTCTGTTGGTCGATGAACCGGTCGCCGGGATGAGTGATAAGGAAACGGAACAGACCGGTCGATTGCTGACCGCGCTGTCGGAGAAACAGGCGATCGTCGTGATCGAGCATGACATGGACTTTGTGAGACAGATCGCGCGCATCGTCACGGTATTGGCGGAAGGAACGGTTATCTGTGAAGGGACAGTGGAGACCGTTCAAGCAAATGACCGGGTGCGGGAAATTTACTTGGGGCGAGCAAAAGTCGCTCACTAGTTGCAAAACAGAAGTACGAGCCAAATGGCACACGAAACCAAACGTTTGACGCTGGCGCTAGAGAACGTCAATGCCTACTATGGCGAAAGTCACATTTTACGCAACGTGTCCTTTACAATCGAGGCGGGAGAAGTGGTTTGCCTCATGGGAAGAAACGGGGTCGGCAAGACGACGACATTGAAAACACTGACGGGGTTGCTCCCCGTCCGTGGGGGAAAGATCACCTTCGACGGTGCCGATATCACTCATGATCGTACGGATCTACGGGCCAGAAAAGGGCTGGCATATGTCCCTCAAGGGCGAGAAATCATTCCCCACTTGACGGTGCATCAGAATCTGCTGCTCGGCTACTGGAATCGTCCTTCCATCAACGGAGATGTCTCTGAACAAGAGGCGTTCGATGAGGTCTATCATCTCTTTCCGAAGTTGACTCAAATTCTCCATAGGCCTGGGGGTGTGCTCAGCGGAGGTGAGCAACAGCAGCTGGCGATCGGAAGAGCAATTTTGTCTAGCCCGAAGCTTCTTCTTTTGGATGAGCCGACGGAAGGGATTCAGCCGTCAATTGTCGACCAGATAGAAGATGTCATCATCGGATTCAAGAAATCTCGTCGATTCGCGATTCTATTGGTGGAACAAGGGCTACACTTTGCCGCCCGACTGGCCGAGAAGTACGTCGTGATGGCCAAGGGAGCAGTGATGGCCCAGGGCAAGAGTACCGAGCTGAATGCTGACATGGTGAGGCAACATCTGACGGTTTAAATAGAAGTTGACCCGACCTTCCCGTTTTGTGGTAAGTATCTTCCCACAAAGGATTAAGTCCGCCTCGAAGATATAGAATAACAATGCCCGACCTAAGAGAGGTGGGGTGGTTAGTCTAGTTTTCGTCAACCTCCTGTGCTGTGGTTGGTAACTCCCTCTCCACCTCTCTAAGCGAAAAGGCCAATAACAGCGAATCACTGAAGTGCTAACCTGACAGAGGAGGAATTATGCGTTTAAGCCCGAGAGAGCAGGACAAGCTGATGATTTATGTGGCCGCTCAGCTTGCGACCGATCGTAAGAAGCGAGGTCTCAAGCTGAATCACCCTGAGGCAGTGGCTTACCTCACCGCTGCTGTATTGGAGGGCATCCGTGACGGTAAAACGGTTGCTGAACTGATGACCTACGGCACTCAGCTTCTGTCGCGCAAAGATGTGATGCCCGGTGTCCCGGAGATGATCCGCGAGTTCCAGGTAGAAGGGACTTTTCCCGATGGGACGAAACTCGTGACGGTTCACAACCCCATTCCTTAGATGTACATACCGCAACCAACTCTTGTTATGTATGAAGGAATGCATGAGGAGATGATGAAGAATTATTGAGGACCAACACGGCGGACGAAAAGGAGTAAAGCAACATGAAAGCGAAAGAACCACAAGACTCTCGAGGCGACAAGGACAAACGAAGTACTTCTGAGAAAACCGGACCATCGCGGCGGCAGTTTCTCGCGCACAGCGGGCGCGTTGCGGCGGGAATCGGGGCGGTATCGCTGCTGGGAAACGCCGGGCAACAGGGAATCGCGTATGCTGCGAATGAATCGCTGATCACAAAGGTCGGTGGGACAGGAGGAGCAAAAATGAAAAAACAAGATGCGCCACAGAGATCGAAAGAAGCCTTAGCGGCTGCGGTGAAAGCTGAGCTGTCCGCCCCGATCGTGCCCGGCGAGATTATGACGGTGGCCGGCGATATTGAGGTCTTCAAAGGGCGTGAGACGAAAGAAGTGACGATCAAGAATGTGGGCGATCGTCCGATTCAGGTCGGTTCTCACTGTCACTTCTTCGAAACCAATCGCGCGCTGAAGTTTGATCGTGAGCAAGCGTTCGGCTTCCGGCTCGCCATTCCTGCCGGCACGGCGGTTCGATTTGAGCCGGGAGAAGAAAAGAAAGTGACGCTCGTGGCCCTGGCAGGCAACCGGCTTGCGCAGGGTGTCAACGGGTTGACAGACGGCTTATTGGACGATCCAAAAGTGAAAGCCAAGGCTGTTGGACTCGCCGCTGATCGAGGATTTGGAAAAGGAGGCGCACGGTGAAAATCTCACGCAAGCAATACGCATCTCTGTACGGTCCCACGACAGGCGACCGCGTCCGGCTCGGCGACACGGACCTCATCATCGAAGTGGAAGAGGATCGGATTGTTCAAGGGGAAGAGGCCGTCTTCGGCGGCGGCAAGACTATTCGTGACGGGATGGGGCAATCCGCTCGGGCCACGAGTACAAGCGGCCAGCTCGACACCGTGATCACCAATGCGCTTATCCTTGACTACACGGGCGTCATCAAGGCCGACATCGGCATCAAGGACGGCCGTATCGTCGGCATCGGTCATGCCGGCAATTCCGATCTGATGCCGAATGTCACGCCGGGCATGGAGATCGGTCCGGGAACGGAAGCGATTTCCGGAGAAGGTCGTATCATCACAGCCGGCGGTATCGATTCACACATCCACTTCATTTGTCCCCAGCAATGTTGGGAAGCATTGTCTGCCGGGCTGACCACGATGATCGGCGGAGGGACCGGCCCTTCAAGCGGAACCAGTGCGACAACCTGCACGCCGGGGCCATGGAACATTCATCGCATGCTGGAAGCATCGGAAGGTATTCCCATCAATCTCGGTTTCTTGGGAAAGGGTAATGCGTCACGACCAGAAGGGTTGAATGAACAAATCGAAGCGGGTGCGATCGGCTTGAAGCTGCATGAAGACTGGGGTACCACTCCGGCTGCGATCGATACGTGCTTGAGCGTGGCGGATCGCTACGATGTGCAGGTGGCGATCCATACGGATACGCTCAATGAGGCCGGTTATATTGAGGATACCATCAAGGCCATCAAGGGGAGGGCGATTCATAGCTTCCACACGGAGGGCGCGGGTGGTGGTCACGCGCCGGACATTATTAAAATTTGCGGCGAGCCGAACGTATTGCCGTCCTCGACCAACCCCACGATGCCGTTTACCGTGAACACGATGGATGAGCATCTGGACATGTTGATCGTCTGCCACAACCTGAACCCGCGAATTCCGGAAGACGTGGCGTTTGCGGAGTCCCGCATCCGCCGTGAGACCATTGCCGCAGAAGATATCCTGCATGATATGGGGGCCATCAGCATTATGTCGTCGGACTCGCAGGCCATGGGTCGCATCGGGGAAGTCATCACGCGCACGTGGCAGACCGCCCATAAGATGAAATTACAGCGGGGGCATCTCGCACCAGTGAGCGGCAAGTCCTCCACTCAAAACGATAACTTCAGAGCCAGACGCTATGTGGCCAAGTATACGATCAATCCGGCCATTACCCACGGCATCGCCCATGAAGTCGGGTCTGTGGAGGTCGGTAAGATTGCCGATCTCGTCATCTGGAAGCCGGAATTCTTCGGCGTCAAGCCAGAAATGGTGCTGAAGAGCGGTTTCATCGCCCAGGCTCAAATGGGCGATCCCAACGCGTCGATCCCGACGCCGGAGCCGACCATCAGTCGGCCGATGTTCGGCGCCTTCGGTCGCGCCTTGACCAGCACGAGCTTTACCTTCGTGTCCCAGGCTGCCTTGGATCATGAGATTCCCAAGCGGCTTGGTTTGCAGAGGCGCGTGTCGGCGGTGAAAAACTGCCGCAATTTGGGGAAGCGTGATCTCAAGCTGAACGACGCGTTGCCGAAAGTGGAAGTCAATCCAGAGACGTACATCGTGACGGCCGACGGTGTGCCGCTCATCTGCGAGCCGGCGATCGTGCTGCCGCTGGCGCAACGGTATCAATTGTTTTAACGAACAGAACAGCCGGTTCGGCTATGAGTAACGGAACGACCGTGAAGGTGGCCGGCCGGCTGTTTTATTCTCGTGTAACCCGATATGAATACGCCCGCCTTACTTGAAGGATTGCGGTTCATCGACACGTTTTTCCCCTCCGGCGGCTACGCGTTTTCCTCGGGATTAGAAGCGGCCATCCAAGACGGAGCGGTGAAGAATTCTGATCAACTCGCCAGCTACGTGGGAGATCTGTTGCGTGGCGGCATGAGCCGGAGAGAGGCTTTCGCGGTAAAGTGGGCGAATCAAGCCGGATCCGCTGGAAAGGTCTCCCTGGCTGCCGAGGTCGATCGGGAATTGGATGCGACGAAGCTGAGTCGTGAGTCGCGAATGGCCAGTCGCCAAATGGGTCGTCAAGTCATACGCATGGCGGCGGATCAACTCCGAGCCAAGACGGTTCTCGGCGAGTACCGTGATGCCATAGAATCTGAACAAGCGCCCGGTCATTTGGCGGTCTGTTTTGGACTGACGCTGGGTGTCAGCGGATGGGAACCGGAAGCGACTGTGGCGGCCTTCCTGTATCAAACGGCGGTCGGATTTGTATCTGCCGCCATGAGATTAAGTCCGATCGGCCAACATGAGGGACAACGCATACTTAGTGAATGGCTTCCACTGATCGATCGGATCAGTCGTGAAACCGACGCGGAAACAACGATGAGCTCGTGGTCTCCCATTCAAGATATCTATTCAATGCGCCATGGTCGGTTGGAGTGGAGGCTTTTTCGGTCTTAAAGACGAGGCCAGCGGCTCTCGTTACACAAGAAAGAAACAAAAACGGCGGTTGATGGCCTTGGCCTCAATTGTCCGCTCGAGGGATTATCATGCATGATCTAAATCGTGAGCACAGTCACAATTGGACTCCCACGCAAGCGCGGAAACAAGGCATTCCCGTCATCGGTATCGGAGGCCCCGTTGGATCAGGGAAGACGGCGCTTGTTGAAGCGCTGTGCCAGCGGTTGCGCGACCGGTACAGCCTCGCCGCGGTGACCAACGATATTTTTACAAAAATTGATGCTGAAATTCTGACGAAGCGTGCAGCCTTGCCGGTCGATCGAATTTTGGGCGTCGAGACGGGCGGGTGCCCCCATACGGCCATCCGAGAAGACGCCTCGCATAATCAAGAGGCGATCGATGAGCTGCTTCGGCGCCATCCCGATGTTGAATTGATCTTCCTGGAAAGCGGAGGGGACAATCTGGCGGCGACCTTCAGCCCGGAACTTGTGGATTCCGTCATCTACGTGATCGATGTATCGGGTGGCGACAAAATTCCCCGCAAAGGCGGTCCCGGCATTACTCGATCGGATTTTCTCGTCATCAACAAGATGGATTTGGCACCGCACGTGCGTGCCGATCTGTCAGTCATGGATCGGGATACCCGCCGGATGCGCGGCGATCTTCCCTTCGCGTTCACCAACATCCTTTCCGGCGAAGGGCTGGATGCCGTGGTGGCTTGGTTGGAGCAGCGCGTACCGCAGCGAGCGAGGCGCTCATAATCGTGCAGGCTTCAGCAGGACCACGGAAAAAGACTGCGCCGGAAAGACGTACGATTCAGAAACGAAAAACTTCTGAAAAAAGAAGTCCGTCCAGAAAAAGAAGTACGCCTCCGGCATTTTCCACAGAATTTATCGGACGAGTCGGTGAACTCCGGCTTGACTATGCCAAGCCGGACCGCCGAACCATCATCGCACACTCGTACTTCACAACGCCCTGGAAGCTGCTCCCTCCTATTTATCTTGATGAGACGGGAGCCGCATACACGCTTCTCGTCAATCCATCCGGAGGCCTTGTCGGAGGAGACCATTTGTCCATAGATATGAGCCTGGATCGGGACGCGCACGTCCTGATTTCCTCACCTTCTGCCAATCGGGTCTATCGAACCGAGAGCAAGGTCTCACAACAGCACATCAATATTACCGTTGGGCCTGGCGCGATCTTGGAATGGGTCCCCGAGCATACTATTCCGTTCGCCGGTTCACGATTTCGGCAGATACTTCATGCCACGCTGGCACCCGGCGCGACGCTTCTCTTGTGGGATGCCGTCGCATCAGGGCGTATCGCCAGAGAGGAGCGATGGGCATTTACCGATCTGGAGAACGAAATCCGTATCACAACGGCATCCGGCAGTTCTCTTTTGGAGCGATACGTCCTTGATCCCGCCGCTGACCTGGGTTGCGTAGGGCTTGCAGAAGAATGGAACTATGTTGCCTCCTTCTATGTGGTCAACGATGCTGTCGTGCCAGATACCTGGAGCCGACTGGAGTCGAAAATCGCATCTATCTTGGATGAACGACCGAACCATGTGTTAGGAGGAGTCTCGACGCCGACCGTGCCGGGGGTTGCCATCAAATTGTTGACTCGAACGGCACCCGACCTCACCTACATGCTGGATACTCTCTGGGCCGCCATCCGCGAAGAGCTGTGGAATCTCCCACCTGTATCCTTAAGGAAATATTAAGGAGGCGACTCGTTCCACTACCGGGACATCGGTCGCTCCACGCTAGAGTGCTGCTTAGAGATCTGAAGATCGGGAATCTGCGGCATGAGCGGTACGGAGGGACCAGGCTAATCCCACAAGCGAAAGCATGAAAATCAGCCATTTTGATGGATCGAAGTTATACCAGGAGGGACCGTTGCGGTAGTCGCTTTGATAGGTGTGGTGATAGTTATGATACCCCTCGCCGAAGGTCAGGAGCGAGACCAGCCAGCTATCTCGACTGGAATCCGTCTGACTGTGTGGTTGGCTTCCCCAGAGATGACAAACTGAATTGATGCAAAAGGTCGAATTCAGCACGGCAAAGGTCCGACCCACACCGGCCAGCATGAAGCAACTGGCACCGCCGCCCCACCCGTTATAGAGAAAGCCCACCAGGAATGGGAGCGCCAGCCCAGAGAGAAAGATCGGCGTATAGTAACGATGTTGCCACATCACAACCGGATCCTGTCTGAGGCGCGTGGCATACTTTTCGTCGGAATAGCGCTGATCGGCAAAAAGCCACCCGCAGTGACTGTGCCAAAACCCCAGCTTTGCATTGTACGGATCAGCGTCTTGGTCACAGGCAGCGTGATGGCGAATGTGGTCGGCTCCCCATTTGAGAGCGGAGTTTTGCAAGGCCCATCCTCCGGCCATCAGAAAGCCGGCCTTGACCCAGTCGGGGCAGCTGAAGCTCCTATGCGAGATCAGGCGATGATACCCGACCGTAATGCCCAGTCCTGTGATGATGTAGAGAAGCACGAACATGGTCCAATCCAGCCAGGTATAACCATAGACATATCCGAATAACGGAACGCCAATGAGTGCGCTCACGGCGATGAGACTGAACAGCAATACCGTCACATAGACCGGGTAGGTTCGCTTAAGGCCGTTGGAAGACGTTGTCGATGCTGTCATTGGGGTGCTGATGCGGGCAGGGACATGCGACTGTGATTCACTCAGACATTCCAGATTGAGAAGCGTCCAAATTTCAGCCACTTTATCAGGACGATGGCGAAATAGCTACTGGAGATAGGCCGCTACGCGTCTCTTGATTTGACATTGACAGCGGGCGGTAAGATTTCATATACATACTTGATCTGACTCGGTCTCGCCAGCGGATGATTGCCAGCGGATAGTTGGATAGTTGATTGTGGGTAGGGTTAGCAAATGGAGTTCAAGTGTTTCTACCCGACTGATGGGATTAAGGGCGGAAAGAGCAAGTGAGGGATTAGCAAGTCAGAGATTAGGTGGTTGATCAATTACAAGGAGGCAGTCCAATGAAGAGTGCGCTATCAGTCATGTTTGGTGTAGCAGCCGTCGCGTTGGTCGCGGCGCCTCTCACCTCGTATGCGGGGGGAACGATTACCGGAAAGGTCACGTATGCCGGTAAGCCGGAGCAAAAAGAATTCCTGTTTTCAAAGTTCCCAAATCCAAAGTTCTGTCCTCAGAATCCGAATAAGAGTTTGATGGACGGCGATAAGCGATTTCTCAAACAAATTGAAGTCAGCAAGGACGGTGGTTTGAAGGGGGCGGTGGTTGCCGTGGCCGACATCGAAGATAAGGCGTGGATGGATAGCTATGCCGGGACAGAAGTCGTGGCCGCATTCTGTGAATTTCTACCGTTTAGCGGTATTGTCGTCAACACTCGGCCCTTCAAGGTTGAAAATACAGATGCAGACCCTGAGGATCCGAAGTCTGTTGCCGGTGTGCTGCACAACCCGCACAGCTTCACGGTGAAGGGCTCCACCTCGGCAACGGGGTTCAATATCGGGTTGGCCAAGAAGGGTGATAAGCTCGATAAGCCGGTGACTTTCCGTGGTGGCGCGGAAAAGGAAGGATATTTCAGGTTACAGTGCGATCAGCATGAGTTCATGCAATCATTCTTCCTACCGGTGTCGAACCCACATTTTGCTGTGGTGAAGGACGACGGGTCATTCGAGCTCAAGGACGTTCCGGCCGGCAAGCACAAGATCATCGCGTGGCATCCTTTTGCCGGCAAAGCCAAGAAGATTGAGTTTGAAGTCGATGTGCCGGATGGAGGAGCCGCCAACCTTAAGGCTGAAATCAAGTAAGCCTGATCTAGTTCTTTTACGACGAGGGGGGCAGCGGCACAGCCGCTGCCCCCCTCGTTTTTTCAACCGCTTCCCAGTCGGATTCGTTACCTTGCCTTTCTCTTTCCGCAGTAGGTAAGATGCCAACTTATAGCATCAGCGTGAGGGATTGGTGTGTCACGAGAACTTTCGCTCGCGGAAGTTTTTCAGCTTGGCTATTACTGGGAGACCAAGATTCTCCTGACGGCCGTGAAGCTGGACATATTTTCGGCGATCGGTGAAAAACCGAAGGTGGTTCAGGACATCGCAGGTCGAATCCAGGCCGATGGGCCAACCTTGATCCTCCTCTTGAACGCCCTTGTCGCGATGAAGCTGTTGACGAAGGAGAGCGACTTGTATGGCAACTCTTCGACGGCGCTGAAGTACCTCGTCCGGCATTCGGCTCAGTACGTCGGCCATTTGCTTCTCTTGCACGATGCGGAGTGGAACAACTGGGGAAACTTAGAAGAGACGATTCGAACCGGTCGACGGGTAGTCGATCGCCACGTGTTCGAGACCGATCCGGAGCTTGGAAGCAATGTGTTGGCGGTACTCAATCGCATCGGACAGCAAAGCGGACCAGAGTTTGCCAGACGATTGAAACTAACCGGATCGGAACGGCTGTTGGATCTGGGCGGTGGCGCAGGAACCAACGCCATCGCTTTTTGTCAGGTGTACGCTGAATTACAGGCGGTAGTCTTTGATCTCCCGGCTACGTTGAAGTTGACGGAAAAGACGGTCAAGAATGCAGGATTGCAATCACGGATCACACTCGTTCCCGGTGATTTCAATAGAGACCAACTCGGGGGTCCGTACGAAGTGGTCCTGATGTCGGACATTCTTCACTATCAAACGTTCCAGATGAATCAGGATCTGGTCAAAAAGGCTTTTGTATCGCTGGCGCCGGGGGGACGGTTGATCATAAAGGATCGATTCCTGGATGAGACCGGTACCGGCCCTGCTTGGACCACCGCGTTCACGGTCCATATTCTTGTGAATACACAGCACGGTAGTTGTTACAAATGCAGCGATGCCATGCACTGGATGACCGTGTCGGGATTTGACTCAATCGCAGAATTGGAGAAGACGGCTGTTGTGCAAGGCCTGAAATCTCGTGACGCGTGAGGCGTTCTCCCTCAAATACGAACTCGTACGAACTCGATTTCGAATCCGATCCTCGAAATGCGAGGGACGAAGAGTAGAGCGATGAATTGGTTAAGAGAACCAGGATTCTTTGGTACCCATGCCACAACCGGCGCGGATTTGAGCCAGTTGATGGCCACGCTGTTTACCACTCTCTTTGTCGTTGGATGGCTCCAGGCTCGTAAGCGACAGGCCGATGTGCATCATTGGCTGATGCTGGGCGGAATGATTTCGATGCTCAGCTTCTTCATTGCTTATTATCTCTTCAGACAACTCGGCGTATTGGCGGTGGAGGGAAAAGAGGGATTCGGTGGCTCTCAATCGCTCTATGATTACGTCTTTATTCCGGTCCTCACGCTCCATATCATTCTTGTCATCATCGGCTTGGTCATGGCGGTGTACATGATTGTGCTGGGCTTTCGCGCTCAACAGTTTGTGGACGGCGTGCGGTCCCTCAGGGAATCGCGGTTGCTCACGACGTGGAAGAAAATCGGGATTATTTTCGGCGGAATCGCGGTGGCGGTGCTCGGGTTGTTTTTTTCGCGTGTGGCGACCGCCGGTTTTTCAATGCGAAAACTTGAGGTGTACCTCGTCTTTCTTATGGTGGTCGCATTCGTGTTCGCGATCGAGATGACGATTCAACGGATCTGGCCTGACGGCGCACGGCGGCATCGCGCGCTCGGCCGATTTACGATGGTCATTTACTGTGTTCTGTTTGTCACGGGGAGCTTTACCTACACCATGCTGTATATCCTCTATCCAGGGAAGATCGGGTAAGCTATTGCGATGCTGACCTGCGGCTGTGGTCGATGGATGCATACGGAAGGAATTGAAGAACATGACGGTGAAAGTGGTGCCCCGCAATGGTTCATCCGATCGGAATGCAAAGGCTGCGGTCTGAAAGTCGGAGTCGACGTGCCGGAGGGGCAGACGCATGGACTTGTCGATCGATTGATGTGGACCGATGAGGCATTGCACCGGCTGGCTCGTCTCCCGCCCTATGTGGCAACTCTCCTTCAGAAGGACGTTGAGCAAGATGTTCGTCGGCGTGATTCTCTGGTGGTCTCTTACGATGCGGTATTGCGTCCCCAAATCGGTGAGCGAATCGAATGGGAGCCTGAGGCGGAGCGGCGGTTGGAGAGAGTACCGGCTCCGGTCCGCGCCATGGCCAGAATCGAACTTGAGCGCACGGCTGCGGATCGCGGATTGTCTCGTATTACCGTGTCTCTGATGGAAGAAGTGAAGACGAAGTACTTTGGAATGGGTGCTTCAAAATAGTAGCAAGTGCTGAGGACTGAGTGCTGAGAAGGAGAGAAGAAATGAAACGAATTATTTTTCCGGCTCAGTCCGCAGTCCTGCTGCCTCAGTCCTGAATATCATGCTGCATCGGATGGCGTTACGGGTTCTTCCGAGTTTAAGTTTGGCGGTCACGGAAGAGACCGTGCGCAAGCAGAAACGGATCGTGATGTTTGTTCCCGGACTGATCGCGTTCGGGGTGTATCGCCTCGTCAAGCATTTCGTTCCGATCGCAGATCCCCTTGTATTGTTGACCGTCAGTAGCCTGGTGGCAACGGTCACCTCGGTCCTGGCCTATCGGGTCGGTCGGTCTGCCCCGTGGTCCACCATTGTCCGCCAAGATGGAGCGCGTCTCCTGAGCTGGGTTGCCGGATGGATCGGAGCCGCATATGGCATTCAGCTTTCGTTATTAGTACTGACCCTGTTATGGATCATGAATTACGATTATCTTCACCATCCTGATGGGCCGGCCATGATGGCGATCATCATCTCCTGTACAGCCGTCGCGCGAGACGCCTTTGAAATCGGCCATGTGCGCAAGCTTTCCATGTTGGGACGGCCGTTTCCCACGTTCCCTGATGGAGCGCAACTTCGTGCCTTGGTGCAACGTAGAGCTTGGCAATTGAGACCTTGGATCCTGATGGGTCTTGGTATGGGTGCGATTGCCCCGTTATCGGGGATGGCCATCGCGGATGCTCATGGAGCCGCGTTGGCTCAATTGTTGAGCGTAACAGTCCTCGGCGGTGGCCTGGCCCTCTGTGCCTATTTTGGCGGACTCTATCCATCTACGTCATGGGTCCATACGCTCCGGCAGACCGCGCCGAGTGAACTGGTGAAGTATTGGTGGTGGCCTGGGATGGCCTTTGCTTCGACCTATTATCTCGTGGCGATGGGACTGTTGTTGTTTGTCGTGAGGCAGCCGGCGATTACGTTGGACTCGGCTGCTGTGATGAGTGCTCTGGTTACAGCCATGATGGTGCTGTACGGCTACTATCTAGGTAATCGACGGCACGTTGAAGACGAGCAAACACCGCAGCTGTCGAGCGGGATGTTGCGCTGCCCGTTTGTGATGGGGATTCTTGGGAACCGGCGGGTCGGTGCCGAGGACACGGCTGGGGAGTTGGCATTCGGCAAGACCGGAACGAAGGGGTAGATATATGGGGCAAGGATTCAGGTTAAAACCTTCCGCGATTGGTGTTGCGACCTGCATCGGGATGGTCGCGATCGTCATTGGATGTATGTGGAACGGACCCGATCTGTCATTTGCGGAATCGCCGACGGATGTGTACTTCGGCACTGAGGGAACTCCGCAGGGACCGGCGGCTCCCACTCCTCATGAAACGGTCTATCCGCGCATCGGCTCACTGGACAGTCGGCTGTTGGTATGGTTTGTGACACAGCAACATACCTATTTCGGAGGATTCGTCCTCGCCCTTCCCTTATTTTGCGCGTTGCTCGAGTTCCTGGGGTTAATAACTTCAAAGCCGGCCTTGGCGCTTCGCTACGATGGTCTGGCGAGAGATCTCGCGAAGGTGGCGGTCTTGGCCCTGTCGGTCACGGCACTCATCGGCAGCGTGATGCTGACGATGTTCATCACGCTGTACCCCAGTTTCATGACGTATATGGGCGGAACATTCAAAGAGTTCATGCCCGCCTACGCCGCCGTGTTCCCCGGAGAGACGCTGCTCTTGATCATCTATTACTACGGTTGGAATCGGATGACGGATCGTGGCATGAAGTGGATCCACGCCGCGATCGGCATTCTCACGAACATTGTGGGAACCGCGTTATTGATGTTGGCGAATTCCTGGTCTGCCTTCATGATGTCACCTGCCGGCGTGGATGCGCGGGGGCAGTTCTTGGGAAATGCGTGGCATCTGCTGCACTCCGCGCTCTGGAACCCTCTGAACGTGCATCGCTTCCTTGCAGATATCATGTCCGGGGGAGCGGTGGTGCTGGCCTATGCCTGTTATCGGTTTTTTACGAGCAAGACCGACGAGGAGCGGGCCTATTTCGATTGGGTGGGATATGTCTTCTTATCTGTCACGGTCTGCGCGCTCATCCCCATGCCGATCGCCGGCTATTGGTTGATGAAGTCGGTGTTCGTATTTCGCCAGACCATGGGCGTGACGATGATGGGCGGGTTGCTCACGTGGCTGTTTGTGGTGCAGGCGCTCTTAATCGGTGTTCTGTTCTTAGGAATCAACTACTACCTGTGGCAGAGTATGGCTCGTATCAAAGGAGGCGAGCGCTATCAGCCCTACTATCAGCTCTTATTGGGTGTATTAATACTGGCGCTCTTTATTTGGCTGACACCGCACACCTTGTTGATGTCTGGGAGCGAAGTGAAGGCGATGGGAGGCGCTCAGCATCCCGTGATCGGCAACTACGGAGTCATGTCGGCCAAGAACGGGGCGGTCAACATTCTGATCCTCGTCACCGCGCTCAGCTTTCTGTACTATCGTCGAGCGAACCGAACCATGACCATTTCCTGGATTAGGGCCGGAAACATCGCGATCATGGTTTTGTACCTAGTCGGTGCGCTGAATGTCATCTGGCTGTCTGTCTATGGGTTCTATTTGCCGGCAAAGGTGCGGGTCGGCCTTTCAGCTCCACAAGCCTTCACGACATTGACAGTGATCGTGGTGGGTGTGGTGATCAATCGCCTCATGCTGAGAGGAGCGGTGGTACATGGCCCAATTCAGTGGGGAAAAATTCCGCTGCGTGGCATGGTGGGATTATTCGGGTTAGCGGCGTCTTTCAGTTGGGTGATGGGTTTGATGGGCTACATTCGCTCATCGGGACGATTGTCTTGGCATGTCAGTGAACTGATGGCCGATGTCTCGCCATGGGCCTTCACTCCGGAACTCCAATTCGTCACGAAAATGGTGACGTTGAACATGGTGGTATTTTGGGCGGCTGTTCTCGCGCTGTTCTGGATGTGTGAGCGTGGGCAGCAGCCGGTGATGGGTGAGGAGTTCCGCGACAAGCAGGCCCCCTTGCTCACCCCGATTTCCTCGCAAGAAACATAAGAAAGGGAATGAAGGACATGGAGCACCGGGTTCTGCTTTGTGCAGCAATCGTTCTCAGCGTGTTGATGAGCATTGTTATATGGCAGCCATCCGTATTTGCCCAAGGGCAACCATTAGTTTTGGAAGACTTTCAAGCGAAGGAAGCGGATGGGTTTCCCTCTCTGTGGGATCATGAAAATCAGCGAAGTCAATCCAAAGGTCGTGAGGCTTATAAGATCAGATCAGAGGACGGAACGAACTTTTTGTCGGCGAAAGATGCAGGCCAGCGGATTAAGAAAAAGAAGATTGATTGGGATCCCAAGGCATATCCAATCCTGACCTGGCGGTGGCGGCTCAACAAGGCAACGACTGGGACCGAACCGTTGGCCGCAGTGTATGCTTCGTTGGATACTGATCTTCTCTTTATCCCAGTGTTCACGAAATATGTGTGGAGTGGGTCGAAACCGGACGGCACCGTGACGGAAGGCGGCATGTTCAGCGGATCCGAAATCGTCGTGCAGACTGGAACAAAGGAGATCGGGCAGTGGTTTGAGGAGCGGGTGAATGTGTACGAGGACTTCAAGCGAATTCATCAGCACGAGCCGGCGGAGAAGGCATGGGGAATTTCCATTGTAGCGGCACCTGGTGTGGAGATCGATTTTGGTCCGCTGATCGCGACTCCCATCAAGTAGGGTGTGTCTTTCCCCGCTCTGCATATGAGACCCTGCCTCTGAAAGACTAATGTGGTGGCAAGAGAAAAGGGCATTTGACACCGCCCTGGGGGTAACCGTGATGGGTACTGTCGGTACTCTGATCGGGATGACGATGGGTGGTGGGCTGATGCCGGTCGCCATTCTGGTGGGGATTGTCCTTGGCATCGTCATCGGCTTTCTTGGCGGGCGTCGATTTCTCATCAGTATCCTGATCGGGACGGTACTGGGAGGCGTGCTGGCCTGGATGTTGGCAGGTATTGATCGGATCTGGGTCGGCGCAGGTGCGGGAGCCGCCATGGGTGGATTCCTTGGCGTCCAGATATCAATGTTGCTGGATGTGCGTGCTGCCAAGAAGGCTGCATCGGAAAAGGGTGAGACATCGGCATCTTATCGGTAATTCGTCCGAGTTGTAGAGGTATCCGTGGAAAACAAGGGTGTTTTAGTGGGATCCATCGTTTTTGTGTTTGCATCGTTTTTTCTCATGATCGGCCTCCTGGCATATGAATCCTATAAGGCAAAGCAAATGAAACAGCTGGCCGTATCAGTGAAGTCGGAAGCTCGACCGACGGTGAACAGTCTGCCGGCTCACGATTTCTCGATGTATAAGACAAAAATGGGAGATGAGGGTCGGGAAATGGTGCAGATTCCCGAAGGTCCTTTCACGATGGGAAGCAATGAAGGGGATCCGGATGAGGCTCCCGAGCATCAAGTGTATCTTAAGGGATATTATCTCGACCAAAAAGAAGTCACCCAAGAGGAATATATGCGGTTCGCGAAGATGACCAAGCGCGCTATGCCGAGAATCGAGGTGTTTGACGACGATCAGTCAAAAATTTTGAAGCCGGAATTGGCTGCCATGAGTGTCTCCTGGGACGAGGCGGCCGCCTACTGCAAATGGGCCGGCAAGCGACTTCCGACGGAAGCGGAGTGGGAGAAGGCCGGTCGTGGCGAAAGCAAAAGAAAATATCCGTGGGGAAACGAATTCGCCACCAACGCCGCCAATGTGGATGGCAGTGAGGATGGGTATAAATATCTTGCTCCTCCAGGATCCTTCGATGCGGGACGGAGCCCCTACGGCCTGTATGACATGACGGGGAACGTAGCGGAATGGGTGGAAGATTCATACAGCGAACACTACTACCAGAAATCACCGTTTCGTGATCCCAAGGGGCCGGAGAATGCGGATCTTAAAGTTGTGCGCGGCGGCTCATGGCGGGAAACCGAACACAATGCGAGACTGTCAAAGCGATTTGCGGCCAAACATTGGCGGACGGATGTGACGATCGGCATTCGTTGCGCGAGCGATCTGGATCAAACCGGAAGTAGCCCTGCGTCATAGGCCGGTATGCTGGAAACCAAGTTCAAAGTTGTTTTCTTGCTCGTCGTGTTGGCCTGTGCCGCTATGCCCATCGTTGCTATTTTACGAGGGACCACCCTCACGCCATATGAAGAGCCGGTGTCAGGAGCCGGTTCCGATGTTGAACCGGCATCAGTGAGCGCTTCTGGAGAGGAGCCTATTCCGGATGAGATGGTGACGATTCCGGCGGGGCCTTTCATTCGTGGAACCGAAGGCGGAGGGTTCGATGAGCGTCCGCAGCGAACCATCCACTTGGATGCGTTTTCTATCGATCGATACGAAGTGACGAATTATCACTATCAGCAGTTCGTCCTGGCGACCGGCCATCGGAAGCCGGGGCTGCCTGCGCGCTACTCCAAGAGCGGTGGAAAGATGAAAGGAATAAATCAGCCGGTCGTCTATGTATCATGGGATGATGCGACTGAGTA
Source organism: Nitrospira sp. (assembly GCA_030123625.1). Classification (NCBI taxonomy): domain Bacteria; kingdom Pseudomonadati; phylum Nitrospirota; class Nitrospiria; order Nitrospirales; family Nitrospiraceae; genus Nitrospira; species Nitrospira sp. The sequence goes on from CP126121.1 coordinate 3,048,527, forward strand.
TTGCCGCTGGAAGGGGAAGCGACTTCCGACGGAAGCGGAATGGGAAAAGGCGATGCGAGGCAGTGACGGAAGGCTCTGGCCATGGGGAAACAAAGAGCAGGCCAATGGCGCCAATTGGGCCCGAGTGCCGGATGGGCATGAGGTGTCGGCCTCGGTGGGAAGCTTTCAGGCTGACAAAAGCCCTTATGGAGTGATGGATGGTGCGGGCAACGTGATTGAGTGGGTGAACGATTGGTACGGTGAAACCTACTACAAGAATTCGCCGGAACAGAACCCACCGAGTCCCGAGTACGGCACCTATCGGGTGCTTCGTGGCGGAGGTTATACGACGACCGGAGGTGATGTGCGAATTACCAGTCGAAGTAAAATGATGCCGGACTTTCGTGATGAGACGATCGGGTTTCGCTGTGCAGTTTCGGAGGCCGGAATGAATGAAAAGGGAAGAGAAAAACGGGATGAATTTACAGAAAATCAAAGTAATAGAGAATCAAAAACACGGCCAGAATAATGTTGACAACCATTCCGGCCAAAACTATAATGTCAAACACTTTTGAGTTTTTCGTCACGGTTTCTCCAAATTTGATTAGCCCGCAAGCAACAAAATTTGATAACACAGGGTGGAATGTCTGTCAAGAAATTGTAGTTTTTTGAATGTCTCATAATTCAATTTGAACAGGAGTAAATGGAGACAATGGCAACGGCTACACCTGACAGTGAAATTAAGATAAAAATCGGCAAGATGATTTTCTATATCACCTGTGCTGTCGGAATATGGTTTTTCTACTGGTTTGCTGGAGTCCAGTGCCCCTGCTGAGATCGTAGATCTCGCCTAACCTCAGGGTCTGGTTCGCAGTTCAATCAACAGATGGCCAGGTAAGCAGAGGAGAAGAGCGAAATGAGTGCGTTGAATAATCCTGTCATTGCAGTGATTGTCTCGCTTATTATTGCGGTTGGCTATTTTACGTTAGTTGATCATTATCTGATGGATATGCAGGGACTCGACTACTGGTATCTGTTCCGCAAGTAAGTCTGCGAGGTAGTAGTCTGGTCATCTGGTCAGGTTGTAACTTTTAACGAAAGTGTATCTAGGGAGGTATTCCATGGCTCCATTAACGGGCAAGCGCATATTTTCGATCATGGCGCTCTGCATGATGGTCGGCCTCCTTCTGCTTCCGATTGTCGTAGCTGTACCTTCACCGGCCATTGGTGAGGAGACTTCTGCCGGCGATGCGGCAAAGAAGGATGGAGATAAAGTCGAGAAGGGCCGGGATGTCTATTACAAGACTGAAGGTATTGTGGTCGGCGCTCCTGCTCCTAAGACCACGGATGGTCCCAAGGACTATCCGCGATACAACTTCGAAAGTCGTGTCTTGATCTGGTTTGCCAACCAACAGCATCTTTATTATGGCAGCTTCGTGTTGGCGGTGCCGATTTTCTGCATGATCATCGAATTTATGGGCGTTGTGACCAAGGACAAGGCGCTTGCCAAGCGTTACGATCAACTGGCCTATGATTTTATTAAGATCAGTCTCACGGCCTACTCTCTCACGGCCATTCTTGGTGGCATTCTGATATTTACGTTTCTGACTCTGTACCCGGCGTTCTTCGGGTATCTATCCAGCATATTCCGTCCAGTCATGCACATCTATGCGTTGATGTTTGTGGCTGAGAGCGGAACTCTCTATATCTATTATTATGGCTGGGACAAGATGAAGGAAGGTTTTCTGAAGTGGATTCATCTGAGTATGTCGGTGGTCTTGAATATCATCGGCACGCTACTCATGTTCCTGGCGAATTCTTGGATCGGATTCATGATGTCGCCCGCCGGTGTCGATGAGCAGGGTCGATACCTTGGAAATATCTGGCATGTGATCCATACCGCGTTATGGAACCCGCTCAATCTTCATCGCATCCTGGGTAATATGGCGTTTGGCGGTGGAGTGGTCGCCGCTTACGCCGCGTATAAGTTCCTGGCAGCGAAGACTGATGAAGACCGCGCGCACTACGATTGGATGGGTTACATCGCGATGGCGCTTGGCGTGGCCTTCTTGATTCCGCTGCCTTTTGCCGGCTATTGGCTCATGCGCGAAGTGTATGCATATCGCCAGCAGATGGGAATCACTTTGATGGGCGGTTTGCTGGCGTGGCTATTTATTATCCAGGCCACGATGATCGGAATTCTTTTCTTAAGCTCCAACTACTACCTCTGGCAGGCAATGGGCCGCATGCGTGGTGCGGAGAAGTATCAACGGTATATTAAATATCTCGTGTTCCTGCTCATATGTGGATTTTTGGTTTTTATTACGCCGCACACCATGGTTATGACACCGGCTGAATTGAAGGCCATGGGAGGACAGCAGCATCCAGTGCTGGGTAACTTTGGAGTCATGTCCGCGAAGAATGGCGGCATCAATGTGATGATTACGACCACGGTGTTGAGCTTCATCTGGTACATGCGAGGCAATAAGGTCTCAACGGTATCATGGGCGAAGTTCGGAAACATCTTTATGGGTGTATTTTTCGCCTGCGCGTATATCAACATCATCTGGCTCGCGATTTACGGGTATTATATTCCGGCGAACGTGCGGGTCGGTTTGTCTGTCCCGCAAGTGGCGACGACTTTGTCATGTCTCTTCTTTATGTTCGCGTTGAACAGTGTGATGATGAGGGGGGCAAAGCAAATGGGGCCGATTGAGTGGGGCAAGATTTCGGTCCGCTCACAGTATGCCCTCATCATGTTGGCGACCGCGTTCACATGGATGATGGCATTAATGGGCTATATTCGCTCTTCCGTTCGCCTGTTCTGGCACGTTAATGAGATCATGCGAGATAACTCCCCTTGGGCCTATACTCATACGGTGGGATTCGCCGCTAACATGATTTCTTTCAATGTGCTGTTTTTCTGGATCAGTATCCTTTTCGTCTTCTGGATGGGCAGCTTGTCGGCGAAAAAGGTTCCCGTAGAGGCAAAGGCGGGTATTCCGGGGGGTGTACCCCAACCTGCTTCCGCTGCTGGTCACTAATTAATGTTTATTAAGGTTTGCTCAAATAGCGGGGGAAGATATCTTCCCTCGCTGTAGCTGTAGGAGGTCAAGACCTTGGGTAACCTGATTGTTGAAACGCTCTCGTCGAGTTGGATGGCTCTGGCTATCCTTGCAGGCCTGATGGTCTATTTTCAGGTGTCTATCAGCGATCCTGTTGCAAGGAAGCGCGCGGTGTTCAAGACATTCATCGGAATTGTTTCCTGCTTCTTCTTGTTCATGGCAATCGTCAATTACAAAACGAATTTTTATGGCGAAAGCCGCTTGCTGCCGGTGTCTCTTGTGACGATTACGGTGACGACCTTCGTTATGGCATTGTACTTTACTAATCTCAGTGCAATGTTGAAGGTCGGCGGGTTTATGTTTTTCGTGGCCGCGTTCCTTTCGGGCTATGGGAACTGGCTTCCGCAGGTCGAAGGTGGGTTTCCGCCTGTAGAAGAGAAGAAAACGTGGGATTCGATGTCTCCGCAACAACTGGCTGATGAAGGTGAGAAGATTATCTTTGGAGGTGTCGGTAAAAACAAGGAACAAGGCGCAATCGGCAAGGGGCAATGCCCCCTCTGCCACGCGTTTCATGCGGGCATGCTCGGGGAGCGGGCGCCTAACCTATTGGGACTTCCCACTCGGGGGAAGGAGCGGTTAGATGATCCCAAATACTCCAAAGGTAACCCATCCAAGCGTGAATACGAAGTCAAGGAAGCTTTCGCTGGCTCCGGAACTGCGGAAAATGCACAAGAGTACATTGCGGAATCGCATGCTTGTCCGAGCTGTTATGTAGTTTCAGGGTATGGTGTGAAGGGGACGAATGACAAACAAAGTCCAATGCCGGCCATTCATAAACCTCCAATTTCGCTTAGTCTCCCGGAGCTGGCAGCCGTAGACACCTGGATGTATGTGCGTGAGGGAATAGAGCCCCCCCCATTCGAAGAGATCGTAAAGTCGTACGAAAAGTTCATCCCAGAAGCTGACCGTCCCAAGATGGCCGAGGACAAGCCCGCGGGAGCTACCTCGTTGATGGCCGATGGGTCGGAACCGGTCGATCAGATCTTTGCCAAAGCACAGTGCGTGTCATGCCATACAATTCCAGGAATCCCCGGAGCCATGGGTACTATTGGTCCCAAACTTGAAGAGGGCACAACTGCTGCCCAACGCATAAAGGACCCTACGTATAAGGGCACGGCAAAATCACCTGCCGAATACATCATGGAATCCATTGTGGATCCCAGCGCCTATGTTGTAAAGCCTTTCCCGGATAATACGATGCCAAAAGTCTTTGGGCAAAAGTTGAGCGCAGGTGCGTTGAAAAAGATTGTCGATTATTTGTCGCAGGTGAAGGCCGGAGCGCCGCCACCAAAGATTTCGTAGCCTCCAGCTGCCTGTTACGCGGAGAGTAAAGGGAGTTTTCCAATGAAAGCGTTAATGTCTCTCGGTGCACTGATTGGAGTAGCGGGGCTTCTCCTGCTTGCAGGGATGATCTTCAATGTCATCCCTTCGAGCACCGTACGTTTAGTCGAAGGCTATATGCCGATGCAGATGCTTTTTGAGCTGACATGTTTCGTCGCCGGCTTTGCAGGGCTGAGCTATATGATGAGCGCTATGGGTATGCCGCTTTCTCGTTTTTGGCAGGGAATCGGATTCTGGGCATTCATACTGCTTTATCTGAAATACCGCGTCTATCCACCGATTCCCTTCAGCGTCCGCGCCATGTATGGCACCGTGTCGCTCGTCGCGGTGTTCATGTGGGTTTCGGCCAGTGAAGAAGATTGGAAAAAATTCAAGCAACCCATCATGAATGTGCTTGATGCTCAGACTGGTGTGAACAAGCTCCTGCGCTACATGTATCTTGTGCTCCTGCCAATTTTGATCGGTGGGTTTTCCTATAATGCGATGATGCCGAAGTCCGAAGAGCCCATTGAGTTAAGGACGGTTCACCCTGCGCCACCGGCCAGCACGAAAGTCCATGGCAAGACCTATGTGTTACAGACCTCACAAAATCCGTACAGGGTAAATCCTGAAGGGAAATATGATCAGGAGTTCACGAACGCCAATATTGTCGAGCAGGGTATGGGGCGTTTAATGAAACCCAACGCCAATCCATGGGATGACAAAAATCAGGGCTACCTGAAGTATGTACGTGAAGGCGGAGAGATATTCTTTCAAAATTGTCATTTCTGCCATGGCGATAACCTGAACGGCCGCGGGCTACATGCTTTCGCTTTCAATCCGATACCTGCAAACTTCACCGATCCAGGTACTATTGCTCAACTGCAAGAAACCTTTATATTCTGGCGCGTTTCCAAGGGTGGTATTGGGTTGCCCAATGAAGGATTTCCATGGGCCTCAGTTATGCCCCCCTGGGAACAACATTTAACGGTTGATGAAATCTGGAAGGTAATTTTGTTCGAATATTGGCACACCGGCTACTATCCACGGACCTGGGATTAGTCGCCATATCTACTTAGAACGCCAAACCAGACATACATGACATACATGAAGATGAGGCTAAATATGATGGACAGTATAACTCAGAAGGCCGGGATCATCGCGGCTGCTGCCTTCGGAGTGGTTCTGGTGTCTAGTGCGGGATATTCGTCAGTTTCAGCCCAAGGGCTTCCCGAAGGCTTCAAAAAGGGAGATCTCGCGCCTGAACCGTCGGCAGAAATGATTGAAGCAGGAAAGCGTGTCTATTTCACGAAGTGTGTGTGGTGTCATGGAGTGGATGGAGCCGGAGACGGACCGGGGGCTGATCGACTCTGGCCTCGTCCGCGAAACTTCAATCAAGGGACTTTCAAGATTAGGCATACAGCGAGTGGTGAGCTGCCGTTGTTCGATGCGAAAAAACCTATCCCTGGTCAAAATGATCTCTTTGAGACGGTCACCCATGGGCTTCCGGGATCTGCCATGCCACCTTGGGAAGGTATCCTGACCGAAGAACAACGCCTTCAGGTCCTGTCCTTTGTCACCACTCAGCTGGTCAAGGATCGAAAATTTACGGATAAACAGTCTGAAACTCAAACGGTATTACAGTTGGCTGAACTCAAGGCCAAACCAGCCACCGATGAAAGCAAGAAGCGCGGTTCCGAACTCGTCGTCGAGAAGAAGTGTGTCGAATGTCACGGAATGGAAGGGCGTGGCGATGGAAATGCTTTCAATCTGAAAGACGATTGGGGGTTTGCGATCCAACCGGCCGATTGGCACAAGTGCTGGAACTTCCGTGGTAGCCGTCAGGATCCATATAACGTAGGCAACATCTTCAGAACCTTTTCGACGGGGGTGAACGGCACGCCGATGCCATCGTTTGCGGATAACACGACGGTGGATGAACGGTGGGATATAGCGAACTTTGTGAATTCTCTCTGTGAAAGGGACGCGCTGGGCAATCCGCTTCAGATCGACCCACTGACTGACAAGCCGAAGATCAATTTCGTAATTCCATCCGACATGGTCGAAGGAGAAATCCCGACCGACATCGGGCATGAAGCATGGCAGAAAGCTCCAAAGCGTTATGTGGCTATGGGTGGGCAGATTACCCACAAGCCAAGAAACTTTGTGAATCGAATCGACGATATCTGGGTACGATCCCTCTACAACGATAAGTCAATCGTCTATCTTCTTGAGTGGGATGACCGAACGAAGAGTGTGGCTGAAGGCAAGCTTCCGTGGGCTCCAACTGAGGTGAACATTGATATCAAGGAGCAAGAGCCTAAGACAGGTGAAGGGGAGTCCATTGCTGCTCACCAAAACAATTACACGGTGTACAACGATGCAATTGCTATTGAAACTGCCGTAAAGTGGAAAGAGTTGCCCGCTCCGATCAAGCCTCGCTATTTGTTCGGGACGAACGACCAATTCCCTGTTGATATCGTCAAGTGGGAGGCCGACGGATCTCTCCGCGCGTTCAAAGGTACAGGATGGGATAAGGATTTCGAAGAACGTGATAACTATGAAGAAAGTATGAAGCTCCTAAAGGGTGAATGGAAAGACGGCCGCTGGTATGTGATGATCCAGCGTCCGCTGGGGAATAAGAAGGACCAAGATTACGACGAAGATACCTTCTTCGAAGTAGGACAATACATTCCGACTGTGTTCTTCGCATGGGATGGCCATAATGGGGATGCCGGAAGAAAGATGGCAGTCTCCGCATTCTACTACACATTTATGAACCCGCCGATTCCCCGTGAAACATATATCTATCCGGCGGTCATTGCCGTCGGAGTCGTGTTGCTGGAAGGATGGGTTCTGACTCGTCGTGCCAACAAGAAAAAAGGTAAGACGCTGTAACATTTCTTAAGATACGCTTCATGCAGTAAAGCGATGGAGGGGGTGGGGAGACCTACCCCCTCTTTTTTTTCAAAGAAGCCATACGTTCATGATTACTGATGTGACGGGCGTACTGCTGGCTGGTGGAAAGAGCAGGAGGATGGGAGAGGATAAGCGATTTATTCTTCTCGGCCAGCGGACTCTCTTTGAGCGGACCTGCACCGTTCTCAGTGAATTGTTCGAGCAAGTATGTGTCGTCATCGCTCAAGACAGTCCATTGTTACAAGCAGGCGTACCGGTGGTTCGCGATCTTATTCCTGGCTGCGGGAGCCTTGGCGGATTGTACACGGGTCTTCGATGGGCCAAGACCCAACATATCTTTCTCGCGGCCTGTGATATGCCGTTCCTCAACCCAGATATCATTCGGTATATGGTTCACCTGAAGGACCAGGTCGATATTGTTGTCAGTCGGTGGTCGACTCGGCTGCAGCCAACTCATGCAGTGTATGGCCAAAACTGCCTTCCGGTTATCGAGGAGATGATGAACCTTCACAATAAGAAGATTCACAGCATGATAGATCACGCCGATCTGCGTGTGCGCTTGATTGCTGAAAGTGAGATCAGGCAAATCGACCGTGATGGGCGTTCTATGATCAACATCAATACGCCATCCGATTTGGCATACGCTCGATTAGTGCACGATGTCGATATGGATGGTGGGGCATAGCCTTTGGCAGACCTATGAAACATACCATCCTTATTGTTCATCCCGGCGCGCTTGGGGATGTCCTGCTGGCTGTTCCGGCGATAAGGAACCTAAGCGTGAAGTTTCCTCAGCATGAGACCGTACTCATAGCTACTGCAGTCGTGGGTCTACTCCTATCGGAATGTGGAGTGATTGACGAGTGGATTCCTCTGGAAGGGCAAGCGTGTCTAGGATTATTTTCCGGAACGTTATCAATGACAGAGGAATTACGATCATGCTTGAACCGATGTGATGTGGTTGTGGTCTGGGCGGAAGACAAAGATGGCGTCCTTAGTTCCTTATTTCAGAAATTGGGCATAGCGCGGGTTCAAATTCAGTCGCCATTTTCCCCGGTATTACAGGCGAGACATCAGAGCAACCGCTTTCTTGAGACGCTGGGTGAAACGGCGGGAAATATTTCGTCGGAGAGAACGGTATTAGTTCCTCCCCATCTCTTGGAGCAGGGTAAAGACTATCTTGAGGCGCTAAGGGTCTCGCGCGATCAATCGCTGGTCCTTGTACATCCGGGGAGTGGAAGCATTCATAAATGCCTTGAACCCAGAAGAATGGCCTTGCTGATTGAACAGTTGTGGCGAGGAGGAGTGTGCCCGCTCGTCTTGGAGGGACCGGCTGATCAGGATGTCGTGCACCATACACTGCAGTTCGTAAGTAAGCCACCCATCATTCTCAGAGATCTTACTCTTTCTCAGCTTGCAGGAGTGCTTGCGTGCGTCACGTTCTATATCGGCCATGATTCGGGTGTGACCCATTTATCTGCTTTGTTGGGCGTATCGACTATTGCCTTATTCGGTCCGACAGACCCCCAACGGTGGGCCCCGCATGGTGGCCATGTGACGATCCTACGTGGGGCGCCTTGTATTTGTGACTCGTGGGAAACAGTCACAAAGTGTGTGGAGAAGCCATGTCTTCAAGTGCCGATCGAAGAGATTGTGATCGCATCGACTTGCGATAGAGAATGAGCAGTGCAAACCCTCGTAATTCCACGTGAACCGCCTTGTCTCCGCTTACCCCGTATGATACAGTGGCGCGTTAATTTCCTTTCTTTGGTAAGAACTTAGAGGATTGTTGTGTCTCACGGACTCGTGCACGAGAGAGTAACAACGGCTCTACTTGGCGCCCTCAATGGCGCGAGGCTGAAAGGGCAGTTGAAGACGACCGTTTGGCCCACACTGACTCTTGATGCGCCAAAACGACCGGAATGGGGAGACCTTGCTTCCACAGTGGCGATGTCTTTGGCTTCCTCCGAGCATAAGGCGCCGCATGATATTGCTCAAATCATCGTAGAAAACCTTTCTCAGAGAGAGCAGCTGTTTGATCGAGTTGAAATCGCCCGTCCCGGTTTCTTGAATCTGACGGTTAAACCGGCTCTCTGGCAGGAGGTTCTCCGTGAAATCGAATTACAGGGGATTCGCTATGGCCGGGCATCTGTCGGAGCGGGTCGTCGAGTGTTGGTTGAGTATGTGAGCGCCAATCCGACCGGTCCATTGCATGTCGGCCATGGTCGAGGTGCGGCAGTCGGGCACGCAGTTGTCGGGTTACTGAATGCGATCGGATACGATGCCGTAGGCGAATACTATATCAACGATGCAGGACGACAGATGAAATTGTTGGGCGCGTCCGTTTATGCTCGTTACCAAGAGTTATGCGGGCGGGCTGCCGAGTTTCCTGAGGACGGCTATCATGGTTCATACATCACAGTTGTGGCACAGCAGATCAAGGAGCAACTCGATCCCATAGCCGGTGAACTGACTCCTGCCGATCTTGAGACTCGCTGCCGAACGCTTGCGTATCAGATTCTGCTGGGGCTGATCCGTGATGACCTTCGGTCATTTGGTATCGAGATCCAATCCTGGTTCAGCGAAGCATCCCTTCTAGAGTCCAAAGCCATCGAACGGGCCCTGGATGAATTAAAGGCCCGCGAACTCCTGTTCAAACAGAATGGTGCGTGGTGGTTTCGGGCGTCCATGTACGGCGACGAAAAAGACCGTGTCGTCAAGAAGCAGGACGGGGAGTATACGTACTTAGCGTCCGATATCGCCTATCACCATGACAAGCTGAGGCGTGGCTATGACCTGTTGATCGATGTCTTCGGTGCCGACCACCATGGGTATATCCCACGCATGCAAGCCGTTATGCAGGCATATGGACATCCCAAAGATCGTCTCCAAGTCGTGCTGGTCCAGTTGGTGAAGCTGTTGCGGAATGGTGTGGAAGTGAAGATGTCCAAACGGACCGGGGAATTCATTACGATGCGGGAAGTCATCGATGAGGTCGGAGCCGATGCCGCCAAGTTCTATTTTTTGATGCGGGATTCCAAGACTCATCTGGAGTTCGATCTGGAGTTGGCGAAGCAACGGTCCGCCGACAATCCGGTGTACTACGTCCAGTATGCCCATGCAAGGATTTGCAGCCTTTGGCGTGTGGCTTCCGAAAGGGGAATGGCCCGTCCGTCTGCATCGGAGACGGACCTGACTGTTTTGACTGACCCCGATGAATTAGGGCTGATCAAAAAACTTTCCACCTACCCTGAAATGATCCAAGCCAGCGCGTTGGCCTTTGAACCGCATCGAGTGACGTATTATCTCCAGCAGTTGGCGGCGCAGCTGCATACGTTTTATAACAAGCACCGCGTGCTGCCTCCAGCGACCGATCAGGAGCATGACGAGTCGGCTTCTGCCGAGGTCCTGACCCCCAAACGGACTGCGGCGCGACTGGTCTTGATGGGGGCGGTCCAGCACGTTCTGAGAAACGGACTCAACGTGCTTGGCATCTCGGCGCCCGAGCACATGTAGCGGGTCGGATCCCATACAAGATGATGCAGTATCAAGTCCAACAATCAGACCGGCACTCCAAAGGCCGCATCGGTCTACTCACGACCGGTCATGCAGAGATCAACACACCGGCCTTTATGCCGGTAGGCTCGTTAGGACCAGTCAAGGGGATCGAGCCGGAGGATCTGCAGCGTCTGGGGTTTCGACTCATTCTCAATAATGCTTATCACCTGTACTTGCGCCCCGGTCACAAAATTGTGGCTGAGATGGGCGGGCTTCATGCCTTCACCGGTTGGTCGGGAGCGATCCTCACCGACAGCGGTGGGTTTCAGATTTTCAGTTTAGCGAAGTTGTGCGAGATCACCGACGAGGGCGTCATGTTTCAATCGCACATCGATGGGGCGACACACTCCATTACGCCGGAAAAGGCGATAGAAATCGAAGAGGCGTTGGGAGCCGATATCATCATGGCGCTCGATCAATGCGTGGCATTGCCTGCCGGTCGAGAAATCATCCGGGAAAGCGTGCGCCGAACTCAGCTCTGGGCTGAGCGCTGTCAGGCGACCAAGCGACGAACGGATCAAGCCTTGTTTGGCATCGTACAGGGTGGATTGGAAGCGGACTTGCGGACAGCCTCGGCGAGGGAATTAGTAAGATTGGGGTTCGATGGCTATGCGATCGGCGGGTTGTCGGTCGGAGAAGGTAAGGCCGACATGTATGCGATGCTCGACGTGACGGTTCCGGAGTTGCCGGAGACAAAGCCTCGGTACCTCATGGGGGTCGGACATCCGGAAGATCTGCTTGAAGGAGTGGCCCGCGGCATCGATCTCTTCGACTGCGTCGTTCCCTCGCGTCATGGCAGAACAGGCTCGCTGTTTACGACAACAGGCCGGGTCGTCATCAAGCAAGCTCAGTATGCTGAGGATGAACGGCCGATCGATCCTGAATGCGCTTGTCCGGTATGCCGTCGATACTCACGGGCCTATTTGCACCACTTGTTTATGGTCAAAGAAATGCTGGGAGCACGGCTCAACACGATTCATAACTTATGGTATTTCTCGGACCTGATGCGGCGAATACGAGAAGCCTTGCTGGAGGGAACGTTTCTTGAGTTTCGGGAAGCGTTTTATCGCCACCACAACCGACAGGCGGTGATAGCCGGTTTAACGGGGAGTCAAGAACCGTGCGGGCAATTGCAAGGAAACGGTCATACATAAAAGAAGGGGATTTGCTTCATGTTGATGGAATCGATGGCATGGGCTCAGGAGACGGGGGGAGGCGGCTCACCCGCCAGCGGGGGGGCGGGCGGAATCCTATCCCTGATCCCGTTCCTCTTGATCTTTATCATTTTTTATTTTCTTCTGATTCGGCCCCAACAGAAGAAGCAAAAGCAACAGCAGGCGTTGTTGGACGCGTTGAAGAAGGGCGACAAGGTGATCACGACGTCAGGGATCTGGGGCACGATCACCAACATGGGAAAAGAGACGGTGACGCTGCAGGTTGCCGATAATACCAAGATCAAAATGCAGCGCGAGAATATTGCGCGCATACGCGCAGAGGATGAAGACAAAGAAAAAGAGTCCTAGTCGATGGAATAAGGGGTCGCAGACGACATGAAAAAAGTAAGCGGGCGGCTATGGTTATTAACGTTGGTCATTGTGGCATCGGTCGTGGCCTTTCTGCCGTCTTATCAGCCGGTGTATCAGAGCTTGCCGAGTTGGCTGAAGGGAACTCTCCCGAACAAAGGAATTACGCTAGGGTTGGATTTGCAGGGCGGTATCCACATGGTCTTGGAGGTGGATGAGGACCGTGCCGTGGAAATCGCGGTTGACCGTTCTATGACTGCACTGCAGGACCTCATCGCCGAGAAGAAGATCGCAGTCGAGTCGGTCAAGAGAACCGGGCACGATCACATCACGATTCAACTGCAGAATCCCGATGCAAAAGATCCGGCTCAAAAGCTGATCGACAACTTCCCCATTTTTATAAGTAAGGAGTCAGGGGAATCGACGAATACGGTGGTGTGGGAACTCCGTGATGTGGAATCCAAGAGAATTAAGGACTCCGCCATCAATCAAGCTCTGGAAACCATCAGAAACCGGATTGATCAGTTCGGTGTCGCGGAGCCGATCGTTCAGCGGCAAGGGTTAAAGCAGATTGTTGTCCAACTGCCCGGAGTCAAGGACCCGAAACGCGCCAAGGATCTGATCAAGGAGACGGCGCTGCTCGAATTCAAAATGTTGGACGAAGAGATTCGACTCGATTTGCCTGCGCGTGTTCCGAAGGACAAGGAAGCGGAAGTGCTCCAGCAATTTGCGGGCCAGTTGCCGGAAACAGATCAAATTTTATTCGAGCGAATGATCGATAAGGATACCGGCCTCGAATATCGCATTCCTTACGTGGTCAAAAAACGGGTCATGCTGACCGGCGATGTGCTGAGTGACGCGCGGGTCGCCATCGGTCAATTCAATGATTCGTATGTGTCCATTACATTCGATTCTAAGGGAGGGCAGGAATTCGAACGGATTACGGGCGAGAACGTCAAGAAACGTATGGCCGTCGTTCTCGATAACACGATCTATTCGGCGCCGGTCATCCAAGAGCGTATTTCAGGGGGACGTGCGCAGATTACCGGGACCTTCACCACGCAGGAGGCCAATGATTTGGCGATTGTTCTGCGGGCCGGTGCTCTCCCGGCGCCATTGAAGATCGTGCAGGATCTGACGGTCGGTCCGTCCCTCGGCCAGGATTCTATCGATAAGGGGATCAGAGCGACTCTTATCGCCGGTGTGATGGTGGTGATCTTCATGATCGTGTATTACCGTCTGTCCGGGTTGATCGCGGACTTTGCCCTGATGTTGAATCTCGTGTGTCTGATGGGCGCGCTGTCCGCTCTGACCGCCACGTTGACTCTGCCTGGAATCGCCGGGATCGTGCTGACGATCGGCATGGGTGTCGATTCGAACGTCTTGATTTTCGAGCGCATTCGTGAAGAAATCCGTGGTGGAAAGGCCGTACGATCGGCAATCGACGCGGGTTACGACAAGGCGTTCCTGACGATCGTCGACTCGCACGTCACGACGTTGATCACCGGGGTGGCTCTGTTTTTATTCGGAACCGGGCCGATCAAAGGTTTTGCCGTGACATTGTGTCTGGGCATCGCCATTAACCTCTTCACGGCGTTGGTCGGGACAAAAGTGATTTTTGATCTGTTGTATCATCGACAAAGAGTCGAAGCGTTGAGCATCTAACTATGAAGTCGTCAGCGATCAGCCATCAGGGTGAGACGCAGGGTTATCAAAAGGGAGCTCGCATGTTAGAGATTCTCGGGAAGACCAACATTGATTTCATAGGCAAGTGCAAGTACTCCTTTCTCTTTTCAGGGATCATGGTCTTGCTCGGGCTCATCGCACTTGTCCAGATTGCGCGGGGTGCCGCGAATCTCGGCATCGACTTTGCCGGAGGGACAGCCGTCCAACTCAAGTTCGAGCAGCCTGTTCGGATCGATGAAGCCCGTAAAGCCCTGGAGACCAACGGCCTGAGTGATGTGGAACTGCAGGAATTCGGACAGGACAATAAGCTTCTCATCCGGGTGAAGGCTTCAACGACGATCGAAGAAAAGACAGCGGAACGTGTAGTGGGAATCTTCACCAAAGAGTTTCCGAACAACACGTTCGTGGTGGACTCAACGACCGAGATCGGGCCGACCATCGGCAAGAAGCTTCAAGAGGACGCGCTCGTGGCCGTCATCATCTCATTCGCCGGTATTATCCTGTACATTGCGGCACGATTCGAACTCCGGTTCGGTGTAGCGGCTGCGTTGGCGACATTCCATGACGTCTTGGCCGTGGTCGGGGCCTTCTATATCTTGGACAAAGAAATTACTCTTCTGATCGTGACGGCGCTTTTGACGCTGGCCGGCTATTCCTTAACCGACACTGTCGTCGTGTTCGACCGGATCAGGGAGAATCTCAAGTTGCGCCGACGCGAGAGTGAAGAAGCGACGATCAATAGCGCCATCAATCAGGTATTGAGCCGTACGATTGTAACCAGTTTGACGGTCGTGCTAGTCCTCATTCCCCTGACCGTGGCCGGCGGAGAAGTTTTGCACGATTTCTCACTCGCGCTGCTTTGGGGTGTGATTTTCGGCACCTATTCATCGGTATTCGTTGCCAGCCCACTCGTGCTCTTGTGGCCGGGAACGTCGGGTCGACTCTTGAAACGCGGCTGAGCGAATGGTGGAATAAGAGCGGCGTCGCTCGTGAAGCGCTGTTCGTCTGCAAGTTAGAGGTTTGAGGTCCGAGGTCTAAGGCCGGATGCTCCTACGTCCTGTCGTCAGCTTCCAACCTCAGGCCCTCCAACTGTGACGTTTCACGAGATACGCATCACCCTTCACAGGTTCCGCCTCCTTAGCGGAGCATCCTTATGGCACTCTGGAGCCGGTCTTACAGCCTCCAGCAGAAGATCATTGCAGCGATCGTGATGGTCGGTCTCCTGCCCCTTACTCTCCTGCTTGCCCTCATCTATATAGAAGAGCGTCGCGCCTTGCGAGAGTCGACCGGAGCGAATTTCAAAGAAGTGGCCGTCGAAGCAGCCCGTCGGATCGAAATACACATTACTCAAGGTATGAACGAAGCTCAACAACTCGCGACAACACCCTTCCTTCGCACTGCAGTTTCAGAGGCCAACCGAACGTACGAGGGCAAAGACGCTCAGAGTATTTCCGAAATCATCAAGGACTGGCAACAGCGGTGGGGGCAGCGCGACAAGCGAAGCGAATTTCCGCACTTCGTCAATCGAATCGTCACCAACTACCTGATCCGATGGCATGAAATTCGAAAGTCGGACTATATCGGCATTTTGGTCACCGACGGGCAGGGAGCCTTGGTCGTCAGTTCAATTCCTCAAGTGGAGTATTCCTATGCGAAGACCGCCTGGTGGCAGGCGGTGATAAAAGGCGACAGTCAGCAGCCTTATGTGAGCGAAATTGCCTTCGACCCATCCTTTGGGACTCACGTGGTCGTCGTGGCTGCTCCGATACTGGATGATCGACGTCAGATTGTGATCGGGGCTGTGACAATCCTGCTTCGGCGTGACACATTGTTTCAGTCCATTGCGGAGGGCTCCTTCGGCGTGACAGGCCATGCCATGCTGTTCGCCTCAGACGGGAGTGTGGTGATTTGCCCGGTCCTTGGACCAGAGGCGCACTCGATCGATGCCGAATTGCTCAGTACGTTGGGGGCGACGAAATCAGGATGGACAGTGGCCGCCGACGATTCGCATGGAAACAAACATGCCCTGATCGGGTTTGCGCCCGTGCGGTTTGCCGACCAACTCGCGAAAGGCAGTCTCGGGGGAAAACGATGGATTACCCTGGTGCGTCAAGATGCAGCGGAAACGTTCGCTCCGCTGGGTGAGCTGATGACCAAGATGCTGTTGTTCGGCTCGGTGGTGCTGATGGGGCTTGGGGGAATCGGAGTCGTCGTTGCCCGCCGGATCGCGCGGCCGATTCGGCTCTTACATGACGGAGTGCAGCAGATCGGGAGCGGTCGTTTGGAGCAGCGGGTGGAGTTAAAAACCGGCGACGAAATCGAAGGGCTTGCGCAGGCCTTCAATCAGATGGCGTCCAATCTGCAACGTTCGTTCGGACAGTTGGAGCGACGAATGGCGGAGGTCCGGCAGTTGGAGGAAAAATATCGAGATCTGATCGAACATGCTCCGGAAATGATCTGTCAACTCGATCGGGGCGGCCGACTGGTGCACGTCAATAAGACCGGCCTCGACAAACTCGGGTATACCTCCGACGAGATGTTAGGCATGAAGCTATGGGATTGTGCTGCCGACGGACAGGAATTGAAGGTATTGCACTTTCTGGAACGGCTCGTTTCGCAGGGGCAAAGCTCCATGGAAACGGTACTGTTGTCCAAGGATGGACGGGCGATTGACGTGGAGGTTCATGGGACGGCACTGTTCGATCACGAACGGGGAGGGCTGATTCATTCGCGTGCGTTCGTTCGGGATGTGACCGAACAGCGTCGACTAGAGCAGGAGATACAGCGGTATACCGTCGGATTGGAGCAGGCGGTATCGGAACGAACACGGCAATTGACGGTATCTCAAGCGCGCTACAAGGCTTTGTTCGACTTCGTGGCGGATTCTGTTTTTATGGTGAGTGAAACGGGGTCCGTTGTCGCCGTCAATGAACGGGAAGAGCGGGTGCTCGGCTATGCCGAGTCGGAGATCGTCGGGAAAAGCTTTCTCGACATCGTGCCGGACGCGCACCATCGGAATTTTACGGGCTGGTTGTGCGATGTCAGTACGGAGCAACGGCAGGTCGCCACTCAGGAAATGACCGTGTACAACGCCGAGCGCCATGAGATTCCTGTGGAAATGGACCTGATCCGCGTGGGTGGGACCGAACCATTGCTGGTGATGGTACAGCTTCGCGATATTACCGATCGAAAAAAGCTCGAGCGCCAACTGCAATCATACCGAGAAGATCTGGAATTCAAAGTACGAGAGCGCACCAGAGAAATCGAACAGACCAAGCAATACTTGGAAAATTTGCTCGAGAATGCCAACGATGTCATTTATACACTCGATTTGGATCAACAGTTCACCTATGTCAACGGCAAGGTCAATGCCTGGGGATATCGCAAAGATG
Source organism: Nitrospira sp. (assembly GCA_030123625.1). Classification (NCBI taxonomy): domain Bacteria; kingdom Pseudomonadati; phylum Nitrospirota; class Nitrospiria; order Nitrospirales; family Nitrospiraceae; genus Nitrospira; species Nitrospira sp. The sequence continues at coordinate 3,066,029 of CP126121.1, forward strand.
ATTTGATCGGCCGGCCGTATCTCTCGCTCCTTTCACGGCGTCATCGGGGGCGGCGTCTCAAGAGCACATTGGATATCGGAGCCAAGCAGGTGTACGAGGTTGAAGTGGTGACTCGAGTGGGTGAAGTGCGTGCCGTCATGGTCAGTGTCTCTCCCCTTCAAGGGTCCGGCGGGGAGATCCTTGGAGTGCTCGGCATCGCGCGTGACATGACGGAGACGAAGAAGCTGGAGCGGCAGATTCGCCATGCGGAAAAGCTGGCCTCAATCGGCCAATTGGCGGCGGGGGTGGCTCATGAAATCAACAATCCACTCGGGGGTATCCTCAATTGTCTCTACAATCTTCGGAAAGGGGGCCTTTCCCCGGGACGGCAGGAAGAATACTGGGCCTCCATGGAACATGGCGTCCGACGTGTTCAAAAGATCGTTCGGCAGTTGCTTGATTTTTCACAGCAGCACGAACCGGCATTCAGCCCGGCCGATATCAATCGAATCGTCGATCAGGTCCTGGGCCTGACCGCGCATCTCTTTGCTCCTAATCGGATTCGCTTGGAAATATTCCCCGGCATTGGCTTGCCCAATGTCATGGTTGATCGGCATATGATCGAACAGGTTTTGATGAATTTGATCTTGAACGCCGTGCAAGCCATGAAACACGGCGGAGTGCTGACGCTCAGGACATCCGTGGCAGAGGGCATCTGCCGAGTCGAGGTGAACGATACGGGCTCCGGCATTCCTGCATCGGTCCTCCCGCGGGTTTTTGATCCTTTCTTCACGACCAAAGGAGAAGGGGAGGGGACGGGGCTGGGACTCTCGGTCAATCTCGGCATCATGGAACGGCATGGCGGAAACATTTTGGTCGAGAGTGAAGTCGGGAAGGGAACGACGTTCACACTGTGCCTGCCCGTGTTACGAGAGCGTACCTTTGCGGAGAAAGAAGCATGAAAGGGTTGACCATTCTGCTCGTCGACGATGAGCCGTTGATGCGTCTCTCCATGATGGACGCATTGGAGGCCGTCGGTTGCGATGTCCATGCGGTCCCGACCGGTACGGAGGGGATCGAGGCGATCCGAGAGAAAACATTTGATGTGGTCATCACCGATCTCCGGTTGCCTGGTGTGGATGGGTTGACCGTGCTCCAAACGGCCAAAGACAAGGAGCCCCAGACCGAGGTGCTCGTCATTACCGCGCATGGATCGGTAGAAACAGCCGTTGAAGCCATGAAGTTGGGGGCATTTGATTACATCACGAAGCCGTTCCAAATGGATGAATTGCTCCTGATCGTAGAGCGGGTCGGCAGCATGATCACACTCCGTCGGGAGAATCAGGATCTCAAACACCAGCTTGAAGAGAAGTTTTGTTTCAACGGCATTTTGGGAGCGAATAGTCAGATGCGCGCCGTGCTGGACAAGATCAAGCTCGTGGCTGAGACCGACTCCACCGTCCTGATCGTCGGAGAGAGCGGAACCGGCAAGGAACTTGTCGCCAATGCGCTGCATCAGAACAGCGCGCGAAAAGGGTATCCGCTGATCAAAGTCAGTTGTGCCGCGTTGCCGGAGACGTTGCTGGAAGCGGAACTCTTCGGCCATGAGAAAGGCGCGTTTACGGGCGCTCTGCGCCAGCGTCGGGGGCGATTCGAAATGGCGAATCGAGGGACCTTGTTTCTTGATGAAATCGGCGAAATCTCGCCTGTGGTGCAGGTGAAACTCTTGCGGGTTCTGCAAGAGCGTACCTTCGAACGGGTCGGGAGCAACGAGCCGATCGAAACGGATGTGCGGCTCGTGTGTGCTACACAGAAAGATTTGCGCAAAGAGGTTGCTCAGGGCCGGTTCCGCGAAGACCTCTTTTACCGGCTCAACGTCGTGCCGATCGTCGTTCCACCGCTCAGGCAACGGCAAGACGACATTATGGTGATCGCCGATCATGTCCTTGAAACATGCTCGTTAAAGCTGAACAAGCAATTGCGCGGGTTTTCCCAGCAGGCGCGTGAATTGTTGCTTCGCTATTCGTATCCGGGAAATGTGCGGGAATTGGAAAACATGGTCGAGCGGGCTGTGGCTCTGGGACGAGATCGGATCGCGGTGCAACCGGCTGACCTCTGTGGATTTCAAACCTGTCCCTACCTGGGGGGTGTCCAACAAGAATCCTGCGGGTTTTGTAATGAAGGGTTGACCGGAGGAAAAAAAAAGAAGGATGCGCCCCTGACCTCGCTCGCCGCCGCGCGAGAAAGTTTCGAGAAGGACTACATCGTCTCCGTATTGGAGCGTACCGACGGGAGCCGCACGACCGCCTCCAGAATCTTGGGATTGTCCAGAAAAGCCCTGTGGGAAAAATGCAAACGCTATGGTATTCCGTCGGCACACAGCGACGCAGCGGATGAAAACTAATGGCCGTTCATCCCCGTACCAGCAAATTCCAGTTGTCGCACGGCGTCGCGTTAAAGGATATCACTTAACTAGGTAGAGGAGGGATCATGAATGTTTGGCGCCACGTTGGCTTTCTCTCGTTGGGCATCGTTCTATTCGCGGGAAGTGGGTATGCCGCCGAGCCGGCGGAAGTGGAAAAATTCGTCAAGGCACGAATCGAGATCGGTGAGATGATGACGAACTATTTCAAAGGTGGAGCGGGCTATGGCGAAGGGCAGCGTCCGTCTCCTGAACAAATGAGCAAGATGCGCGACGACATCAATACCAAGCTGACGGCTCTCCTCGCCAAGCATGATCTGACCCTCGACGATTATCGAAAACACAGCCCCGAAGTTTTTGCGGACGATGCGGCGGTCAAGAGCTATCTCAACGAGCATCCGGACCTTAAACAACGTTATGAGGCGCTTCCACTCGATCGAATGGGGCGTGGTGGCAGTACAGGCCGGGGGTATTAACTTCTATCCGGTCACGTTGCTCAGGAATAAGGCGTTACCCTCTTGCAATACGTTCATCTCGGTCGCTCAGGACTGAAAGTCAGTCGGCTCTGCCTCGGCACGATGAATTTCGGGCCGCAGACCAGCGAACCGGACAGCTTCGGCTTGATGGATCGGGCCTTGGAGCTCGGTATCAACTTTTTCGATACGGCAAACGTATACGGCTGGAAGGTCGGTGAAGGTTGGACAGAGCAGATCATCGGCCGCTGGTTCGCACAAGGAGGCGGCCGCCGAGACAAAGTGGTGTTGGCCACCAAGGTCTACGGCCGCATGGGTGACTGGCCCAATCAGTCGCGTCTCTCGGCCGTACACATCAAGCGAGCCTGCGAGGACAGTCTGCGACGGTTGAAGACGGATTGGATTGATGTGTATCAAATGCATCATGTCGATCGCGAGACACCGTGGGAAGAAATCTGGCAAGCGATGGAGCAGTTAGTCAGGGAAGGCAAAGTGGTATATGTAGGCAGCAGTAACTTTGCCGGTTGGCACGTGGCCCAGGCTCAGGAAGCCGCACGCAGCCGTCACTTTTTTGGGCTGGTGTCGGAGCAAAGTCTCTATAACCTCAATGAGCGTACGATTGAATTGGAAGTCGTTCCTGCCTGTGAAGCCTATGGCATCGGGCTGATCCCGTGGAGTCCGCTCGGTCGGGGATTATTGGCCGGTATCCTGCAGTCCGACCACGTTGGTCGCCGCGCGGATGCCGACTTGAAGCAAGAGGTCATCAAGTCCAGGCCCAAATTGGAAGCGTACGAGGGGCTGTGCGCGCGGATTGGTGAAACACCGGCGAATGTCGCGCTTGCCTGGCTGCTGCACCAACGAGCGGTCACTTCACCCATTATCGGTCCTCGCACGATGGAACAGCTGGAAGGGGCTATGAGGGCAGTGAGCCTTTCCCTGGGCGGCGACATCTTGAAACAACTGGACGAGCTCTTTCCTGGCCCCGGTGGAGCGGCGCCGGAGTCCTATGCCTGGTAGCCCGCTATCTCTCATCGCACTACGCTCTCGTGTACGCATGAACGACGTTCCAATAAGTCGCTCTCGCGGCAAGAGATGGATATGTATTCGCCTACCGACCATTCGGCTCTGGTTTGAGAAAATTGGTCCTGGATCTTTTTCACCATTTGACGGAGCCATCTTTCTTCTTCTCAGCCCTTGACATATACGAAACTTCGCTCCTGATGCCGAGAACCTCCATCCACAGAAAAGTTGAGAGCCTGTGGATAGCGATCCGAAGGAGGGCACTTATTAAAGGGCGGCTGGCGGCGGTTATAGGATGTCAAGCAGATTTTTCTAGGTATGCGTGAAAACATGCAGAAGTATTACACAGGACCCAATTAGTTGTGGTCGACTTGGTAGAGGGCGGATGCCTAAAAAATAGGCGAGTCGATGTATCCACGCGCTAGTTGCCGTGTCTCTTCGCAAATCCAGAGACTTGTTCACAAGGTTATCCACAGAAGATGGGGAGGAGGAATTACCATGCCAATTTCGTAGATCATTCGTGTTCCATGGAAGTTTTTATTCGATACGAGAAACATTCTTTCGCCTCTGCGGTCAGAAGGAGAGGAGGAGAAACGGTGTCAGGCGTAAGGCGGAGCATGACCCGGCTTCCACTTGATACTGCAACCGACGCTGGGGCGTTGGTTCCTCTCGACCGGCTCGCCGACGAGCACGGCTCGGATGGCGGCGCGGAGATCCTGGCCGGTGACCGGCTTGTTGTTACCGGGGCGGCTGTCATCCAATTGTCCGCGATACACCAGACGCCGATCGCGATCAAAGAGATAAAAGTCCGGTGTGCAGGCGGCGCGATAAACCTTTGCAACTTCCTGTGTCTCGTCGTGGCAGAACGGAAAGGTGAAGCCCAGGCGTAAGGCCATTTCTTTGAGCTTGAGAGGCGAGTCATCAGGATACCCGACAGGGTCATTGCTGCTGATGGCAATGATGCCTAAATCCGTGTCACGATAGTCGCGTCCGAGTCTGGCAAGCTCCTGCTCGACATGCACCACGTACGGGCAATGTCTGCAGATAAACATAATCAAGAGCGCGGTCCTGTCCGAAAATGAGTCGAGCGAATAGATCTGACGATTGACCACATCGCGGAGTGAAAAAGGCGGTGCGGCTGTTCCGAGGGGAAGCATGGCGGATGCGGTTGCCACAATGACAGCTCCTTTGATGCTGGTAAGAGAGAAGATGCCGCATGTCGTCAGCTTGGGTCAAGTCTCAGTGACTGGCGGCATTTCTTGCGCCATAGTTGAGGGAAACTATGCTGCCGCAGTCATAACAGAAATGAACTGTCCCGTCGTTGAAAGGAGGATGAGCATGTGGATTGTCTGGTGGCTGGTGCTGCTGGGGTTTCCAATTGCGGTGCAGGCGCATGATGAGACGAAGCCCGAGACGCCGACCCTCACAGTCAGCGAAACCGGCACGGTGACGCACGCGCCGGATACGGCTTTTGTGACGTTCGGCTTGGACAGTCCCGGTAAAGTACTCGCCGAGGCGCAGCGGCGGAACAGCGTCACCATGAGCCATGTCATGGATCGGCTGCGGGACTTACAGATCGACAAGGACCTGATCCAGACCTCATCTTTTACGGTCTCTCCGCAGTATCGACCGCCACCTAATAAACGCTCCGCCGATACGCCGCCTGCTCCTCCGGAAATTATCGGCTACGTCGTCAGCAATATGGTGACGGTGGAAATCCGTACCCTCGACAAGGTCGGCACAGTCATCGAAGAAGTCTTAAAAGCCGGTGCGAACAGCTTTCATGGGTTGCACTGGGGGTTGCGTGATGAACAATCGGTACATCTCAGCGCATTGAAACAGGCTGCGGCCAAGGCACGGGAGAAAGCCGTCGTGCTGAGTGAAGTATTGCACATGAGACTCGTGCGAGTGTTATCGGTTAGCGAGGGTGGCCATATGATGAGGCCTGCCGCTCCCATGGCACGTATGGCGACGGAATCGGGCGCCGCGTATGTGCCGATCTCGCCGGGGGAGATGAGAGTCGAGGCGTCGGTGACGCTGGTCTACGAAATCGCGCCGAACTGATGAGCCGAGACGTTGGAAGCGATCGATGCGGAAATCGGGGCGATCGAGCAGGATATCGTAAAGATGCTGCACGAGCCTATTTATTGAGGGGGCTTGCACGAATCGGCGTTGGCGGCTATCATTCTGCTAGCACATTGTTGATGTCATTGGACGACGGAGGAATTCATGGCTCAGATTTTGATCAGAAACCTTGACGACAAGTTGGTCGGGCGACTTAAGAAGCGGGCCAAGGAACGTGGGCGATCGTTGCAGGCAGAAGTGAAGCGCATTCTGGAGGAGGCCGCCAAAGACGAGGCGACGGAATTCTGGAAGGCTGCCGATCGCATACGGGAGCGGCTCAAACGGTCCGGAAGAAAGTTCAGCGACAGCGCCGAGTTGATTCGAGAGGACCGCGACCGTTGAGCGCGTACGTCATCGACGCAAGTGTCATTCTCAAATGGTTCGTGCCGGAAAATTACAGTGAACAAGCGCTGCGGCTCAAACACGCAGGTGCTCAGTTCCATGCCCCGGCCTTTCTCACCCTAGAAGTCGGCAACGTCCTGTCGAAAAAACGCCGCCGCGGCGAGCTTGCCATGCAGGACGCCGAAGATGTCTGGCAGGCCTTCCGCCTTGCCCCCATCCGCCAGCACGCCGATGAAACTCTGGTCCTCGCTGCCTTCGATCTTGCTCACGTGACCAAACAAAGCTTGTACGACAGCTTGTATCTGGCCCTTGCGATGAAGCTAGACCTGCCGTTCTTGACGGCCGACGGCAAGTTCTACCATGCACTTCAGCATAGTCACTACACGAAATGGCTTCACTGGATCGAGGACCTTCCATGAAGGGGAGGCCCTATTCGACCTACGAAGGATTTTGGGAGGGATTCTTAGCGATGCCCATCTTCTAACAGTCCGGGCCCTCAACAGGTTGGCGGATAACTTGACTCATACTTGACTCATTTTCCTCTGACGACCCACTTAATAAGGTAAGCTGGGGGGGTTCCTACCCTTTCGAGTCGACGATGTTTCTGAATCGATTCTCATTTCTCCTCTTAACACACTCAAGGTAACAATCAGCAGGATTTGAAGGTCCGTCTCCTGCATAAACTTTTATCGCGGTTCCCTGCTTGGCATCGCCTTGTAACGCTTATATTTGAGAAGCTACATATTTTGTCCCAATGCGAATGCTGATTTTTCAAAATGAAAGAGGTACCCTGCCAATCCATCGATCCTGAAGCCAAGGTTTGATGACATTGAAAGCAAGTAGTCCCGCTTCAAGTGGGCCAGCCGGAAGCCATTTCGAGGGACAGGTTGGGGCTTTTTATCTATTGTCCCTTCTGACGGGTGCGGAGCCGCGCGGGCTGTTCGGTACGGTGATCAACCGTGTCGAGTTCCAGCGCGCAGCTGAAGGTCGATACCTCGATGATGTCATTGTTAAGTCTCACGATGCAGAAGGAAGTCCCGCTGTGCTTGAAATCCAGGTCAAGCGGCAAATTAAATTTACGCGCACTGATCAGGAATTTCGCAAGGTCGTTGGACAAATAGTTCAAACTTCCCGAAAAAAGGAATTTTCGAGCACCCGTTATGAACTCGCGATCGCAACGGCACGAACATCTCAGAAGATCGATGGTGCCTATCAGGATGTTCTCACCTGGGCACGGCAGATAGGTGATGCAGCGACGTTTATGGCACGGATCAACCGACCCGGCTCTGCCAATGATGATATGCGCACGTTCGTGCAAACCTTCAAAGCCAATTTGCGTGAGGCTGGGTCATCAGACGATGATGAGACTGTCAAGAAGCTTCTAAGTCGTCTCCAAATTCTTGTCTTTGATTTCACGGCTCAAGGCTCTGCATGCGAGGCTCTGGTAAGAGAACGTGCTGTCCGTGCACTCCATCCTGACGAGACACATCGTGCAGAAAGTCTGTGGACAGCCTTGATCGACCTCGCAATACATGTCGCGGCCGCTGGTGGAGATCGCACCCGTGATCATCTACTCGAGGACCTAAAGGAACGGGCGTTTCGATTCGCCACCTATAGACGCTACTCATCCGCACGCGCAGTGCTCTCCGAAGCTTCTCGCCATGCACTTGCGGATATCAACGATAGTATCGGCAGCGTGAGACTGACACGCCATACACACACCGCCGCAGTTCATGCCTCTCTGGAAAGCGGCCGTTATGTTGAGATCCGTGGTGATTCGGGGGTGGGGAAGTCGGGAGTGCTTAAACACTTCGCCGAACAGATTGGTACAGAGGCACCGATTATCGTACTTAGTCCCAAGCGAACAGTGCCAAGAGGATGGGGCGCAATGAAAGGTACGCTTGGGTTCAATGGCAGCGCTCACGAACTGCTGGCCGACCTGGCAGCCGATGGTGGAGCGGTTCTGTTCGTCGATAATCTGGACTTCTTCGATGAAGACGAGAAGAAGACGGTTAAAGACCTTGTTCGTGAAACAACTGGGGTCCCCGGTTTCGTCGTGATTGCGACGGCGAGACGGAACTTCGGAATAGAAGAGCCGAACTGGCTTCCACCTGACGCGCTCGATAGCCTGGGTCGTGCTCACCCAATCATGATCAGCGAGCTCACCGAGACAGAGCTTGACGAGCTCAGACATGCAGATCCACGGCTCGCACCGCTCTTGGCCGCTAACCACCCGGCACGAGAAGTATCTAGAAATCTCTTTCGACTCGCCCGCCTATCAAGTCAACCAGAAGCAGTGATAGGTCTTCGTACTGAAGTCGATATGGCCAAGCAGTGGTGGCAGACGGCAGACGGCCCACGCGATGATGAACACCGAGAGCGGGCTAGACTTCTCCGGGCTTTGGCCGAAGCGGCACTGTCTGGTGTCGACGTGCTAGATGTGGCTCATCGACCACCACGGGCAGTTGATGCCTTGGTTAGGAGTGAGACACTCCGTGATTTAGGTAATGATCGTGTCGCATTCCGTCATGATGTACTACGGGAATGGGCAATCGGAAATCTTCTTCATTTCGAGCCAGCACGACTTGACCGTTTGCCGCTCGACCGACCTGCGCCTGCAGCCTTGGCACGGGGTGTTGAACTCGCTGCGCGCATGGTCCTCGAACACGCCTCCAGTAGCACACAGTGGCAGTCACTTCTCGACCGCCTGAGTGGCGAGGGAGTGCACGGCTCGTGGCGCCGGGTTGTATTACTGGCGCTCATTCGATCGGAGATCAGTTATCAACTGTTGGCTTGCACTTCAAATGTCCTGCTTGCAAACAACGGAAGTCTCCTCCGTGAACTTATACGTCTAGTAATGGCTGTCGATGTTGAGCCTGCCGGGAGGATATATGCAGCGTTGGGCGTTGATCCAAGTTTAATAGCTTCTTCGGGTATTCATATGCCGAGCGGGCTGTCCTGGCACCGATTAATCTTATGGATTCTGAAACTTGGGGAGAGCCTGCCTCCGTCGCTGATCCCTGATGTAGCCGATTTCTATTTTGCATGGTCAACACCTACGTTGGGGAATGATCCACTCACACCTGATTTATTGCCTTGGTACTTTCGGTGGTTGAATGAGATTGAGTCAGCGCGCCATGTTGCAAACTTTCGGGACTTGCGTCAGCCATTTGGAGGAGCCATCGGGCGTGATTCGATCGGAGTGATGGAATCCACAATTCGAAGTGGATTTCTTTTGTGCTGCCATCGAACTCCAGACTTAGCAAAGGAATATTTGCGCCTATTGAGGCAACGTCCCAATGCGGATGCAATCGTCCACAGCGTTCTGAAGGTCCGTGGGAGCCTCGCCATGGCTGCACCTCTGGAACTTGCGGACTTCACTGCATCTGCCCTTATTGAGAAGCCACATCACAACCGTAACGAGTATAGCTATGAGAGGGAAAAACCGTTCACGCACAATGATCTGGACTTTCTTCCCCCGTCGCCCGGGCAGGGACCGTTCTATGAACTGCTGATCCATGCCCCTCAACATGGGCGAGCGCTGATCCGACGGCTCGTGGACCATGCGATCGACTTCCACAGCGAAGGTCGTGATTACGATGCTGACGCGATCATTATCCTGTTCCCTGACGGTGAAAGGGCCTTCCCCTGGACGCGATCATATACGTGGTCACGCGACATTGCCGGTCATTATTGTATCACGTCAGCTCTAATGGCCCTTGAAGCGTGGGGGCACGTCCGCATCGAAAACGGAGAATCTTTTAATACAGTGCTCGGTGATGTCTTGGGGACCTCTGGATCTCCCGCAGCATTTCTCCTCGTCGCAGTAGACCTCCTACTTTCGCATTGGCCGAAGTCTCGCGAGGCGGCAGTTCCTTTTGTCGCCTGCTCCAAACTTCTATGTGTGGATCGACAACGACAGCTACAGGACAGTATGGGACAAGCAGACTTGTTCGGTTTGGGTGCGCTCAATAGAGAGCCGGTTGGCATCGTCAATCTAGCCAGTCTCAAGAAGCGCGTTTCGAGACGTGTTTCGCTTGAAGTCCTACTTGGTAGATACGCTTTAGGAGACCACGATCCACCGCACATGACACTCAAAGCTCTTGTACATCGGGCAGCCGATCTCTTAGGTCCACCAGCTCAGAATTCCAACCTATTCGATCCTGCCCTCATGGCAAGGCACGCTATTAATCTCCTCGACCCTAACAACTGGCACGAAGTATCTGTTCAGCTGCCCGATAATACACAAGGAGTGGCTCACCAGTATGTGTCACCAGAAGCTGAACGTCAGCATCTTGAGGCTCTCTCTTTAGAGAGGGCTCAACATGGCAGCTTGGAAGATTTCAGCATGCAGCTCAGCGTCTTGAATGCGATGGAAGAACCATCAAAGTCCTCACTCCAGTTTGCGGCAGCGGCTGTTGAATGGGCACAACGCGTGATGGCCAATTTGGAGGCTAGAGAGCCAGGCGAAGAAGAGGATCAAGGCGAGGACTTTTTACGAAAAAATGCCATTGTGAGCGCCGCTACGATCGCCTTACGCGATGGTGATGATGAATTGCGCGCCAAATATCGGGCTTGGGCGTTCGATGTCTTTGCTCAGGCGCTGAAGACCAAAGACGATCCAGTCCTTCGATTTCGATCTGGACTTCGGTACAACCCTGTCGCGATTGCCTTCATGGGCATGATCCACGCCCTAAAATACAATGCCAGTAGTCAGGAGATACGGTCTCTTCTTGAGGTTGCCACACGAGGCGAGTCGGCTGCTGCACACGGCTTTGGCGTAGCAGGTACAACCCTTGCTGCTATTGATGAACGTTTGCTTCGTGCTTTGCTGCGATGTGCCTTTGCCGCATGTGTTCGGCCTCATCACAGGCGGGGGCTCCCCGATGAAGACGACGCTGCGCCTGTCGATGGCCAACGCAAGCGGCTACAGAAAGCCGTGGAAGCAGAGCTGAAATGGCTAAGCAATGAACGTCCCGAACCCAACTGGCCGAACTTTCCAGCGGAAACCCCTCGACCCCGGCATCGTATCGGCCTCCGTGGCGGACGCGTAGAGCGAGAAGAGCCATTAAGACAGCGATCACGACGTGAGGAATACGCTGACCACCAGGCGGCAGCCGTATGGCTCGTCCAATTCCGAAATCTCGTCGACATGGACAAACGGCCATGGATCAGAGAGATGGTGCGGGCGTATGCAAACTGGACTGCGGAGGCAAATGGGTCCAAGCTGGACCCGCCCCAAGACATTGAGAACTCACCACAGGAATGGAACGCTGCATATTATGAACTGTTGGCCCGGTGCCTACCAGGGCTAGCGCTGCCGGATATCGATCAGCTCGCCCTTGTGCCGATTAGTTCGTTACCTGACCAGTCATTCTTTGACATTCTCCCTTCGTTCCTACGGAGCAGTGACATTGCATATTTCAATGATCGAGCCCTCGGGGAGTCAGTCGCAGTTAGTATTCGATCCACGGTCGCTGACCGTCTGATGGCTAGTGCTGGGTGGAAACGGCTACGAGGCCAACGCGGCAGTTCTATTGAGACACATATCGGGCCGGCGATCTCCGTGCTCTTTTTTAACGACTCTGGCATCGGCCAGCCACCTCGCTGCTATTTGCCTTCCGTATATATTGATCGTCTTCCTGGGTTCCTTCCTGTGCTGGAAAAGCTGGTCAAAAGCTGTCCAGCACTCTTTGTCGCCCTCGTGACGCTCAACTTGATAGAAGTTTCGCAAAAGCCAGCACACCTGCGTTTCATTATTGCATCGGCTAGAATCTGGCTGCAGAGCTATCCTACAGACACGGAGTTTGGGTCGATTACGGAATTGGCCGCCGTGTCTGCTTATGGATTGAACAGGTCTTACGACAAGAACCAGCTTCTCTGGACACCGTGGACGCAATAAAATGTGACTTAGAACAACTGCTTGCTGCACTTGTGAATTTGGGCGTCCCAGAGGCGCGAAGATTAGAGAAGCTTCTCAATAAGGAATGACTTAAAGGAAGTGGGCGAGTGATCTATACTCCGAGTATGGTTGGTCGCACAGTAACCTAACTATGAAAGGACTTTAGCTTCTCACTCTTCCGTCTTCTCTCCTCTCCCCCTTCCCACAGCTTCACAGTCCGATCCCAGGAACCGCTGGCGAGGCGTTTGCCGTCGGAGAAAAGGCCAGACTCCGTACTCCACCACTGTGACCTTCAGGGTTCGGAAATTTCGGCCGGTGGCATCTATCAGGTGGAGATGAAAAACCTCCCCCCAGATGATTTCTGCTGCCTAAAGGAGTATTCTCCGGCTCAGGAGTTCAAATAGATGGTCCAAGCACCAAGGAATGCCAGCACGGTTCAGGCTATTATCACTGAAATGGTACGGCGTATTGTCGAGCGGTTCCATCCGGAGCGAATCATTCTCTTTGGATCACACGCTCGCGGGACAGCTGGGCCGCATAGCGATGTCGATTTACTTGTCGTGATGCAGCCGCAGGGATCTAAACGAAGGCAAGCGGTCGAGATCTATGGATTGCTGGCCGGCATGGGCGTTCCTAAGGATGTCATTGTCGTGACTCCTGAAGAATTCGAAGCGTACCGAGAGGCGCCGGGCACTGTGATAAAGACAGCTTGGCAGGAAGGAAAGATCCTGCATGACCGTGCGGCCTAAGGAGGAAGATCTTGTCCGGGCTTGGGTTCTCAAGGCCGAGCATGACTTACTCAATATCGAGAATAATCCCGCTGCGCGGGAAATCCCTTGGGGTACGGTGAGCTTCCATGCACAGCAGTGCGCAGAGAAATATCTCAAAGCCCTACTTATTTCTTGGCAAATCGACCCTCCGAAGATTCATGATCTAACGGAACTCTATGCGCTACTGCCGGATGGATTGTTGGTAGACTTCGACGCGCGCTTGCTCGAAGAATTGAATCCTTACTCGATTGAAGGACGATACCCTGGAGTTTGGGAGCCGGTTGAACAAGCAGAGGCACTTCGAGCTGTTGAGGCTGCGAGAACGATTCGCCAGGCGATCCGCCGAGTCCTACCTTCAGCCTGCATTGTCTGACTATACAGATCAGAAGAGAGATTTTAGTGGCAGCCGGTTTTGCTACGGGCTGTTCTCTCCAGCTACTCTTCCGCTTTCTCTCCCCCTTCCCACAGCTTCACGGTGCGGTCCCAGGAGGCGCTGGCGAGGCGTTTACCGTCCGAGGAAAAGGTGACGCAGCGCACGGGGCCGCTGTGTCCTTTCACGGTTCGGAAATTCCGGCCGGTGGCCAGATCCCAAAACTTTATGGTCTGGTCGTCGCTTGCGCTGACCAACACTTTTCCGTCGGGCGACACAGCAAGACTGCGAACCCAGTCCTTATGGCCGGTGAGGGTCTTTTTCTCGACCGCGTTCGGCATCTCGAACAGCTTGATGGTAGCGTCTCGGCTGCCGGTAATCAAAAGTTTGGCGTCGGGAGTGAAGGTCATGGCCCCGATCCAGTAGTCCATCGGCTTTTGGAATGCGCCATCATCCGCGATGAAGTAGCCGCGGGTTTCAGTGGTATCTTCCTGATCCTCCTTCCAATGGCCGTCGCGCAGCACCTTCTCCTCCCCGCTCGGGAGCACTTCCCAAATCTTGATCTTTCCGATGTCGGTCCCGCTGGCGAGATGAATGCCGTCCGGTGAAAACGCCACGCAGACCGACCAGTGATGGTCGTATTCATCCTTTCCGAGCAGCGTCATCAATTCGGTGCCGGTGGTCACTTCCCAAATCTTGATGTCTTTGTTGTGGCTGCCGCGTGCGAGCATGAGGCCGTCCGGCGAGAGCGAGAGGCAGCAGACATTATGATCGTAACGTGAGAACAAGAGTTTCATCGGCTCGCCGGTCTTGCCGTTCCATAACCGGATCGTGCGGTCTTCGCTGCCGGTGGCGAGGGCCTGTCCGTCCGGAGTGAAAACGACGGCGCGGATATCATTGGTGTGACCGCGAAGGGAGCGCAGCAATCGACCGGTTTCGATGTCCCATATGCGGACGAGGCGTTCGGCGCCGCCGCTGGCGAGGGTTACCCCATCGGGAGAAAAGGCGACCGCCCAGACTCCATGCGAATGACCACGGAACGTCTTCACTTCCCGGCAGTCAGTGGTCCAGTATCCTAAGAAATCGAGGGGAGCTGCTGATGCAGCTGTCGTTTCCGAAATGGCGTTCACAAGCGAAGGGTTCATTGTGATTCCAACATGATTGATGGTTTGCTTTTCTCAGCCGCGTGCTCCTTGATTGAGCAACAGCCCGACCAGTATAATTCCTCGTCGTTCGGATCGTAAGAGATGCCTCGCGGCCAAGTCAACCCTTCGACCGTCTCGTTTGCGAGAGGCGAGGGGAAGGTGCTCAGGGTTGACGCTGAGCGTATTCTCGTGTTCTAAAAGGCATCGCCGAAGCGCTAAGTTGGCTCATCGCTATGTCGTCGATAGTTGTCGTAGTCGTATAGGATATCTCAAGGTGGCCTCCTTGAGCCACTGAGGTTCTTCCGTGGAAATCAGATTCCAACCGGCTTTGCTCCAAGAAGTGATCGACTCGTTCGTTGAGAAGACAGAGCGAGAAGGCGATCCTACGTACTACAAGGAATTCCATGAGCATGCCGACCCGATTTATGAGAAGTTCACCCTCGAAGACCGAGAGGCCGAGTTCAAGAAGCTCTATCAATATCTCTTCGGTATCTGGGGATTTTCGGATATTGTGCGGGATTCGTTTAACGAATATCCGCTGTTAAAGGAAAAGGTCGGCATCGTCCTGGTCAAGGGCGTGCTGAAGGAAGATCAGGAAGGCGTCGATATTCTTCGGAAATGGGGGTCTGTCGAAAAAGGCTTGGCTCAAGAGTTTGAGGCGAAGGGGATGAAGGGCGTTGGGATCAAACTGATTCCACGCAGATTTTATGACCCGGCATTGACCCGCTATTGCCGCCATGAATTGATGCACATCTCCGATATGATCGATCCGCAGTTTGCTTACGATCCTGATACCAAGGTGGGACTGAATCCCGGCGAAGAGACGTTGATCTTACAGCGCTATCGTGTGCTCTGGAGCTTGAGCGTCGATAGTCGGCTGGTGACGGCCGGCAAGGAACCCATGCTGAGCAAGGAGGATCGATTCAAGGAATTCCGGTCGTGGTACCGAAAGATCCCGCCTCCTCAACTGAAGTCGGTGTTCGAGGGGCTTTGGCAGACTTCATACTTCACCCATTCAGAGCTGATTGAGATGGCCGGCGACACGCTCCGCGTGATGGATCGAGCCGTCGATGTGGAAGGCGGTGAGGTCCCGGAGACTGAAAATAAGGTCATGCTCATGCCGGGTTTCCCTTGCCCGCTGTGCCGGTTTCCCACCTATTCGTGGGTCGAAGATATGGGAACGAAAGTGGAATCGTACGTGCTCGACTTCATTCGTGAGAATCACCCAGGATGGGACGTAGATTTCGGAGCCTGTGATCGGTGTGTTGAGGTGTATAAGCTGCGTGCCGACGGGGTGATGTAGAACCTGATAAGGTTGAAGGTCAAGGTTAAGGTCGGAAACAAGAGGTAGCGCTTCTCGACTCAGCCTCAGCCTGGACCTTAGCCTCTTGAGATCCATGGCTACCAACCCAGCATATGGCCGACGAGATTTCCTGAAAGATTCGGTTATCTCTACAGTTAGGGCTGCGCATGAACTCGTCAAACAGACGGATGGTCTTCCAGCGGAGCCTCCTCCTGCATCGACGCGTATTGATTGGCTGCGCCCTCCTGGTGCGGTGGAAGAACAATTGTTCCTTGAACGGTGTACACAGTGCAATGATTGCGTCACGGCCTGTCCGCCCGGCGCGATCGTCGCACATCCGGAGAGCGGCACTCCGGTTCTTTTTGCGGATCAATCACCCTGCCTCCTCTGCGAAGACCTACCCTGCATCGCGGCATGTGAAACGGACGCGCTCTTGCCCGTCGTGGGGATCAACCACGTCCATATGGGAACCGCTGCGGTTTCACACCGTCTTTGTACGGCGGGACAGGGATGTCATGCGTGCGTGTCGAAATGTCCAATGGATGCCCTTGTGATGGATGTTGCGTCGTTGCGTCTTTCCGTGGTGAAAGAAGCCTGTGTCGGATGCGGAATGTGTGAGATGGTCTGCAGGGCCGTCAGCGACCGAGTTGCAATCCGTGTGATACCGTCGAGACATCTGGCAAGGATCTATTCATGATGACGTCATTCCTCCGAGATTGTTCAGTGGAAAATTTCAGTTCGCAACATCGAACCAATTCACTCTTGACTTCGTACTACCCTTATTCATATACATACATGGTTCTGTCGCCCGACCTTGAGGGTAGGATGAACGAGGCGGCCAGGAGACGAACACTATGACGAGTCAACAGCCGATGCAAGGGGTATCTGCATCAGCAACCGCCACACTGCCGAACCCTTCCACGATCAAAGATTCTCCCGCCGTCGAACGCGCGCTGAACCGCAGTAAAATCTATTTGCTCATTTCCTGGAGTCTTCTGTATCCCGAAGATGAAGAATTTCTGGATTACCTGCGGTGCGGCGAATTCGTGGAGGATGGCCGTGCTGCTCTCAGTGCATTGGAAGTCGCTCTGGGAACCGATGACGGTGGGAGAGCCAAGGAAAAGTTGGGCGCGCTGAAGCAACAATTTGATCGGGTGGAGAGCCTCATCGCTTCCGAATGTGTCAACTGGCAGCTGAGCGACCTTCAGTCGGAACATCGCCGTGTCTTCAGTAATGTGATCACGCTCGACTGCCCTCCCTATGAAACTCTTTTCGGGAACGACCATGTGTTTGCGCAATCTCACGTCATGGGCGATATCTCCGGCTTCTACAAAGCCTTCGGAGTCGAATTGTCGAAAGATATCCATGAGCGACTGGATCACCTCAGTGTTGAATTCGAGTTCATGCATTTTCTTGCCTACAAGGAATCCTACTCGCGCTGTCACGATGGGCCGGAGAAGACACAAATCGTGGTGGATGCGCAGAAGAAGTTCGTCAAAAATCATATCGGCCGATGGGTACCGCTGTTCTGTCGCATGCTGACCAAGAAAGCGGACTCCGGTCTCTTCAAATTAGTGGCCGATATGACCGCTGAGTGGA
This sequence comes from Nitrospira sp., assembly GCA_030123625.1. Classification (NCBI taxonomy): domain Bacteria; kingdom Pseudomonadati; phylum Nitrospirota; class Nitrospiria; order Nitrospirales; family Nitrospiraceae; genus Nitrospira; species Nitrospira sp. The sequence goes on from CP126121.1 coordinate 3,083,478, forward strand.
TGGAGTTTGAGACGGCCTTCCTAAGCGTGACCCCTCAGCCCTATACGGAAACCGACTATCGTCCTGCGACATTCAATTCCCCCGAAGGTCAGACCTATGAATGCGGTGCACAAGATCAGGGAAACGAATTGACCATGTTGTTGAATGAAGTCGGTGCACAGTCGTTCATGGATGTGAAAGAGAAAGAGAAGGGGCATGAAGAAGGGGGACCTTCCGGAACCGCATGAGAAAATCAGTAGGGGTTCAGTCAAAAGCCATCTTTAAAGCCATCTTTATAGAGGAGGGAGTAGCATTATGAGGGTAGCGCAGACGACCAACAGGAAATTGGTGTTTGCCATTCTTCTCTCCGCCCTCACTGTCGGCCTGATGCTGACGTTGGGGCGAGTACCGCTGGCGGTCAGTCAGCCGGTGACGATACCGGCCAAGACGGTGAAGGGCCCGATTCCCATGGACGGCGCCAATCCCATCTGGGAAAGTGTCCCGGGTGTTGTCGTTCCATTGAGCGGTCAGCTCATCACGACACCGATGCATCCGAATATCTCGGTGAAGTCGATATTCGTCAAGGCCATGACCAACGGCAAGGAAATCGGATTGCGGCTGGAGTGGAGTGATCAGACGAAGAATGACACGACGATCGGCCCGCAAGATTTTCGGGACCAGGTTGCGGTGATGTTTCCGGTCAATACAGCCGGGGCTCCGCCGTTCCAGTGCATGGGGCAGTCCGGCGGGACGACCAATATCTGGCGATGGAATGCCGAATGGCAGAAGGATCTCGGCAAGGACAGCGCGGGAATCTGGGATGTGGACGATCAGTACCCCGGCATTTTCTGGGACTATTATTTTGAAGAGCCAGCCGGCGGCGTCACCTATCCGGACCGCATCGGTCGAAGCCTGGGGCCGTTCAATCCTGGTATCTGGTCTGGAAACATCATATCTGATCCGACACTTCGCGTGAGTGCCGTTGAAGATTTGAGCGCGAACGGCTTCAGCACCCTCACGACGCAAGCTCACCAGGATGTCATTGGAAATGGTGTCTGGGAACCAGCGGGATCCGTCAAGGGCGGAGGCTATACCGGTCCGACATGGCGGGTGGTCGTGAAGCGGACGTTGGAGAGCGGCGATGCGAACGATGTGCAGTTCAAGTCGGGGATATCGGTGCCGATCGCTTTTGCAGTGTGGGACGGTGCCAATGTCGAGCGGAACGGCATGAAGTCGCTTTCGACCTGGTTCACGCTGAAGCTATAGCAACCCAAGCGGCATTTGAGCGGATAGTACTGCCGCGTCACGTACGTTTACAGAGGCCTCGGATCGGTATCCCGGGAAATGAGGGAACGGTTCGAGGCCTTCTTGTTGGTGATTCCTAGCATTGGCTGATGTCTCTCTATGCCTGCAGGATTGCATTTCGCGGAGTACGGAGGGTATAAGAGAAGAGCATCTCGAACATACTGATTTTCAAGCATAAAAGGACAAGCATCGCATGAAAATCTCACTGCTCTTCCCTCCGACCTGGCATCCCTCTCAACCCTATCTCAGTTTGCCGTCTTTGACGGGGTTTTTGCGTCAAGGTGGGATTTCCGACGTGTCGCAGCGCGACCTTGGTATTGAATTGTTGGATACCGTATTGACCAGAGATTATGCGGCCGAAGTCTATCAGCGTTTGATTGCCAAGCAGCACGAACTTGAGAAGACTCAAACAGGGGAGACAGGTCCGGGAAGCCGTGAGCATTATGCGAAGGTGACCGATTCGCTCGACCGATTCTCCTATCTCGTTGACCGTATTGAGCTTGCCAAGGAAACATTGCGCAGCGAAGGATTTTACGATCCTGACGCTTATCGAGCCAGCTTGTTCATGATCGACAAGTGGCTGGAAGTCGTTTCCTCGGTTTATTTCCCGACTAGGCTCACAGTTGTGGATAATCAGTTCGAGAACTATTCCATTTATTCCTCCAAGGATCTGATGCGGGTTATTCGTGACGAAGCCCAGAATCCCTTTCTCAGCCTCTTTCGCGACCGATTCATCCCATCGATCGTCAACAGCCGTCCCGATCTTATCGGGGTCTCGATTACGGCCACCTCCCAAATCATCCCAGGCCTCACGCTCTGTCGACTGATTAAGGAGGCTGCCCCCGACCTTCACGTGACCATCGGTGGCAGTATCTTTACCCGTCTCGTGGACAATATTCGTCGTTGCCAGAGCCTCTTCGAATTGACCGATGATATCGTGGTGTTTGAGGGCGAAACAGCCTTGTTGGAATTGGTCAATCAGCTGGCAGGAAAGAAGGACTACAGTAAGGTTCCCAATCTGATCTATCGGCAGAACGGCAAGATTACGGTCAATCAACCGTTCTATTCAGAAAATGTCAATCAGCTTCCCGCGCCGAACTATGACGGATTCCCGCTGCATCGCTACTTATCGCCGGAGCCGGTCCTGCCGGTCCAATTTTCGCGGGGCTGCTACTACAAAGATTGTGCGTTCTGCGCACTGACCCTCGATCACCAGAATTTCAGACAAAAGGACCCGGGGCGCACGGTCGAGGAACTGCAATGGCTGAAGCAACGCTATGGCGCACGCCATTTCTTTTTCACCGACGAATGCTTTGCGCTGGCACCGACAAAACGATTGTGCCAGCAAATGATCGAGCGCGAGCTCGATGTCAAATGGACATGCGAGATGCGGTTCGAGAAAAATCTTTCACGCGAGCTGTTGGCGTCAATGCGTGATGCCGGATGTTTGAAAATCGTCTTTGGGTTGGAGTCCTTCAATCAACGTGTCATGGATTTCATGAAGAAGGGAATCAAGCAAGAATGGGTCCGGCGGATCGCGGATGACTGTGTGGATCTCGGCATCGCCGTGCATTGTTACATCATCGTCGGCTTCCCGACGGAAAGAGAGGAAGAAGCGCTGGAAACCATGAACTTTATCGTTGAAAACAAGAGACTCCAGGAGTCGTACGGGTTTTCTTGCCAACCCTGCCTGTTCGACTTGGAAAAGGAAGCCCCCATTATGAGCGATCCAGGAGGATACGGAATTCGACGCATCATGCGGCCGTCTGCGGAAGACTTGAGCCTCGGATTTTTCTATGAAGTGCAAGAGGGCATGACTCCCGAAGAAGCAGAGCGACTGTATCAGTATGTCTACGAGCGGATCAGCGAAGTCGTGTGCGAGCTGCCCTTCAACTATGCGATGGCGGACGGGCTACTGTACATCTCCAGGGCGAAAGAAGGAGCCGGGCAGGCGCCGATAGCCGCGCATTGACCTCATTTTTTTGCGAGAGCTATAATGGCTGATTCTATGGGTGTGGTCATGAAGGCAGCAGCTCTCAGCGAGCGAGTGACGGGGAAAGTTTCAGACTTCGGTCCGCTGTTCGAGTATACCGTCAAACTCGTTCTTCTGACCTCTTTTCTCGAGCTGGTTCTCTATCGTCTGGTCTCCCGATTGGGAATGCATCTCAGCAAGATGGCGGCAGATCACCCGTGGATCACTCCCACATTCACCGCTCTGACCGAGGTGGGCACGTGGCTCCTCAACATCGTCGCCGTGTTGTTATTCTTGGCACTCACGTTGACCTTGATCAACCGATGGGGAGGACCGGACACAGGCCGGCTCAGCAAGCTTGGGAGTGTGGGGGCTGCACTCTTGTTGCTGTTGACCGTGATGTTTCTCATTGTGCAGCCCGGCATGCCGGGCGCAATCGTCTACAACGGATTGACGCTGCTGGTGCTGACGGCGTTTGTGTGGGAATATGTGATGGCCCACCGCGAGCCGGCACAACGCGCGCTGGCGGTCACGTATTATTTGGGTGTTTCAGGATGGCTGTACTATCAGATCGTTTCGACGATCTACGGGTTGATGGGAACGATCGCGTCACCGCCCCTGGTCTACGAGTCTCATCGTATGGGTGAAGCATTGATGGTTCTCGCCAGCTTCTTCGTGTTTGTGGCCTATGGCAAGAGCAAGAGTCTCTCGTTGCGGACGACGAATCGACGGCAGCGGAACCGAGCCATGTGGTTTTGGGCGACGACGGGAACCATTTTCTCAGCCCTCCTCGTCGCAGACTACGTCTTGGACCTGTATAATCCTACATTGGCCTCTGCCGTCAGGCAGGCGTCGCAAGGCATCGGTTGGATCTTTCAATTCGGAATGGGCTATACCTTCTATCTCCCGTTTGCGGTGTATGTCGGGGGATTGCTCTGCTGGTCCTACACCGTCGTCAAATTGCTGATGATGGGGCGATTGGCCGGCTATGGGATCGGTCTGATGTTCGTCGCCGGTTATGCCCTATTGTTCTCGAATCTTACGTTAATGGTCGTTCTTGGGGTCATGTTGCTTGCCCTTGATCGAGTGAAGCCGACCGCCGCTGAATCGGTGCCGACCGCCGTCGGCCCCGTGATGTCGGCATCGGACGGCCTACTCCCAAGGCAGGCCTAGTTTCAGAGCGAGATGATTATGGAAAATCCAGAACAGACGGCATCGCAATCGGAGATCGTTCTCGACCCCGGCGATCAGCCGCTTACTCCGGACGAAGAGATCTCCGAGATCGAAAAATTATTAGTCGGCGAACCGGATGACTTTCAGGCTCGTTGTAGACTCGGTGAACTGTACTTCAGCAAAGGGCGGCTTGACGACGCGTTGGCGGAAGTCAAGAAAGCGATTGAGATGGCGGAGTCCCTTCGCGCGGAAATGAATCGCTCGCTGGCCATGTATTATTCAAACCTGGGAACGATCTATGCGACGAAGAACATGGCCGATGAAGCCGAGGCCGAGTTTCGACATGCCTTGGATATCTTCCCGCATGATGTCCTGGCGTTGTTCAATCTTGGGAGGCTCTACGCAGACAAGAAGCAATACATGGAGGCGAAGAGTTACTACGAACGTCTCGTCGAAATCACGCCTGACGATCCGATCGCTTGGTACAACCTTGCCAGCGTCTATATTGAATTGGACAACCCTCACGTGTCCGACTACAACACGATCGACGTGGGAATTCAGTGTTACCTTCGCACCTTGGAGCTCGATCCCAAGCATTTGGAATCGAGCTTCAAACTGATGGAAATCGCGCTCAATCATAAGAAGACCGATTTGGCGGTCAGGGTTATGGAGAGTGCGGTGGAGCACAGTCCCGATGAACCGCTCGCGTATTACAACCTCATCAGTGTGTATGATAAGTGCAAGATGTTCGACAAGGCCGAAGAGACCCGCAAGCGATTAAAGGAGCGGTTTGCCAAAAAGCCGAAGGATGAATCAAGATCCTAATTCATTTTGAGGAAGAGGTGTACTATGTTTGGCAGTTTGGGATTCACCGAGCTGATTCTTATACTCATGATTGTGATGATTATATTCGGAGCCGGGAAATTGCCGCAATTGGGTGAAGGGCTCGGCAAAGCAATCAAGGGGTTCAAGAAGTCGGTCCATGAGGCGGATGCGATCGAGGCCGACGCTCAGGCCGCGGCGCAACAGGCCGCCGCCCCTCCAGCCGTGACTGCGGCTCCGCCCCCCCAGAGTGCCGCACTGAATCAGCCCGCGGGAGCTACCGCGCAACCGGCTCCACGAGCCTAGCAGGATGTTGAAAAAGTCCGCCAACGGCGTTCTCGCGGGACACAGCCGCCTCACCATCTCGGCGGCGTTCACAGGCGTGCCGTGCCTTATTCGGCACGGCGTGAACCTCAGAGGCTCAACGTACCGAAGCGTACGTCTCCGCCTTAAGACACTGGGCGCTCACCAACTCGCGCCCGTCCGCAGACGTGAGGCTCCTTCTTCGTCGCCTCGCGGACCTCGCTGCGGCTTGCCCGTGGAAAGGCGCGTCTTGGCGCGCC